>CALCCG010000184.1 GCA_937899785.1 uncultured Erythrobacter sp. | reverse complement strand
GTTTTTCTCTAGGCTACTCATCATTGCTCTGGCTGCATAAGCGTCATCCCTATCGGCCCAAACCCCGGACCCCGAACCAAACCCCATCATCGTCACAGCCCAGCGCTCAGGCGCGCCGATGTGGACGGTGGACACTGAGAGCGGCTCCACCGTTATCCTTGTTGGCGAAATTCGGCGCGTGCCCAAGGCGACGCCGTGGCAGCCTGACCGCCTCAAGGAAGCGACTGGCGAAGCGGACCGGGTGATTGTCGGCGCGCGGCCCAAATTCTCGCCCGGAGATTTCTTCCGCCTGATCTTTCGCGGCGGGCGCTTTACCAAATTGCCCGACAAGACCGTCGCAGGCGATTACCTCGACGAGGGCCAGCGCGCCCGGCTGGCGGCTCTCGAAGAGGAATACGACAAGGATTACGATCGCGGCTCGTTCCTCATCACCAGCTTCAACCTGCTCGCGCGCCAGCTCGATTTCGATGACGACACGCTCAGCGACGACGCGACCGATGTTGTGAGGAAGGCGGCCAAGAAGGCCGATATCCCGATCACCCGGCCCGAACGCTTTCGCGGTGAAGACTTGCTCGATGACCTCGCCGACGCGCCGCCCGAAAGCCATATCCCCTGCCTCGAAGCGGCGATGACCGCGACGGAAGCGGGGGAAAGCATCATCGAGGCGCGCGGTCGCGACTGGACCAAGTTTAACGTCCCCGGCGTGATGGAAAATCCGCTCGAAATCGCGCTTGGCACGTGCTGGCCATGGGCGGACCCCGAAGTCGGCGAGGACATCCGCGCGCAGTGGACCGGGATGATTTCCGCCGCCACCGAACAAAGCGGCGTGACGGTCGCGGTCGTGCCCTTGCGGGTGCTGGCCGAGCCCGACGGCGTGCTCGATCGGCTCGACGGCCAAGGCTTCACGATCAGCGGCCCGGAATGGCGGGATTCCTGAGACGTGGGTTTGGAAGTGCACTCTTCGTCGGGCGCGGTTGTTCGTTTGTCGCTCTCAGCCACCTCTTTGACGACATAGAAGGTCGCGCATCAATTATGATTTGATGCAAACATGCATCGTGGTATCTTTCCTGCGACGCTGAGGGCCCCAACCCCCGAATTCCCCGAGGTGTCGGATCGACCCTAGATGCCGAGGCTTGCGGGTATGGGCTGATGCCCTGCTGCTCGACGCTAACCGGCCGATCATCCTGAACTGTGACCTGGAGGATGATCCTATGACACACCTAATTAATACGGCCTTTTGTAACGCGGCCATGCGCCGTCTCGCTTTCCCTGCGCTTGCGCTTGGCGTCGCGCTGGGAGGGACAGGCCTTGTCGCCGCATCCCCTGCGCTGGCGGACGAAGACGCTCAGATCGAAGTCAAATCGCCGAGCGAAATGAAGCTTTGGAAGAAAGATGTCTCGCGTCAGCTGGATCGCGCTCTCGAACGCACGCCGGGCCGCGCCAGCCTCGTGCCTTCAAGCGGCGTCGTGCAGATTGCATTCGAACTCGACTCGGCCGGGCGGGCGGACAATCTGAAGATCCGGTCCAACAGCGCCAATTGGTCAGCCGCTCGCACCGCAATGCGTGCAGTCAAGCGTGTCCGGAACCTCGCCGACGCGCCGGTCGCGAACGTTCAGGAAGCGCGGTTCCTGGCTAACATCATTTTCGCAGATGACCTTGCCGAGCGCGAGAATCTTGCGCGCGCGCTCGCCAAGACCGAACGCACTCGGATTGCTTCCGGCGAAGCGGAGGACGACGTGGTCGTTCTCGGGGGGTAGCAGCCCCTTCCCCCCGAACACGGCTTCGACCGGAAGTGGTGGCCGTCCCGCCTTTGGGCGTCCTTGACGTTCCGGAGGCCGGGGCGGTTCGCATGCCGTGGCGCTTGCGATGGCCCGACCGTCCCGATAGGCATGCCGCACCACAGACAATCGGGACATATCCATGCCATCCATCACCACGCCGATCACCGGAACCGAGATTTTCTACGAAGAGGCGGGTGACCGCGCGAATGAGACAGTCCTTTTGATCATGGGGCTGGGGGTTCAGCTCACCCATTGGCCAGACGAATTTGTCGAGGCGCTGGTTGATCGGGGCTATCACGTGGTGCGGTTTGACAATCGCGATATTGGCCTCAGCCAGAAATGGGGCGATGTCCAGCCGCCCAAATTCGTGTGGCAGCTCCTGCGCGCGCGGATCGGGTGGAAAGCGAAAGTGCCGTATTCGCTGGCCGAGATGGCCGCTGACGCCGCTGGTCTGCTCAACGCGCTGGAAATCGACAAGGCGCACGCTGTGGGCGCATCGATGGGCGGTATGATCGGGCAATTGCTCGCAATCAACCATCCCGAAAAGCTCCTTTCGCTCACGTCGATTATGTCGACCACGGGCAATCCCAAACTTCCGCAGGCCGACAAGGCCGCGATTTCGGCGCTAACCGCGCGCCCCGGATCGATGGACGAAGAGGTGCTGGTGGCGCACGGCCTTAAGATCCTTCGCGCAATTGGCAGCCCGGGCTTCCCCTTCGATGAAGAGCGCGCCCGCGAACGCACCCGCATCAATGTGCGGCGGAGCGTGGATCCCATGGGGCTTCCACGCCAACTGGCCGCGATCATCGACGATGGCGATCGGACCAAGCGGTTGGCGACCGTCACCACGCCGACCCTTGTCCTGCATGGCGAGGATGATCCGCTGGTCAAGCTTGCCGCAGGCGAGGCGACCGCGAAAGCCATTGCGGGGTCACGGATCGTGACGGTTCCTGGCTGGGGCCATGATGTGCCGCTTGAGCTGATCGACCAGCTGGCTGGCGAGATTGCCGATCACGCCGCGCAGGCCTCGCCCAAGGTGCGTGAAGCGGCGGAATAGCGGCGTATCTAAGGGGGGGACGATGACGCTCAAAGTGATTGGCGCCGGATTCGGGCGCACCGGAACGGCTTCGCTCAAAGCCGCGCTCGAAATCCTGGGTTTCGACAAGACGCACCACATGTTCGAGGTGATGGCCGACAAACGCCAGATGGCGCTATGGCACACCATCGGAACTCAGCCTGATGCGCCGGTCGACTGGGACGCGGTTTACGATGGCTTTCCCGCGGCGGTCGATTTTCCCACCGCAGCCTATTGGCGCGAACTGGCCGCCTATTACCCTGAGGCCAAGGTTGTGCTGACCACGCGCAGCACGGACAGCTGGTGGAAAAGCGCCAGCTCGACGATCATCCCCATTGGCAGGGCGCCGCCCGCCTGGGCGCGCGCTGTGATCCCGCCGATCCGCCAGAACGCGGAGATGACCAACGGCACCGTGTGGCACCGTGTGTTCGATGGCCGTCAGTTTGACGAGGCGCACGCCAAGCGGATGTTTGAGGAGCACAACGCCGCGGTTCAGGCCGAGCTGCCGCAAGAGCGACTGCTGGTCTATGAGGTCAAGCAGGGTTGGGAGCCGCTTTGCGCGTTTCTGGGCGTGCCTGTGCCCGAACAGGCCTTCCCGCATGAAAACGACACAGCGGAATTTCAGAAGATGATCCGCAACATCAAATGGGGCTTTGGCGCGTTTCACGCCGTTCTGGCCTTGGCCGTTATGGCCGCTTTGTGGGCGGTTCTGGCCTAGTTTGGGCGGTGGCGTCCGCTTCCGCAGCCATTTCCTTGCGACGCTGATCGATCAATGGGTAGACGAGCCCCCACCACACGACGTTCCACGCGCCGGCGAAGACCCAGGATTGGCTGTCGGTGAGATAGGGTATTTTGGGGATCGGGATAAACGGGATCCACGATGCGCAGGAAATGAACAGCCACACACCGCCCGCCAGCGCGATGGGGCGCTCGTATTTTTCGCCAAGCGCGATAGCGTGCGTCAAAATCGCCTTCATCCTTTGTCCCCCTTTTGACGCACGCAACATTATTGCGACGGCACAGTCCAAAGATTCAAGGATTGATTCACATGATTCAATCACCAAATTTTTCTTCACAGATTCAATTTGGGGCTTGCGCAGCCAGCGACTCAAGCTTTGACCACGCGTCGCGGCCTTGCTGCAGTGCAGCAAAACGGCTCGATTGCAAAAAACGTGGTTAATACCCCGTTGACCGATTCCTGTGTCCGATTCATGATCTAGTGGTTCGGTTCGCGGGGACCCCACAACCTTTGGTGATTTCTCCCGTGCCCTGTTGGGCGCGGCTAGGGGAGGAGTCGCTTAAATTGCGGGGTAAGCGTTGAGTTGTTGAAACATCGGCGGACACGCCTGTCGCCACACGGGGGAGAGCCCAGATGTGTGGATGATGCAGGGGGCAAGGCTGTCGACAGAGTGTTGAGAACAGAGTTGGAACATTAGCGGTTACGCCGCGTTCTGATTCATGCGATAGATGGGTGCTTGGAATGGATTTTAAAGCGAGTGACAGCGTGTCGAGTGAAACCGATTCATCGGATATTCTGAGCGACGCGGAAACCGGTGAGGCGATCGGTGCTGCTGAAGAAACGAAAGATAATAAAGCCATGGCCATGGAAAAGACCGATGCAGGCAGCGACGCGCTGATCGCGGCGAAGGGCGCCGAAGCGCTCGGCACGGCTATGGCGGCGGCGGCCAAGGAAGCGGCCGAGCCCGAAAGCAAAAAGGTCAACGACCGCCGCTTTACGATCACGATCGACGAATCGCGCGACGCCAACCTCACCGAATTTGGCAAGGAAACGCTGACCGACCGCTATCTCCTTCCCGGAGAGCGCTATCAGGATCTGTTCGCGCGCGTCGCGGATGCCTATGCGGACGACGCCGAGCACGCGCAGCGCCTGTATGATTACATTTCGAACCTGTGGTTCATGCCCGCAACGCCCGTTCTCTCGAATGGCGGCACGTCGCGTGGCCTGCCGATCAGCTGCTATCTCAATTCGGTTTCCGACAGCCTGGGCGGCATTGTTGGCACCTGGAACGAGAATGTCTGGCTTGCCTCCAAAGGCGGCGGCATCGGCACCTATTGGGGCAATGTGCGCGGCATTGGTGAGCCTGTTGGCCTCAACGGCAAAACCAGCGGCATTATTCCGTTCGTACGCGTGATGGACTCGCTCACGCTCGCCATTTCGCAAGGCTCGCTGCGGCGCGGCTCGGCGGCGTGTTATCTCGATATCTCGCACCCCGAGATCGAAGAATTCCTCGAAATCCGCAAACCGAGCGGAGACTTCAACCGCAAGGCGCTCAACCTGCATCACGGTGTGCTGCTCACCGACGATTTCATGGAAGCGGTTCGGAACGGCGATCGGTTTGAACTCAAATCACCCAAGACCGGCGAAGTGCGCGGCGATGTTGACGCGCGCTCGCTGTTCCAGAAGCTGGTCGAGACCCGGCTTGCGACGGGCGAGCCCTATATCGTCTTTAACGACACCGTGAACCGCATGATGCCCAAGCATCACCGCGACCTGGGCCTTAAGGTTTCGACCTCGAATCTGTGCTCGGAAATCACGCTGCCGACCGGCATCGATCACCTTGGCAACGATCGCACCGCAGTGTGCTGCCTCAGCTCGCTCAACCTGGAAAAGTGGGATGAGTGGAAGGGTGAGAAGGACTTTATCGAGGACGTCATGCGCTTCCTCGACAACGTCCTGCAGGACTATATCGACCGCGCTCCGCAAGAGATGGCCCGCGCCAAATATTCGGCTGAGCGCGAGCGCAGCGTGGGTCTGGGGGTCATGGGCTTCCACTCCTTCCTTCAGCAAAAGGGGCTGGGCTTTGAAAGCGCGATGGCCAAGGCGCATAACCTCAAGATGTTCCAGCACATCCAGGCCAAGGCGTCGGAAGCCTCGATGCTGCTGGCGCAAGAGCGCGGCCCATGCCCCGATGCCGCCGAAATGGGCGCGATGGAACGCTTTTCCTGCAAAATGGCGATCGCGCCGACCGCGTCGATCAGCATCATTTGCGGCGGCACCTCGGCGTGCATCGAGCCGATCCCGGCCAACATCTACACCCACAAGACATTGTCGGGCAGCTTCGTCGTGAAGAACCCGTATCTGGAAAAGATCCTCGACAAGAAATCGAAGAACTCGAACAATGTCTGGAACTCGATCCTGGAGAACGGCGGCAGCGTCCAGCACCTCGACTTTCTCTCCGCGGAAGAAAAGTCGAGCTTCAAGACCAGCTTTGAGATCGATCAGCGCTGGCTGCTTGAATTCGCGGCCGATCGCGCGCCCTATATCGATCAGGCGCAGTCGCTGAACCTGTTCATCCCCGCCGATGTCGATAAGTGGGATCTGATGATGCTGCACTTCCAGGCGTGGGAGAAAGGCATCAAGTCGCTCTATTACCTCCGCTCCAAATCGGTGCAGCGCGCTGGCTTTGCTGGTGGCGTCGAAGCCGACAACACCAAGGATGCGCCCGAAATTGAACTGAAAGCCGAACTGGGCGAGCAGCAGACCGATTACGAGGAATGCCTGAGTTGCCAGTAGGTGTCTAAGAGGCGAGCAACGATGACTGAGAAACTGGCAAAAGCATCCTGGCAAAAGAGCTTGGCGGGCGGCTTTGCCTTCATGACGGCCCCCTTTGCCGTACACCCATATGATAAGCAGCGGGCCAATGAAGCGGTCCGCGTAGCGAAACTTGCGGGCGTTACCCAGACTCAGTTTCTTGAAGAGGCCAGCGACTACTTGAGTACCGCGATGGGTTGGCCAACAGATGTTGAAGAGCAGTTGGCACGTGTGCGGAAATTTATTTCCGGAAAACTTTAACCCAGTTTCAAAGCCACTCTTATGAACTGGCGCGCAGCTTTCGTAGGTTGGTTGGTTTTCGGGCTGACCAACCTGTTCCTCGTTTTCACGCTGTTTCAGCCCTACGCCGACCTTCCACCGCCGCCGACCGCGCCGGTTCACCCGCTGATTGGCTTTACGGTCTATGTCACGCTCATGGTCGGCTTGTTCGCCTGGACGGCTGAGCGCATGGCGAGCCCCTGGCGCGCGGCGCTCGCGCTGGGCGGTTCGCAGTTCCTTCTGGTGAATGTCGATATGGTTTTGCGGGGCGATCGCGCGCTTGAGACAGCTTTGGCCAGCGCCGTCATGATGGCTATCACCTGGGCGGCTTTGGCCTTCTCATGGCAGCTTGTGGCGAAGCGCTGATATCTTGGCGCGCCAGGGCGCGCGAAGGGCCCCGCATTAACAATCCGCCAACCCTATCGCGCTATCCCGCACGCGCTATGCAAACACGCAAAGACAGCCGCATCTCCACCGCTGCTGAGGGCAGCTACCGCACGGGGCTTGGCCGCGAATGGGAAGTCGAAGTGGCGGACCTGTCGCGCGGAGGGTGCCGCGTGGACGATCCGCATGGCGGCCTTAAGCTCGGCGAATATGTTGAACTCACCATTGGCGGCACCGGACCCCATAAGGCCGAGGTCGCCTGGCGCCAGAGCGTTCGCGTCGGCCTTGAGTTCGTCAAGCCGCTGACCCAGGGCGTGCTCGCCCGCATAGAACAAGAGGACTGGGACGGCGCGGCCACCGAATTCCGCAAGACGCGCCATCAGGGCCTTGTGCGGCGCTTCTGCTGATCCGCGCGCGTTCCCGCCCTCGCGCTCTGTTCCTTCCTGTGTCATACCCTTGGGGCTGCGCCGACCATCCGGTGCCGCGAGAGAGGGACAGGAAGTATGGGTTTGCCATTTTGGGCGGGGGTCTTTGGCCTCGTCTTGTCGCTGGTCTTTGGTTTTAACGCGGTCCGCGAAATCCGGCGCGATCAACCCGGCCACGCGCGCAACGCGGCGATGATCCATATCGCGATGGTTTCGGTCTTTCTGCCGGCCTGTCTGATCATCATTGCGACCTCGATCAACTGATGGCGCGTCCAGCGATAGCCCGTCTTCTGGCCGCGTCGGCGTTGGCCTTGCTGGTGTCGGCGTGCGCGAACCAGATCGACGCCGGGGTCAGCCAAAATGCGGGATCGCCCGGTTTCCTGTGGGGCCTTTGGCACGGTTTCATCTTCCCCTGGGCCTGGATCGGATCGCTGTTTTCCAGCGACATTGCGGTCTACGCTGTGCCGAATAGGGGCTGGACTTACGATGCGGGCTTCTTCCTTGGAATTACGGTGCTGGGCGGGGGCAGCTTCTTCGGATCGAAGAAGAAAAGATCCAGCGACTAGCCAGGAACGCCCTACCGCGCTCAGGTGATCCAGTTGCTGATGACGATTACATCCCAGGCCTCGCCTGTCCATTTGAGCAGGAATGTCCCCCCGGTCCATCCGGCTGACCAGACCACATAACCGCGCGTGCGATCTTCGCTCCAAACGCCTGTGGGCAGTTCGACCGTGCGGAAATCGGGAGAGCGGCGCTGCAATTTCTCGACCTGCGCGTCGCTGTAGATCAGCACCGGGCGCGCCGTTTCGATACAGGCAAAATCGTCGGGGTCTGCGCGCAGGAAGAGCGGCGGGACGAGCGCGTTGGATTTGCCTGTCCATCCGCCGAAATCGATACCCCTGGCGGCGCGATTGACCGGTTCGATGATCGCTCGGCTTTCGGTGTCGAAGAGCGCGTTCAGCAAGGCGACGCGCGCCAGATCGGCGCGGCTGGGCGTGACGGGGCACGCGCTCGCATCGCCTGTGCCCAGGATGTAGGGCCGCGCTTCGCCCTCCCGATCGAGCAGCAAATGCGCCTCCGCCACATCGCTCAGCCCATCGCCATCGCTGTCCGCTTTCAGGCGCGCAAACGGCAGATCGATCACCCGCCCGGTTGCCTCTCGACGCGTTGAGAGGCCGATCGGCGGGTACGTGATGCTGGCGGTGTCGAGTTCGGCAATTGTGACTTCCAGCTGCAGGCCGGTTTCGGTCAGCATCGGCAATTGCGATTGCGGCGCGACGAGATAGGGCCAGAACTGCGCAAGGCCGGTGAACATGGGCGTCTGCCAGCTGCGCCCGCCATCGTCGGACAGGTGCACCCAATAGCCGCCCTGGCTGATCTCTCCCGATGGGTTGTAGAAGGGTGAAAGGCTGACAAAGGCGGCGCGCTCTCCCTTTTGCTCCCAGCGAACGGGCCAGAAGCCGGGTTCGGGATCGGACCAGCCATCGGGCCATTCGGGGGGATCGTAGGACGCGTAGCGGTCTTCGTCAGACGGGTCATAGGGCGCCAGCGCATCGGGCAAAGCGCGTTCGCCGTAATCGGGGTAATCCGGATCGATGGAGGCGGGTTGAAAAGAGCGGGGCTCTGGCCGACCGATCTCGTCGAGCTTGGCCTCCACCAACGCGGCGTAGGTTCGATCGATGGTTTCAAAGCCGGGCAGGCCAAGCCCGCGCAGGGTCGCCATGACCGCCTCATGATCGCCGCGGTGATAGTCTGTTGTGTGCCGGGTCAAAGCGTTGCCCACGCCTGCACGGGCTGTCTTGCAAACATCGCCAAAGCGTTCGTGCGCAAAGACGCGGCAGGTAAGCTCGGCTCCTCCCATCTGACGGGACACAAAGGAAGCGCTGCGGCCATAGAACAGTTCGGCGAGCGGATAGGGGTCCGCTTCGGGCGTGTCGAGCTGATGCCCGAGCAAAAGCGCCCAGGCTTCTTCGCGGAAAGTCCTCGGGCACGTTTCTTGCTTTTCCTCCGGCTCCCGGTCGCTTTGCACGCATTCCAGCCACGCTCGCTGCTGGCTGAGCGCCCCATCGGCGTCGATCAACGCGCGCGCCTGTTCTTCACGACCGGTCAGATAATAGGCGGTCGCCAGCGAGCCTTTGAGCCGATCCGCGCGCTTGTCGCCGCTGATGTGCACCGGCAATCCGTCAATCGTGGCGAAAAAGTCGC
Organism: uncultured Erythrobacter sp.; assembly: GCA_937899785.1. Taxonomy (GTDB): domain Bacteria; phylum Pseudomonadota; class Alphaproteobacteria; order Sphingomonadales; family Sphingomonadaceae; genus Erythrobacter. Next base: position 90,755 of record CALCCG010000184.1, on the reverse strand, counting down.
GCGGATCGGGCTCCAGCGCGCGCGCCAGCGCTTCGTCGGGCAAGCCTTCGGCGAACAACACCGCGAGTTTGGGAAAGTCCGCTCGCAAAAGCGAACGCAGACGCCGCCGGTCGAGCACCGCTGAGACCGCCGCGCGATCGTCCGCGGCGACGCGCGCCAGCGTGTCCGCGCGCACCAGCCACGCGCTGACGGGCAGCTTGCCGGCCAGCTCAAGCCAACCGTAATGCTCCATTTCGATCAGCGCGCCCAAGGCGTGGTCGGGGTGGGTTGTGGCGAAGGCGGCGATGGCCTCTCTGCACCGATTGGCTCTGGCCACTCGCCACGCGATGGCCGCGCTGCGTCCTTCCATCAGCCGCAGGACGATGGGGTCTTCGCGTGCGCATTCGTCCTTGTCATCAAAGATCAGCGCGGCCGCTTCCAGCGCAAGGGGGGCAGCGTCCCCATGGTTGAGAGCGAAAGCAACAAACTCGTCGCGCCAGCGCTGTTGTTCGGCAGTCATCCCATCGGCGCGAAACAGGTATTCCATCGCTTCGGTCTCTATCCAGAGGCGCACAAATGTCGCGAGCGCTTCCCCTTCCAAAGCGGTCAAATGCGCCGCCGCCTGGCTCGCCGCTTCGAGCGTCGGCTCCGTCCGCAGCGCGCGGCGGATGGCCAGGTCAAACGCCTCAAGCCGGGGGAGGTCGTCGATCCCATAGGGCGCGGACATGGAGAGGAAATCCTCGATCACCTCTGGGCCAAAGGTGTACGTCCACGGTTCGGCGTCTTCATCCCCCTCTTCAACGGCAGAGGCCACCAGATCCGCTACCGACACATCCGTCACCGATGACGGGAGAGATTCATCGGCCTCCCCGTCCAGCTCCGCCGCTTCCTTGCGTTCGCGAGCCAAGCGGCGTTCGCGCGCCAGAGCCGCCTTGCGCGCCAGCGATTCCGCGAGCAGCCGGTCAAGCTCCACAGCTTCGGGGTTTTGCTCTTGCGCCAAGGACGGCGCGGGCACGAGCGCCGCGAGCCAAGCCAGCGCCGCGGCCAGACAGACAGTGCGAAAGGGCATCGCCAGGGCTCTCCACTTCGTGCGATCGAAGCCCCGCACGCTAGCCGCCCCGCCGGTCTTTGCAAGCGTTCGCGCACGCTGCGGAGCGCCCGCCATCCGTCGCCACTTGCGCGCGGCACACGTTAAGATGATGCGAGCCCTGCAAGGGTCCGCCAAGTGTGCTATCCACAGCTTCGGTTCGACTCAGATTTTGCACGGTCTATCCCCGGCGAATCATACCCGCTTGCCTTCGAATTCGGAGTTTGATTCCCTATATAGGTCCGCCACCACAAACACAGGGATACACAAGATGTCGTTGCTCGAAGCCCGGAACACCTACAAGCCGTTCGAATACCCCTGGGCGTACGACTTCTGGAAACGCCAGCAGCAGATCCACTGGATGCCCGAAGAAGTGCCTCTGGGTGAGGATTGCCGCGACTGGGCGCAGAACCTGACCGAATCCGAGCGCAATCTGCTCACCCAGATCTTCCGCTTCTTCACCCAGGCCGATGTCGAAGTGCAGGATTGCTACCACGACAAATATGGCCGCGTGTTCAAGCCGACCGAGATCAAGATGATGCTCGCCGCCTTCTCCAACATGGAGACGGTGCACATCGCGGCCTATTCGCACCTGCTCGACACGATCGGCATGCCGGAAAGCGAATATTCCGCCTTCCTCGAATATGAGGAGATGTCGGACAAGCACAATTACATGCACCAGTTCACCGTCGACACCGACGAGGATATCGCGCGCACGCTCGCCATGTTTGGCGGCTTTACCGAGGGGCTGCAGCTCTTCGCCAGCTTCGCGATGCTGATGAACTTCCCGCGCCACAACAAGATGAAAGGCATGGGCCAGATCGTTTCCTGGTCGGTGCGCGATGAGAGCCTGCACTGCGAAGGCATCATCAAGATGTTCCACGCCTTCTGCGCCGAGCGTGACTGCCTGACCAAGGCGGTGAAGGAAGACATCATCGATATCTGCCAGAAGACGGTGCGCCTCGAAGACGCGTTCATCGACCTCGCCTTTGAGATGGGCCCGGTTGAAGGGATGACGGCGACCGACATCAAGAAGTACATCCGCTACATCGCCGACTGGCGTCTGAAGCAGCTGAAACTGCAGCCGATCTACCTGATCGAAGATCACCCGCTGCCGTGGCTCACCCCGCTGCTGAACGGTGTGGAGCACGCCAACTTCTTCGAAACCCGCGCCACCGAATATTCCAAGGGCGCGACCACCGGCGACTGGAACGACGTGTGGTCCAGCTTCGACAAGCGCCAGAAGGCCAAAGCGGTCAACGAAGACTGCGAGGCTGATGGCGGCCCGGACATGTTTGGCGAGGTTCAGGCGGCGGAGTAACCATCACGGATGGTTTGAGTTTTGGGGCGGCGAGTGATCTGGTCTTGCCTAGATAGAGTTAGCTGGTGTAGAACGAAGCTAGAACTTACGGCTTGGTGAGTCGAATATACCACAGGGCCGTTTAAACCGTTGTTCCAGAATTTATGCTTACGGCTTGAGCTTGCTTCGGGGGGCTTGCTGTGGGATTCCCCGTTTGGGACACTAGATCGGAGAGAAGCAATGGCGACAAGAAAGCAATTTTTAGGTTCGGTAAAGCCAGATCCTGAGCTTATCGCTTTGATGGCTGAGCGACGCAAAAATGTCGTAACAGATGAGGAGCTTCGTGCTCAGCGTGTGAGCTTTGCATTTGGAAATGCGATGCATTCGGACGGCGTTACTAAGGAAAGTGTACTTCACTCTTCTGATAATCTTAGATTGCGCGCGGCTCAGAAATAGCGAGCAATAGTCATGTCTGTCCGTGAGCAGGATGACCCGCTACTCTTTAACAGAGTGCAAGAGCAAAATTTGCTTAGGCAGTACGACCTGCTCACCAACTGTATCGAAATCGGTCTAGCGCGAGGGATCGAGTTTTTTGATCAGTATACCTTATGGTCGCTCAACGCAGCAGCAGTTGCAAACATTGCTCAGTTTGGCGGACGTTATCGCGAAGAGCCGATATATGTCGGAAACCACATTCCACCTCACTTCAAGGAAGTGCCGGATCTTATGGATCGGTGCATTTCACTCGTTCATGAGAATTGGGCAGGAACTAACCAATCAATGGTTCTACCTGCCTATTTCTTATGGCGAATGAACTGGATACACCCCTTTGTTGAGGGCAATGGCCGAACTGCGAGAGCCGCCTGTTACTACTTAATCTGCATGTCCTACGGCGACTTACTGCCTGGCAGCAAGACTGTGCCTGAGCGGATACGCGAAGATCGCCAACCGTATTACGCCGCGCTGGCAGCGGCGGACAAGGCTTGGGCGAATGGTCATTACGATCTGTCAGAGCTTGACGCCTATTTGACCTCTCTTGTGAAGGCGCAACTCCAAGAAGCTTGAACTAAAAGACAAGGAGCTGATGCTCACTATCCAAGACTCAAGCCGATAGCAGTTGGGGGCCAGACCTGGTCCTAAGGGCTTAGCCCCTTGAACCTAGGTCAGCCTCCGCCGCTCGGGCTTCGCGACAACCTGCCACTTGTCGCGGTAGAGGATCTGGCCCGGATCGCGGGTCCATGTCCGGTCGATGCGGATGCCGCTCGCTTCGATCAGGCTTGCGAGCACGAAGGCGTGGCGCAAGGCTTCCGCCGCGTCGTCGCGGAACCAGCACACGCCGTCGCGGTGCCACACGCGCTTGGCCTTCACGGCAAAGCGGCGCGGCACCGGCAGGTTGTCGTTGAACCAGTCAAGCTCACGGCGGATCGCAATCTTGACCGGGTCAGATGCGTCACCCGACCACACATCGTAGCCCGAACGAAAGAAGCCCGGATCGACATGGGCACGCGTGACGCTCCATTGCCCCGGGGCTGCCGGGGCGGTGAAACGCACATACATTGTGAAAATTCCTTTTCAGGAGAGAACACAGCGAACCGTGGCCGCCTGCCTCCCTTCCGAAGGGATCGATCAGGCCGCCTCTACAGGCTCGCGGGTCTGGCGCTGGATTTCAGCGCGGTCTCTCGGCCCCATGGGGGCAGCAAATGTATCAACATATCCGCCTCCTTGAGTTGGGCGTGAAAGGGAAGCGCGCCGATAGAGAGCGGATGCGCAAGGGGCAAGCCCCATTTTCCTACGGCCCGGCGCGTGCTGGGCCGGTCGGCGTGTTCGATTCGCTCTCCTTGTGGCTCAAAGCCCCTGGAAAATCGCCAACTCTTCAGGCTATGGGGAGGGGTGGGTTTTGCGGTTTTGGACTGTGTAACCCGTGTCTCCGACACAGCCTCACCACAGCGCCGCTTGACCGGGCGATAAGCGCCTAGCGGCACCAGTCGATCGGCTCGGTGCCCCAGCCGCTCTCGCTCGCCAGCCGCGCGTCGATCAGCGCCTGGGCGCGCGGTTCGCGGGTTCCGTCGGCGGCCACGCGGCGAACGCGGCGCAGCTCTCGGCCATAGCGGTCGTAAGGGGGGGCGTCCGCGCCGTTCCACTCAAACGGGCCGCGTTGGAGCCAGTCGAGCAGCGCGGCGCGCGCTTCACGCGCCAGGGCGCGCTCGGCCGCGCAGGCGCCGTCCAGTTCGGGCGTGTCGAACCCGGTGAGGCGGACGCGGCGGGCGCGGGCACCGGCCCGGGTGATGAGCACGGTGTCGCCATCGATCACGCAAGCCTCGGTGCGCGGGGCTTCGCCGCACAGGCTGAAGGCGGCTTCGACCGGCACCCAGCCTTGCTCGGACGCGATCGGGCGCACGCCGAACCACCACAGCGCGGCGACGATCGTGACAAGAGTGGGGACGCGCCACAGGCTCCACCAGCCGAGCAGCCAGCTGCGCCGCGAAGCGCGCCCGGCGGGCAGGCTGGGGGTGAAGCGAGAGCGGGGCCGTTCCATGCGCGCGGGTGCGTAGCATGGCTGGCGGCAAAACCCCATGATGGGGCGAGCCGACAACGCGAAAGGCCGCCAGGATCGCTCCCAGCGGCCTTCATATGGGTTGGATCGGTGCGGATCAGGCGCCCCGATCAGACGCTTCTATCAGGCCTCGGCGATCTCGCTCAGCGAGCCGAACGTGCCGGTGTCGCCGCGCGGCGTCGTCTCGCATGTGCCGGCGTCGACATAGGTCCAGGCGTTGCCCTGGTAGTCCACGGTCGAGGTGCCCGCGCAGCTGGTACCTGGACCGGCTGCGCAGTCGTTGTCGCCGGCGAGGCTGACGCCAAAGCACTTGACCTTCTCGACGGCTGCGGTCTTCTCGGCGCCAGCGGCGGCGGCCTCGGTCGGAGCGTCCGCTCCCCCCGAACACGCGGCGGCGAGGCCAGCGGCTGCGGCAAGGGCGATCGAGCCCGAAAGACGTGATGTGTTCATGTTGGTTCCTCCTAGTCCGATAATGGTCGAAAAGCCCAGCTGTGCTGTGCCTTTCGATCCCCGATTCGCACCCAACACCGCTTTGGTTACAGAGCCAAGCGCAAATCCTCTATCCGCCCCGTGGCCAAGGCGGGAAACCGCGCGCTTTCCTAAATCGCGGCAACACGCTAGGCGCGCGGAAGCAGCGCCTTCAAGGAGATCGCGAGCTTGACGACTGACGCCCAAATCACTCCGCTTGGACGGTCCGCGCACGAAAAAGCCGAAGTGCTGATCGAAGCGCTGCCCTATTTCCAGAACTATGCGGGGCGCACCTTTGTGGTGAAGTATGGCGGCCATGCGATGGGCGATGAACGCGCCGCGCGCGATTTTGCGGAAGACATCGTGTTGCTCAAGGCGGTTGGGATCAACCCGGTGGTGGTTCACGGAGGTGGGCCGCAAATCGGAGATATGTTGGGTCGCCTTGGTGTTGAGAGCACCTTTGTCGATGGCCTGCGCATCACTGACGAAGCCACCGCCAAGGTTGCCGAGATGGTGCTCTCGGGCGCGATCAACAAACAGCTGGTCGGCTGGCTCGCCAATGCGGGCGGCAAGGCCATCGGCGTTTCCGGCAAAGATGGCGGGTTGGTCACTGCACGCAAAGTGTCGCGCACCACGCGCGATCCCGAAAGCCTGATCGAAAAGGCGGTCGACCTGGGCTTTGTCGGGGAGCCAGCCGAGGTCGACACCAGTGTCATCGACACCGCCGTGGCCGCTGGCATGATCCCGGTCATCGCGCCCATCGCGGCCGGCAAGGACGGCGAGACCTACAACATCAACGCGGACACGATGGCTGGAGCAATCGCGGCGGCTCTGGGCGCTGCGCGGCTGTTCCTGCTCACCGATGTCGCCGGCGTCCTGGGCAAGGCGGGAGAATTGCTTACTGATCTCAATCCCGGTGCGATTGCGGCCTTGCGCGAAGAAGGGGTCATTACCGGCGGCATGGTACCCAAGCTTGAGACCTGCGTGAACGCGGTCGAAGCGGGGTGCGAGGCGGCGGTGATCCTTGATGGCCGGGTGCCGCACGCCATGCTGCTGGAGTTCTTCACCGCGCGCGGCGCGGGCACTCTGGTGCGGGCGTAAACGGGCTGCTACGGCCTTGACCCAAAGCTGCGGCGTATTAGGTAGGTAATACGGCAGGGACGGTAACGCCGCGTGGCCCTTCACGCGCCGCGCAACAGGAAAGCAAAGAGAATGGCAGGCCTCGTAGCCCTTTATCAGATTATCGAGATGCTGACCGGCATCCTAGTTATGCTGATCATCATCCAGTTCGTGATCAGCTTGTTGTTCGCCTTCAACGTGGTCAGCCCCTCGAACCAATTCCTCATGCAGGTCTACAATTCAATCGGCCTGATACTCGATCCCATATTGCGACCGATCCGGCGGATAATGCCCGACACCGGAGCGATCGATTTCTCGCCGATTGTGCTCATCATCCTCTTGCGCGTCATGCTCATTGTGTTGAGCGCGATCATGTTCGCCTAGGGCATCACCAACCAATGAGCGCAACCCGTATTGACGGCAAGGCCTTCGCTGCCACCCTGCGCGAGCGCGTGGGTGAGGCCGCGCTCAGCTTTGCCGCGCAAGCGGGGCGCAAACCCGGTCTTGCCGTTGTGCTGGTGGGAGAGGACGCTGCGAGCCAGGTCTATGTCCGCAACAAGGGTAAAGCGACGCTGGCGGCCAATATGGCAAGCTTTGAGCATCGCCTGCCAGCTGACACCAGCGAGGCGGACCTGTTGACGCTGGTCGAAAGGCTCAACGCTGATCCAGCGGTCGATGGTATACTGGTCCAGCTGCCTTTGCCCGGCCACCTTGATGAGCAAAGCGTTATCGCCGCGATCAGCCCGGACAAGGATGTCGATGGCTTTCACATCATTAACGCCGGGCGCCTCAGCGTTGGCCAATCGGGTTTTGTCCCCTGCACGCCGCTGGGCTGTATGATGCTGCTGACCGATCAATTGGGCGATCTGTCGGGCCTTGAAGCGGTCGTGATCGGGCGCTCCAACATAGTCGGCAAACCGATGGCGCAGCTTCTGCTCGACGCCAACGCCACCGTCACCATTGCGCACAGCCGGACGCGTGACTTGAAGGCGGTGGTGGCGCGCGCGGATATCGTGGTGGCCGCCGTGGGTCGGCCCGAGATGATCGGGAAAGACTGGCTCAAGCCCGGCGCGACCGTCATTGATGTGGGCATCAACCGCCTCCCGCCCGAACCGGGTGCGGACAAAGGCCGCCTGGTGGGCGATGTGGCTTTTGGCGAGGCCAGCGAAGTCGCAGGGGCCATTACACCGGTGCCGGGTGGCGTGGGACCGATGACGATCGCGGTCCTGCTGCGCAACACGGCCGTCGCGGCGCATTACAACGAGGGCCTTTCGCCTCCTAAAGGCCTTTGACTTCGGCTCGCGAAGACGTGACAACGCGCGACGAACCCTTTGAATGGACCCTTCTTCCTATGCGCTCATCCGCCGCTCTTTTGCTGGTTTTCGCTCTGTGTCTTGCTGCCTGCGCTGGAGGGCAGCAACGCCGGGGGCCGTCGACCAAAGTGATCAACCGCGTGCTCGCAACCGCGCCCGGTGCCGCGCAGCCGAGCGCGATAGTCAAAACTGAGATCTCTTACGCCAAGGCCGCGCAGGAAACCGGGCAGTTCACCGCGGGTGTCGAGTTCGGCACACCGAACGCGCTGCTGCATGGGCGCAACGGGCCTGTCTCGTTTGTCGCGCTCGCCGAGGCGCTGCCCAATCCCCCAAAGGCCACCGAATGGGGCGCGCGCACCGTGGTGATGAGCTGCGATGGCGCTTTGGCGCTGTCACAAGGCCGCTTTCGAGATGCCGAAGGCTTTGTCGGCAATTATGTTACCGCCTGGGTGCGCCAGAAGGACAACAGCTACAAATGGTCCTACGATGTGGCGGGGCGCGATGATCCGCAGCCGCCGCCGCGCCCGGAGTTTGAGGACGGCGATATCGTGGTCACTGCGATCGATTCCATTCTGGGCTTGGTTGCTACCTGTCCGCCGCGCGGAACCGCCGCGCCCCCACCTCCGCCAATGCCGATTGGCGAGGACGGAAAATCGGACGCGCAGCTTTCGCGCGATGGGACGTTGCGTTGGCGGTGGGAGCATCGCGAGGATGGCACCAAATACGTGAAGGCGGAATACTTCTATGAAGGCGCCTGGGAAACCGCGATCGAAGAAAGCCTAACTTCACCCTCGGAGTAAGGCTCGGGCTTGCGTATTTGGGCCAAGAGTGGTGAAGGCCGCCGCTTCCCCAACCCACCGATTCGCACTACGGCCTTGCAATGCTCACCGAGATTTTCGTTTCCGCTTTTATCACCCTGTTTGTGGTGATTGACCCGCCCGGCTGCGCGCCGATCTACGCTGGCCTCACTAAAGAGGCGACGCCGACGCAATCGCGCACCATGGCGCTGCGCGCGGTGGCCATTGCCGCGGTCATTCTGATGGTCTTTGCCTTCTTTGGCGAGGCGTTGCTGGGGGCGTTGCACATTCAGCTTGACGCTTTTCGCATCGCGGGCGGCCTGATGCTTTTTTTCATCGCCTTCGAGATGGTGTTCGAGAAACGCACCCAGCGACGCGAGGAACGCGCTGATAAGGTAATGGAGCGTGAGGTTGAGGACGTCTCGGTCTTCCCGATGGCGATGCCGATGCTGGCCGGGCCGGGCGCGATTGCAGCGGTGATGCTGTTGATGAACGAAGCGGACAGCTGGATGGAGCGCGGCGCGGTGTTTGCCGCGCTTGGCCTGGTGCTGGCGCTTACCGGAGGAGCGTTGATTGCGGCGGTTCCGCTGATCCGATTGCTGGGCGACAAAGTCGAAGCGGTCATCACCCGGCTTTTGGGTGTGCTGTTGGCGGCGCTTGCGGCGCAATATGTGATTGACGGCCTGCGCCGCGCCTTTGACCTCTCGGTGGGCGCGTAACACTGGCCTGATCGGTGCGGCCTCCTTAAAGGTGGCGCGCATGGCACAAGGCACCCATGATTTCGCGGCTGATCCGCGCAACCAAACCATCCTCATCAACGTCAACGGGCAAAACACGCCCCGCGCTGACGCGACCGTCTCGGTCTTCGACAGCGGCTTTATGCTGGGCGACGGCGTGTGGGAGGGCTTGCGCCTTCATCGCGGCCGGGTCGCGTTCCTTGAAGCGCATCTTGATCGCCTCTACGAGGGCGCCAAGGCTATTGCGATGGATATCGGCCTATCGCGGGAGGAATTGGTGGCGCGGATCGACGACACGATCGACGCCAACGCGATGCGCGATGAAGCGGGCGTGCATATCCGCCTCATGGTCACCCGCGGCATCCGCTCAACGCCCTATCAGGATCCGCGTGTGGTGATCAGCCCTGCGACCATCGTCATCATCCCCGAATACAAAGCTCCCCTGCCTTCGACGATAGAGACCGGCATCCGGCTCTTCACCGTCCATGTGCGGCGCGGCGATCCGGCGGTGCAGGACCAGAAGCTCAACTCGCACTCCAAGCTCAATTGCATCACGGAATGCATCCCGGCGACTGAGGCGGGCGAGGACGAAGCGCTGATACTTGCACAGCCCAGTATTGTCGCGACCTGCAATACGACTCATTTCTTCATCGTGAGAAAGGGCGAGGTGTGGACTTCGACCGGCGATTATTGCCTTGGCGGGATCACGCGCTCGAACGTCATCCAAGTCTGCCGCGAGGCGGGTATCCCGGTCTATGAGAAGAATTTCTCACTCACCGATGTCTATGGCGCAGACGAAGCGTTTGTGACCGGCACCTTTGCCGGCGTGGTCCCGGTGACTGCGGTTGACGGGCGCGCGCTTACCCCGGCACGTGGGGCCATGGTCGAGCGCTTGCAGGGCCTCTATCGCGGCCTGATGGACCGGGATGTGGCCGCGTGAGCGAACCGATCCGCATCGCAATGTGGTCGGGCCCGCGCAATATCTCGACCGCGATGATGCGCAGCTTTGGCGCGCGGGCCGATTGCGCGGTGTCGGATGAGCCGTTCTATGGTGCCTTCTTAAAGGAAACCGGCGAACCGCATCCGATGGCGGCTGAGACCATCGCCGATATGGATTGTGACTGGAACAGCGTTATCGCAACGCAGTCAGGAGCGATTCCGGGCGGCAAGTCCGTTTGGTACCAAACGCATATGCCCCACCACATGGTCGGCCCGGTTGGCATCGGGGATTTTCCGCGGCACCGCCACGCCTTCTTAATCCGCGCACCCGAACGTGTGGTTGCCAGCTACGCGGCGAAGAACGAGCTGCGGCGCCCCGAACTCCTCGGCTTTGCCCAATTGCGCGATTACTTCGAAGTCGAGGCGGAGCGAACGGGAAGAGCCCCGCCGGTCATCGATACCGACCAAGTGCTGCACGATCCGGCTGGTGTCCTTTCTCGCTTGTGCAGAGCGCTGGGCATTGTCTGGGACCCGGCCATGCTCGCCTGGGAAAAGGGCCCCCTGCCCGAAGACGGCGTTTGGGGCGCGCATTGGTATGACAAGGTCAACGCCTCGACCGGCTTCGCCCCTCCGCCCGGACCCTTGCCCAAGTTAGACGGCGAATACCTTGCCGTCGCCGAAGCCTGCCGCGCCGATTACGAGGCGCTTAAGGCTCATGCGATCAACTAAGCGACCCCGTCAGGTTCACAACGAGGAACCATGCGCAAGCCAGAGCCACGCCGAGCGTTCCGAAAGCGCCTATCGCGCGCATTCCAGCAAACGCTCGGCGAACCCCTGTCAAATCATCACCATGTGACCCGGCAAGGGAGGAGAAACCGAGCGCATGGAGAAGGCGCGCAGCGGCAAAACCGATCGCGATGACAAGCACATAGGTCGTCTGCCCGGCGAGCATTTCGAGCAGCGCGATGACGACAAGAAACAGTCCCGAATTCTCCGCCAGATTGCCGTGACGACGCACCTTGCGTTCCAGATCGCGATCGTCTCCGACCCCGATGAACTGCCCCTTGGCGCGGTGCAGGCCGACGGCGAACATCAAGATCACCTGAAACAGGATCAGAAAGGCGCCAAGCCCGGCGGCGTAGATCGGCAGGTTGATCATCGCGAAGGTTCCTTAGGAAAAATGGGAGTGTCGGGAAATCCAATCAGCGCAAGCGACGCGCGCCCCGCGTCGAGCACCCGTCCCGCGTCGACGGCGAGGCGCGAAGAGGCGTTGGCGCCGTGCATCAGCTGGGTCAGAGTGCGGCCAAGGGCGGCTGGGTCGTCGGCCCGCCTGCGCGCTGCAACCGCTTGCTGCGCAATTGCAGTGAAGTAGCGTTCGACCTCATCAAAGATGCGCGAGGCTTCCTCGCGGACTTCGGGCATTTCCTGCCCCAGCTCCAATGAGAGCCCCACGATCGGGCAGCCATACATGTCACCATTGCTGGCGTGCATTTGCGAGTGCGTCATGAAGGCGGCGCGGTAGATCGCAGCGAGGCGGTCCTGCGGCGCGTCATAATCGGAAAAGCTCGCGCGAAAGATCAACTCCAGCGTCATCACGCCATTGTGCCGGACCACCGCACCGGCCAGATCGCGCTTATCGGCAAAGTAGCGATAGACCGTCGCCTTGTTGACCTCAGCCGCTTCGGCCACTTGATCGACGGACACTGCGTGAAAGCTGCGCTGCCAGAACAGCGCCGAGGCGCAGGCGACGATACATGCGCGCGTACGTTCACCTCTGGTCGGGGTCGCTGGATGGTTCATGGGGAACTGTCTAGTTACCCTGGGGCTTCGCGCAAAGCTCTGCGATGCGACAATCTGTCGCATTGAACAGCGCCCTTATTGCAGCGTCATGATCTCTTCGCCGCCATCGCCGCGGCTGAAGAATTGCATCAGCTGCACCAGCAGCTCACACCGCGCCGTGAGCGTCTTGGCTTCGAGCAGCGCCTGTTTGGAGGCCGGGTCAAACGGGGCGATCTGCGAAACCCCGTTGATCAGCGACTGATCGTCAAGCCTCTCGACCGAATCCCAATCGACCCGATATCCCTGCGAATCGGCGAACGCGCGCGCTTCGTCCTCAAACCCGCCGCGCTGGGCGTGGCTGAGCGTTTCGTCCTCGTCATCCTCGATCAGTTCGCCTTCAACTTGCCGGAAGGCGGTTGCAACATCGAGTTCGCGGATCAGTTTGAAGCGCGATTGGCCCTCCAGGATAAGGTTGTAGCGCCCGTCATCCATCGCTTCGATCTCGCCAATTCGGCCCACGCACCCGACCGAGTAGAGCGGTGCGCCTTCGACTGAGCGTTGTGGTTGAATCATCGCGATCCGCCGGTCGCGCACCAAGGCGTCGCCCACCAGCGCGCGGTAGCGCGGTTCAAAGATGTGGAGCGGCAGTTGCAGGCCCGGAAACAGGACCGCTCCGGGAAGAGGAAAGATCGAGAGGCGCGTGGACATGCCCGGCCTATCCGAAAAGGATCTTTGAAAGGCGGCGGCGTGCGGTCACCACCCAAGCGTCTTCGAGGCCGACCGCTTCAAAGATCTGCAACAGCTTGGTGCGCGCTGCGCCTTCATTCCATTCGCGGTCCGCTTCGACCATGGAGAGGAGCGTGTCGGCAGCTGCGTCGCGGTCGCCTGCCGCGAAGGCGGCTTCGGCGTAAGCCAGACCAGCCTCCATGTCGGTGGGATCGGAGAGGGCAGCGGCCTTGAGGCCTGCGAGCTCGCCATCGTCGACCTGCGTGCCCGCCAGTTCCAGCGCCGCTTTGGCTGCGGTGATCGCCGGATCGCTCGCCATTTCCGCATTCGCTTGGGCTGCGATCAGAACCTGTCGCGCTTCCGCGACCTGATCGAGCGCGATCATCGCACGGATCAGGCCCGCATGGGCTGGGCCGTTATCGGTTGCAAACTCGGTTACCTGAGCAAAAATGCCGGCCGCGCGCTGCGCATCTCCATCGCTCAGCGCCTGGTCGCCCATCGTGATGAACTGCGCAATCTCTTCAGCGGAGGGGCCTTGCGGCGCGCCATCGGCTTGGATCGGCAGTTGCTGCAGCAGCTGATCGAGAACTTGCTTAAACTGCGATTCGCTGCGTGCGTTTGTAAGGTCCGCGACCGGCTGGCCCTGGAACATCGCGTAGACGGTCGGGATCGACTTCACCTGGAATTGGCCGGCTATGAAGGGTTCTTCGTCGACATTGACCTTAGCGAGAACGACGCCCTTGTCGGCGTAGTCAGCGCAGACTTTCTCCAGCATCGGGGCGAGCGCCTTGCATGGCCCGCACCACTCCGCCCAGAAATCGAGCACGACGAGATTGGTCTGGCTCGGCTCGACGACGTCTTTGCGAAAACGCTCAACCGCCTTTTGTTCGTCAATGTTGAGACCCATGCTGGCCAACGGATTGTTCCTCTTCTTTGCGCGCGGTGAGAAGCGGGGCCTCTCACACGGATGGCGCGATGTGTTTCGGGTTTGGACAAGGCGGTGCCTGCCCGCACGCGCTCCAATGTGGGACACATGGGGCGCGTTGTGAAGCGCTGGATTGGGCTGGCCTGCGCGAGCCCCGGGATCAAGCAAATTTTCCTCCCAATTTCTTCTTGCGCCGCGCCAAAGCCGCTGTTAGTTGGCGCGCCTCCCCGGCAGGGAAGCGCCAACGCGCGCCCTGCGAGGCGTCAGTGAGCGGGCGTAGCTCAGGGGTAGAGCACAACCTTGCCAAGGTTGGGGTCGGGCGTTCGAATCGCCTCGCCCGCTCCATTTCCTTTCCAACTCATCCGTCCCCCTGACCGGATATATGGGCGTGTCAATTTTGCCGCACCTTCGGGCGTTCGTCGGCAAATGCGTGCCATTCGCAGGAATTTACCCGCCATCCGGTTGCGCTTTGCAACGATATTTGTCAGCGCGTGATACATTATCACATCGCATTGCGCGATAATTCCAACGGATCGGGAAGCCCAATGACCATGACTGTATCGCGCCTCGCGCTCGCCTCAACGCTTGTTTTTGCGTTCAACGCGCAAGCCGCTTTCGCCAACACCACGGAAGACGGCTCGGAAAGCGACAAGCCGCTGACCAAGATCGAAGCGGAACGAGACAAGGCTCTGGGCAAAGATTCCGAAGAAGCGAATATCATCGTCAGCGCGCAAGGAGTTCAGGAACTCGACTTCATCGCGGGCCAGACGGTGCTTGATGAAGAGGACATCCAGCGCAACCTTAACGGGCAGGTCGGTGAAATCCTGACCAAAATACCCGGCGTTTCCGCGACCAGCTTTAGCCCGGGCGCCTCACGCCCGATCCTGCGCGGCCTTGATGGCGAGCGTGTGCGTGTCCTCATCGATGGCGTGGGCACCGCCGATGTCGGCAACACTTCGGCGGATCATGCGACCACGGTCGAGCCGCTCAACATCAAGCGCATCGAAGTGCTGCGCGGCCCTGCGGCCTTGCTCTACGGCAGCCAGTCGATCGGCGGCGTTGTCAACGTGATTGACCGCCGCATCCCGACCGAAATGCCCCAGGGCGGTTTTGATCTTGACGTGCTCGCCGCCGCCGACACAGCGACCGACCTTTTGAGCGGCGGCGCCTCGCTGGACTTTGGTCTGGGCGAAAGCTTCGTCTTCCACCTCGACGGATCGTACCGCGACACTGGCGACGTTGACATCCCCGGCTTCCAGCTTTCGCCGGATCTTCGCGCTGATCTGCTCGCTGACGCCGCTGAAGAAGAGGAAGAGGGCGAGTTCGAGGAAGCCGAAGAGCTGCGCGAGGCTGCCAATCAGCAAGGTTCGATTCCCAACAGCTTTACCGAGACCTATTCGTTCAATGGCGGCGTGGGTGTGATCCTGGGCGACAGCACGTTTGGCTTCTCGGTCGGCTATTACGACACCGATTACGGCCTCGTCGGCAACCCTGAAGGCGGCCACCATCACGGCGAAGAGGAAGGCGGCGAAGGCGGCGAGGAAGAAGAGGAAGAGGGCGAAGAGATCGTCACGATCGGCCTTGAACAGGTGCGCGCCGACTTCCGCGCGGACATCGGCATTGGTGACGGCTTCTTTAACCGCCTCAAGGTTCGTGCCGGTTACTCCGACTACACCCACACCGAGTTTGAAGGCCCCGAAGTCGGCACTGTGTTCGACACGGAGAGCTTTGAAACCCGCATCGAACTCGCGCAGCGCGATGGCGGCGTGGTGGGCCTGCAATACGCCTCGCGCGACTTCTCTGCCGTGGGCGAAGAGGCCTTCGTACCGCCCAACGAGACGACCAGCTTCGCGCTTTTCACCGTTCAGGAAGCTACCTTTGGCGACCTGCAGATTGAAGGCGCAGGCCGCTACGAGAGGGTCGACGTTGAATCCCAACCGCTTGCGCTTGAGCGTGACTTTGATCTGCTCTCAGGCGCCGCTTCGCTTATCTATACGCCCGACCAGGACGATGTGCGCTTGGGCCTCACAGTCTCGCGCTCCGAGCGCGCTCCGGCGGGCGAAGAGCTGTTTGCCGACGGTCCGCACGTGGCCACGCAAACCTTCGAGATCGGCGATCCCAATCTCGAAGTCGAAAGCGCCTGGGGCGTTGAGGGTTTTGCCCGCGGCCAGGTGGGCACGGTTCAGTTCGGCCTTTCCATCTATCGCCAGTGGTTTGAAAACTTCATCTACCTGCTTGGCACCGGCGAGGAAGAGGATGAGCTTCCGGTCTTTGTCTTTCTGCAGCAGGACGCAGACTTCGTTGGCGTCGAAGCCGATGTACAGTTCCCCGTAATTGACACGGACAGCTTTGCTCTCGTCACCGATTTGCGCGGCTCGTTCATCGACGCCGAATTCACCGATAACACCGCCGTGCCACGCATTCCGCCCGCGTCTTTCTACGGCGCGCTCGAAGCGCAGACCGAGCAGTTCGACGTGCGCGGTGAGGTTCAGTGGTTCGCCAAGCAGAACGAGGTCGCCGCCGAGGAAACGCCGACCGACGCGTTCGCCTTCGTCAACGCCTTTGTCACCTACCGCCCGTTTGGCAACAACCGGAACATCGCCCTGCAGGTCTCGGCCGAGAACATCTTCGACACGACCGGACGTCGCCATTCGAGCTTCACCAAGGACTTTGTCCCGCTCCCCGGCCGCAACTTCCGCGCCAGCGTCCGGATGAGCTTCTAACGCCGTCCCGGAGAGCTTTGCTGTGCCCTGAACAAGGGCGTGAAGCTCTCCCCCAGCGCCCGGCTTCGGCCTGGGTCGCCGAGAGGCTCCCGCGTGGGCGGGAGCCTCTTTTGTTTCGGCGCGCCTAGTTCTCCACCGCAAAGGTCAACTCGGCGTGCTCTTGCAGCCGGTCGACCAACGCTTCGCCCAGGAAAGCGCCGGGCGTGCCGACCCCGCCTTCCGCTTCGCAAGAAAGCAGCGCGATACCCGTTTCCGAAAGCATCCGGCTGGTTGAGCCATAGCCCGGATCGTATTTGCCTTTGACGCCGAAATGCAGCGCGTCATCTCCATCGGGGTTTTCGGCGACAAACAGCACGTCGTAAAAGCCGTTCTCGCGCTCTTCCTTGCTTGGACCCTCGCCCGGCTTGGGCGGCTTGGCACCGAACGGGTTCTTCATCAGTTCCGCCGCAGCGCTGGCCGCCGCCTTGCCGGCTTCGCCCGCAGTTGTCAGCATCATCTCATCATACTGAAAGTCTTCGCCGTAAGGATGACCAAGCAAGAAGTTGGTGCGGTGCACGTTCTTGGTGTTGATCGGCGCCATCACGAAGGGCGCGGCCCATTTGTCGAGATCGGTTTCGAGCATCGGCACCATGCCGGTGGGCTGGCTCGGTCCATCAAAGCCGGGGGTGAGCGCAAAGGGGTTGGTCAGCGTCGCGATGATCGCCGGGTTCTTGGCCGCCGCTTTCATCGTCGCGCCAAGGCTGGCCGCGGTGCCGCCCGAAAACGTGCCCTGCATAGCGCGCACTCGCCCGCGCACGCGCGTGGCCGGTTTGCCAAACCGCTCTTTCGCGGCCTTATGCGTCATCAGCACACCCAGATCGAAGGGGATCGAATCGAACCCGCTGGAAAAGCAGATCCGCGCGCCGGTTTCCGTCGCCTTAGCCTGATGCTGTTCGATCTTCTCCGCCATCCACGCGGGTTCGCCGCACAGATCGGCGTAGTCGGTGCCGGTTTTGACGCAGGCCGCGACCAGCTTGTCACCATAGAGCTGATACGGGCCGACGGTGGTGAGCACGACCTTTGTGCGCGCACACATCTTCTCAAGATCGACGACATCATCGGCGTTGGCGACCACCAGCGGTGTATCGGCGGGTGCGCCGATCTCATCGCGCACGGCTTCGAGCTTTTCCTGGCTGCGCCCGGCCATGGCCCATTTGGGCGCGTTGTCCGCGCTGCCATAGTGATTGCTCAGATATTCGGCGACAAGGCGACCGGTGTAGCCGGTTGCGCCGTAGACGATGATGTCGAATTCGGTTTCTGCCATCGGGGCTCTCCTCTTTTCCCGTCTGTTTGTGTCACGCCATGCGCGCCGCTCATCGCAGAGTCAAAGGCCCATTTCATCGACCGAGCCCGCCCGATCAGCGTCCCCGCTTAGGAGACACAGGTTACACAGTCCAAAAGCGCAAAAGGGACCTTACGCGTCAGCCCGTTTGACACTCAAACAAAGCGCCAGACCTCTCCTAAACTCTGCATCGGGTGGCCGCCCGCGGGCGTATGAGGTCTGACCAAATTGCGACGGTCTCCATTAGCGTCCTGAGCGCGTGGCGGGGGAGTAGGAAAATGCAATCTCGCGCAGCGCCAAAAGACTGTGAACGCCGCCGCGCGCGCCGCGCGGTCAGCCGGCTTTGGCCGCGCGCAGCCAAGGCTGCCTTTCGCCATAGGTGAGCGAGCGCCATGCCCATTCCAACGGACCAAACCGGTAGCGGGCAAACCACAGCGGCGCCGCTATCAGAAAAAACGCCGTCACGGCCAAGGTCACCAGCGACAACGCGCCCAGCGTGAGCTGGCCGAACAGGCCAAGCCCCAGGCTCGAAAACAGCGCCAGCCCAATCACCGATTGCAATATGTAGATCGAAAAGGCCGCCCGTCCTGCCGCCGCCAGCGCCGCCGCGCGCCAGCCCATGGCAACCGCGCCGACGACCAGGGCCGACCAGGCCATGGCTCCGCCAAACCGATGCAAGATCCAAAGCGCGTTCAGCGCATTCTCGCCATAGGGCAGTTCAGCCCCGCCCGAAAGGCGGAACGCAATCAACAAAGACGCGCTCAGCGCACCGGCAACGCCGATTTTGAGATAGGCCTTGGGCGCAAGCTCACCGGTCAGGAAACCCGTCTTCAACAACGCCATGCCGAAGATCATGACGGACAACTTATCAAGCCAGCCCCAACCGACAATGAAGAGATCGAAGAGATAGAACTTCACCGTATCGATGCGCGCCGACACATGATCGGCGAACGAACCCAGCATGATGCGTTCGACCTCCAAATGGGTGTCCGGCCCTGTCTCCCAAAGAATGGGAATGTCGGTGTACTCCACCGGGAAGACGATCGCGGCAAACAGCAGGGCCGCCTGGATCGCGAAGCCCAGAGCGAACAACACCGTCGCCCTTTGCCTGACAAAGGCGATGGCGATCACACCCACCAGCGCATATTGCAGGACGATGTCGCCTTCGCGGATAAAGATGAGGTGGATCGCGCCGAACACCGCCAACCAGAACAGGCGCCTGAGCACGATCGGCATCGCTACGGGTTGATCGCGCGCCAGCAGCAAGGCCAGACCGGCGCCAAACAGAGCGGTGAAAATGGTTACGAACTTGCCGTGGACAAACACGCTGTGGACATAGCCGATCGCCGGATCGAACGCGCCCTCCCACAAAGATCGATCCGCATAATGGTTGTACCCGTTTGCCATCATCTTGATGTTGACGACGAAGATCATCAGCACCGCCAATCCGCGCAGCGCATCCAGGCTGTTGATCCGTGACTTGGCTCCGGTGGGGGCGACGCCATTGGTGATGGCCGCGGTCGTCACGGGGCTGTCCGGCGTTTGGGCGATCGGCGTGGTGGTTTGGGCGCTAGGGGCCATAAACCGGCTTTCTCGGCGCGTTTGTCGAGGATGGGTGGCTCATATCGTCGTCTCTCCGCCGGTTCTGACCATGCGTGACTAGATGAGATAGTGTATCATGGCAAACGAGGATGCGGCGCAATTCGCGCTCGGATTACCGCGCGGTGGATCGCCTTCTACAGCCGCGGCAGGGTCACGCCCTTCTGGCCCATATATTTGCCCGCGCGGTCCTTGTAGCTGGTCTCGCAGCGTTCATTGCCTTTGAGGAACAGAAACTGGCACGCGCCTTCATTGGCGTAGATTTTCGCGGGCAGCGGAGTGGTGTTGGAGAACTCCAGCGTCACATGCCCCTCCCAGCCCGGCTCCAGCGGCGTCACGTTCACGATGATCCCGCAGCGCGCATAAGTGCTCTTGCCAAGGCAGATGACCAGCACATCTTCGGGCACGCGAAAATATTCAACCGTGCGCGCCAGCGCGAAGGAATTGGGCGGGATGATGCAGACATCGGTTTCCCGGTCGACGAGGCTCTCCGCATCGAACGCCTTGGGATCGACCGTGGCGGAGTTCACATTGGTAAAGATCTTAAACTCGGGCGCGACGCGCGCGTCATAGCCGTAGGACGAAAGCCCGTAGGAAATCACCCCCTCGCGCCGTTGCGCCTCCACAAACGGTTCAATCATGCCGTGCGTCTGCGCCTGCTCGCGAATCCATTTGTCAGAAAGAATGGCCATGGGCGCTAGGATTGAGGATGGAATGCCACGGGGCAAGGCACCCGCCGCCATATCCGGTGGAGAGTTTGGGGGCGGATGCTGTTGGTCGAATAGGTGTCGGGAAAGCTTGACACTTTTGGCCGAAAATTAAAGCTGTCACCTGGGATCGCGATCCGAACGGGGGCGAGTATGAAACGGAACGGGATGCGCTGCGGTGTGGTTTTGGCGGCGTTGGCCGGGTTTGCGAGCGCGCAGGCGCAGCCTCTCACGGATGCGGAGCGCGCGCGGGATGAAGCGGTCTTCGATGGTCTGGTGGAGGATGGCGGCCCGGGCTACGCGGTGGGCGTTGTGCGCGATGGGCAAAGTGTCTTTTTCGCCTATGGCGGGCTGGCCGAAGTGTCGCATTCGGTCCCGATTGGACCCGAAACGCGGATCAACGTGGCCTCGGTCGCCAAGCAATATGTCGCGCTGATGGTGCTCGATCTGGCGGAGCAGGGCCGGGTCGATCTTAAGGCCGATTTCCGCACCTACCTGACCGACGCCATGCCCAAGGTGAAGGAGGCCGTCACGGTGACGCACCTGCTCACCCACACCAGCGGGGTGCGCGATCAGAACTCGCTCTGGGCGCTGACCGGGGTGACGTGGTACGAACGTCCGCATAATAATGGCACCGCGATGCGGCTCTTGAACGCGCAAGGATCGCTCAATTTCGAGCCTGGCAGCCAGTTCCTCTATTCCAACGCCAACTACATCCTGCTCGCCGAACTGGTCGAAGCGGTCAGCGGGGAGCGCTTTGACATCTACGCGCGCGGTTTCTTCGATGCGATCGGGATGGAGAGTTCCGGCTATAAGCGGCGCTATGGCCTGGCTTTGCCGAACGAGGCCAAGGGCTACATGTATTACGATGGCTGGATCGCCAATCCGCAAATCGCGAACTTCTTTGGCGATGGGTTCCTGTACACGACCCTGCCCGATCAGATGGCTTACGAAGCGCAATTGCAAGGCGAGCCTTCCGCGCTTCCGCCAAGCGTGATCGCCAAGAGCCAGACCCGCCCTGATCCGACGCTTCCCGGAGGCTATGGTTTCGGGCTGGAGTTTGACACCTTCCTCAAGGCGCCCGCGATCTACCATGTGGGCAGCACGGGCGGGTACAATGCCTACACTTTGCGCCTGCCTGAGATCGAGACTGCGATTGTGGTGATGCTCAACACCTCGCGCATCGGTTCGGTCGGGCTGGGCCAGCGCGTGGCGGCGGCCTTGTTGGATGTGCCGGTGGAGGCGATCGGCGATTACCCGGCGGGGCCTGAGACCCTGCTCGCGCGGCCTGAGAACGCGGCGGTGCTAGGCCGCTATGAGCTTGATAGCGGGACGATCGTCACCATCACGCAGGATGAAGAAGGCGTGCTTTACCGCGAGATCGAAGGGTCCCAGCCCGCAGCTTTGCTCCACCGCGAGGGCAATGTGTTTGAGTATTCGACCATTCCCGGCCTCAGGATCGCGTTCGACAACGCTGAAGACGGGACCCGGCGCTTCCGTCTCTTCATGGCGACACAAGGCACGCAGACCGCGCTCGAACGGCCCGCGCCGCCCACTGACGCCGCAAGCAAGACCTCGCTGGAGGGATGCTATTACAACGCCGAGCCCCGCGCCGAGATTGTGATGGAATAGGCCCGAGAACAGAACTTCCGCTTCATCAAGAACGGGCGCAGCCGTGAGGCTGTCATGGTGAGCGCGGATGAGGTCCGTTGGAACGGCTACAAGCTGCGCTTTGAGCGCGGCGATGCGGGCGAAGTCAGCCGCCTGTGGGTCGACCGCGATCGCATCCGCAATGTGCGCTTTGAACTGTGGGACCAATGCCGCGGCGAATCGCTGGGACGGTTCAGCCCGCTGTAAGGCGCAGGAGCTAGAAACCCCACGGGCGCCGAGGCGCTCGCCGATGGGAGGGGTGTTGATGCAGGTTTCGATTATGGTCTTTGGTCTTGTTGCTGCGCCGGCTTTGGCGGTGGTTTCGGCTCCAGCGGCCGCACACGCGCCGGCGCAATCGGCGGCTGTGACCGAAGCCGCTGTGCCAATTCAGAGTGAAGCGGGTCCGGCTGCCGAGGCGCCAAGCTTCCCGCGCGCGGCGCAGCCGCGCGACAAGGTGATGTGGATGAAGCGAGTCGCAGGCGCTTACCCTTCAGCGGCGCTCGCAAATGAACTCGAAGGCACGGTTGGCGTGCAATTGACCGTCAGTGCAACGGGGCGCCCAAGCGCGTGTTCGGTGACGCAATCGAGCGGTGAGGCGGTGCTTGATGAAGCGGCGTGCAAGGCGTTTCGGCGCTATGCCCGGTTTGACCCGGCGCTGGATGAGAGCGGCAAGGCGATTGTTGGCCGCTGGAACGGATCGGTCGCGTACAGATTGCCATAAGCGATCCCTGCTCCGGGTGGAGCCTTGCAAGAGCGGCCCGTTAATCGATCGCCTTGGCGCCCAATTGCGGATTCATCGCGCTGATATGGTTGAGCCATCTCTTGGGCCGCCGCAGCATATCGTCGGGATAATCGACCTTGAGACCGATCAGACGCGCGATCTCGCCCACAAAGTGGATGCAATTGCGCTTTTCCAGATCGTAAAATTTGCCCGGCGCCTGCTGCCAGGATGCGACCAGCTTGATCACCCGAACATATTCCGCATCGGTGAGCGTGATCGAGAAGTGGCGGTTGGTTTTCTGCACGTTCTTCTCGCTCTCGGCGAGCACCATATGCTCAACCGGGCCCGAGAGAATGGCGGGCGTTACGTTGCGCGCCGAAAAGCCATAATTTTCGTTGATGACGCGGCCCGTTTCATCCAGCGTTCCTTCAAGCACAATGAAGGTGTGCGGATAGCGCCCCCACAGCACGCTGCCGTTAAAGCTGTGAAAGTGGATCTGGACTTCGGCAAGAGCCGGGCCCGACCAAAGGAACACGAGCAGCAGGGCGAGGCGCTTGAACAAGCGAAGGGGAGAGGTTCGCATGGTTCGGTGTATTGCCAAATGTCAGCTGGCAAGCAAGCTTGCATTGCCTCCGGCTGCCGTGGTGTCGATGCAGGTCACCCGTTCGGTCGCAAAGCGCGCGAGGTAATGCGGCCCGCCGGCTTTGGGACCGGTGCCTGAGAGGCCTTCGCCGCCAAAGGGCTGGCTTTCGACAATCGCGCCGATCTGATTGCGGTTGACGTAGAAATTGCCCACACGCGCTTTGGCCTGCACGATGTCGCGGGTCTCCGCGATGCGGCTGTGCAGGCCCAGCGTGAGGCCATATCCGGTGGCGTTGATATCGTCGATCACCTCTTCAAGCTCCCCGGCAGCGAACCGCGCGACGTGCAGGACCGGACCGAAATTCTCGCGCGCCAGATCGCGGATGGAGTCGATCTCGATGATGGTGGGCGCCACAAAGGTGCCCTTGGCGGTCTCGGGCGCAAGGGGCTGGCTCACCGCCCTTGCGCAAGAGGCGATATGCGCGTCGAGCAGCGTCTTGGCCTCGGCGTCAATCACCGGGCCGATATCGGTGGACAGCAAAGCCGGATCGCCAACCTCCAGCGCTTCGAACCCGCCGCGGATCATCTCCAGCATGCCATCAGCGACATCGTCTTGCAGGTAGAGCACGCGCAGAGCCGAGCAGCGTTGGCCCGCGCTCTGAAATGCGCTTGCTAGCACGTCGCGCACCACCTGTTCGGGCAGAGCCGATGAATCGACGATCATCGCGTTCTGTCCGCCCGTCTCAGCGATCAGGGTCGCGATCGGGCCGTCGCGCATGGCGAGCGTGCGGTTGATCGCGCGCGCCGTCTCGGTCGATCCGGTGAAGGCGACCCCGGCAAGGTCCGGGTGCGCGGTGATCATCTGACCCACATCGCCCGCGCCCGGCAGCAATTGCAGCGCTTCGGGCGGGATGCCGGCCTTGTGGCACAGCTTGATAGCGAGCGCGGCGATCAGCGGGGTCTGCTCAGCGGGCTTGGCAATCACGCTGTTGCCCGCCGCCAACGCGGCCGAGGCCATGCCGATGAAGATCGCGAGCGGGAAGTTCCACGGGCTGATGGTCGCAAACACGCCGCGCCCATGCATAGAGAGCGTGTTCTCCTCACCCGTCGGGCCGGGCAGGGTGATGGGATTCTCAAACTGGCGGCGCGCTTCGCTCGCATAATAGCGCAGGAAGTCGACGGCCTCGCGCAGCTCAGCCACGCCGTCTAGCAGCGTCTTGCCCGCCTCGCGCTGGCACAGGCTGAGAAATTCGGCCGCGTGATCCTCGAAAAGGTCAGCCGCTTCTTCGAGCAGCAACGCGCGCTTGGCCCCGCCCAGCGCGTCCCATCCCGGCTGGATCGCGACGGCGCGCGCAAAGGCGTCGTCCACCTCTTGCGCTGTGGCTTCGCGCGATGCGCCGATGGTGACCGAGTTATCGTGCGGCATGGTGATACGCGTGACTGCGCCCGGCTCTTCGCCCGCAAAGGTTGGCGCGGCGCTCCATTGCACTTCGGCGAGTTCGGCAAGGCGCTCAGCGAGCGGGCCCATCACCAACGGATCGGACAGATCGATCCCGGCGCTGTTGAGCCGCTCTCCCAGAATGTCATCGGGCAGCGGGATCTTAGGATTGCGGCGCGGCTTCATCGCGGCGAGTTCGGAAACCGGATCCTCGACCAGGTCCTCTGCCGCGAAATCGGCATCGCCCATACGATTGACAAAGCTGGTGTTCGCCCCGTTTTCGAGCAGGCGCCGCACAAGATAGGCGAGCAATTCCTTGTGTCCGCCGACGGGCGCGTAGATGCGCACGGGCGTGGGGGCGTTGCCTTCGATCTCGCGCAAGGTCGCATAGACCTCTTCGCCCATGCCGTGGAGGCGCTGATACTCGAAGGCGCGGCCCGCACTCATCTCTTTCAAAGAGGCGATAGTCAGCGCGTTATGCGTCGCAAAGGCGGGGTGGATCACGTCTTCATGCTCGAACAAGCGCGCCGCGCAGGCAAGGTAGGAGACATCGGTCGCGCGCTTGCGGGTGAAGACGGGGTAGTCGGTGAAGCCGCCAACCTGAGAGAGCTTGATCTCGCTGTCCCAATAGGCGCCTTTGACGAGCCGCACGAAGAGTTTGCGCCCGTGGCGCCGCGCGCATTTGGCGACCCAGTCGCACAGGGGCACACCGCGCTTCTGATAAGCTTGCAGCGCCAGGCCAAAGCCCTCCCAGCGCGATCCATCGGGCCGTGTGAACAGCGCATCGTCCGCCATCAGCTCTTCGATAATGTCCAGGCTGAGCTCGAGCCGCTCGGCCTCTTCGGCGTCGATCGTGAAGTGAATGTCGGCATCGCGTGCTTTCACCGCCAGCGCGCGCACGATCGGCACAATGTCGGCGCGCGCCTGCTCGGCGTGAAGATAGTCGTATTTGGGGTGAAGCGCGGAGAGCTTGACCGAAATGCCCGGCAATCCGCCAACGCCCGCTTGTGGGTTCTGCGCCGCTTCCCCCGCCAACCGGTTGAGCGCACCGTCATATGCCTCGCGATATTTCGCGGCGTCGGCAAAGGTCATCGCCGCTTCACCCAGCATGTCAAAGCTGTGGGTGAGGCCCTTCGCCCTTTCCGGAGCGGCGCGTTTCAGAGCCTCGCCAATATCGCGGCCGAACACGAATTGCCCGCCCATTATCTTCATCGCCTGCAAGGTCGCGGTGCGAATGACGGGTTCGCCCAGCCGGTTCATCGTGCGCTTGAGTGTGGATCCCATGCCGCGCTGATGCTCTTCGGGCGGGTCGAGCACTTCGCCCGTCAGCATCAGCGAAAAGGTCGCCGCGTTGACAAAGGTCGAGGAGCTTTCGCCCAGATGCTCGCTCCAGTCGATGCTCGCAAGCTTGTCCTTGATCAGCGCATCGGCGGTCTCGTGATCGGGCACGCGCAGCAAAGCTTCAGCGAGGCACATCAGCGCGATGCCTTCATCGGTGTCGAGCCCGTATTGCTGTAAGAACGCATCGATGCCGCTCGCCTTGTGCGCGCGCGCGCCCTCGATCAGCGCAATCGCTAGCGCCGAGGCTTTGTCCGCCACCTTTTTGGCCGGGGCCGCCTGCTCGAGACGCTTGGCAACGCAGGTCTCCTCATCTTCGCGGTAGGCGCGGCGCAGTTCGCTGCGGTCAATCAGGGCGGAGGAGGCGGGAGGGAGCTGGCTCGTGGTCACGTCTCTTGGTCGCTTTCGCAGGAGGGTCGAATCGCGCCGCGCGCGAGAATCGCCCATAGGCCCAAAATCGCTCGCCTTCGAGAGGGATTGGCGGCTACAGCGCTGCGCTATGGGAAAGCTAGCCGGCATAAAGGTCCTCGATCTCACGCAGTTCCTGCCGGGACCGATGATGAGCGTGATGATGGCCGATCAGGGCGCCGAGGTGATCAAGATCGAACCGCCCGCGGGCGATCCGGCGCGCACTCAGGCCCCGTTCGACACCTATGGCGGCTCGGAACACTCGGTCTGGTTTGCCAATCTCAACCGGGGCAAGAGCGCGGTCACGCTCGATCTGAAAAGCGAGAGCGGCAAGGCGGCTTTGAGCGACCTTATCGCGGGCGCCGATGTGTTCGTCGAAGGCTTTCGCCCCGGTGTGATGGCGCGGCTGGGGTTCGACTATGAGGCAGTGCGCGCGATCAAACCCGACATCATTTACTGCTCAATCTCCGCCTTCGGACAGGAGGGCGCGCTTGCGCATCACCCCGCGCATGACATCGCGGTGCAAGCGCTTGCCGGGTTTTTAAGCGTCAACGATGGTCCGGATGGCGCGCCGGTTGTGCCGGGCGTGGCAAGCGCTGATCTTGCCGCTGGGCTGACGGCATTGTCGGCGGTGCTGATGGCGCTGGTGGGGCGCGCGCGTACAGGCGAGGGCGCTTTTATCGACACCGCGATGTTTGACAGCCTGCTCCCCTGGATGGCGCACACCGCTGGCAGCGCGATTGCGGGCGGTCCGGCGCCGGTGAGCGCTGAGCAACGCTCGCTGGGCGGGGCGGGGTTCTATCAGGTTTATTCAACGGCGGATGGAGCGCACGTTGTCCTGGGTGGGCGCGAGATCAAGTTTGCGCGCAATCTGCTGACCGCGCTGGGATGCGAAGACCTGATCTCGCTCGCCGAAGCCCCGGCGGGAGAGCAGGGCGAATTGATCGCCTTCCTGCGCGAGACGTTTGCGACTCGCACGCGCGCGGAGTGGGTGGAATGGTTCGCCGACGCCAACAATGTGGGGGACGTCGCCTTCTCCCCCGTCCTCACCTTCCGCGAGGCTCTGGACGAGCCGCATGTTGCAGAGCGGGGCCTGTGGGTCGACGCGCCCGGCGGCGGAAAGCATATCGCGCCCGCCATCCGCTTTGCCGGAGAAGGTTGGCAGCCCGGCGCTGTGCCCACTTTGGACACCAGCGAATGAGCGTGCGCCTTGAGACCGGCGATGGGCTTGCGCGGCTGCTGATCGATCGGGCGGACAAGAAGAACGCGATGACGCTCGCCATGTGGGAGGCGTTGCCGGGGCTTTTGCAACAGGCGCTGCGCGACCCGGCAATCCGCGCGGTTGAGCTTACCGCCGCCGATCGCGATGGCGCGTTCTGCGCGGGCGCCGACATCGCGGAAATGCTGGCGCACAAGGACGATCCAGCCTGGCTGGCGCGCAAGCAGGCGGCGATCAACGCCGCGCAATATGACCTCACGCGCCTGCCCGTGCCCAGCGTCGCCTTCGTCAACGGCGATTGTATCGGCGGCGGGGCGGGGCTGGCCATGGCATGCGACATCCGGGTCGCGGCGCCATCGGCGCGGTTCGGCATCACACCGGCAAAGCTAGGCCTGGTCTATCCGCTGCACGATGTGAAACTGCTGACCGACCTTGTTGGCCCGGGTCAGGCGCGCCGCCTGCTCTACACCGGCGCGCTTATCGACGCGGCCGAAGCCGAACGTATCGGCCTTGTCGAGGAGATCGCTGAGGGTTCATCGCGCCTGATCGAAGCGATCCTGGCCGCCTCGCCCACTTCGCAAAGCGCGGCCAAGGCTTTTGTCCGACGCGTTCTCGACGGAGCGACCCTTGACGACGCCGCCTCGCTCACGGTCTTTGCCGAGGCCTTCACCAAACCGGACTTTGCCGAAGGCGCGCGCGCGTTCACTGAAAAGCGCCCACCGCGCTTTCGCGCATAAGACCCGCTCAACCCCTGGCCCCAAACCCAACGGAGTTCAACGCCATGCCCGTTTACGCCTTTTACTGCCGCGACGGCGAGGACGCGCCCAAAATCCGCCCGACCGTGCGTGAGGAGCACTTCGCGCACATCTTTGACCATGTCGGAAGCTATCGGCTGGGCGGCCCGCTCAAGAAAGATGGTGAGGATGTGGGCTCGCTGATCCTGATCGAAGGCGAGGATGAAGTGGCCGCGCGCGCAATCTTTGAGGGCGATCCCTATGTCATCGCGGGCGTGTGGCAGTCGATCAATGTGACCGAATTCGTGGCGCTGACGGGAACCTGGCGGCCATCGGAGGATGGACCCTGAGGGTCTGGGGCCATGATGGCAAACGATCATGAGGGCTTAAGCTTTGCGTCAGCGCTGCACCTTCGAGTGTCTTTGCGACCGCCTCAAAAGTGGTCTGTCTGCAGTCGATCCAAAAGGCGAAATTCGGACTGGCTGATTGAGCGTGTCTAAATGACCAATTCAACAACTGCGACAAACGGTCCTTTCTTGTGGGCTCCGCCTAAGAACTCGTATGCCCCCAACGCTAGCCCCTGCGTCTCCACGAACTTTTGCAGCTGTCCATCGGCATCGTCTTGGCAATCAAGTCCAAAGGCCATCTCTTCGCCGGTCATTTCTAGCGACCAACTTATGGCTTTGTTCCTGGACAGTTTTACCAGGCGGCTTGCGTAGATGTCTGCAAGGATGACGCTTCCGGGTGCTGCGACTTTCTTTAATGCTTCCAACGTCGCCTTCACCGATTGCTCGGACAGGTAGAGTGTAACCCCTTCCCAGAGGAATATCGTCCTCTTTGCAGGATCAAAGTCGGTGGCGAGAAGCGAGTTGATCCAGTCCGCCTCGGAGAAGTCGACGTCGACAAATCGAACATGCGAGGCGTCGATCTTTGCGGCTGCGAGGTGTTTTCGCTTGTGGGTCTGCTCCTTGGTTTGGTCGAGCTCGTAGAATGCGACGTCGCTGATCTTGAGTTTGCCATAGGCGCGCGTATCCAAACCTGCGCCTAGAATGACAAACTGCGCCGCATCGGCGATTCTTGTTTCGATCAGTTCGTCGAACATGACTGTTCTTGAAGGCACCAGATTCGTGATGCCAGCTTTCGCTGGAGCTGGCAGGGTTGGGTAGAGGAACGCGATGCCAGTTGCCTTGTGGGCAGCCCACAAAGGAAAGAGAGTCAGCCAAAGACCGACGACAGAATTATTCGGAAGCTCCGCCGCAAGTCGTCGTGCTTCCTTGTCGGACCGCAGGCCAAAAACATCCATGGCCCAGCGCCCATTGAGGATCTCAACCGCCGTTTGCGACACCTCCAGTCTCTTGCTTGTGACGAGCTGCCGATATCCGACCAGGAGGGCGCCAAGAAGGCTTAGCGGAAGCCAAACAATCTGGAGAGGGATGAAGACCAGAAACGCAAGAAATGTCACAGAGCCTCCCGATCGGCTTTTGCAAACGCTGCCGTAGTATCATTTGCCAGTTTGTGGTTCCATTTCAGCGACCGCTTTCACCTCAAATACCGGCCATTTCTGCTGTCCTTGCCGCCCGCAGCAGCAGACGATCTAAAACCCTTCGACAACCGGGCGAGTGCCTACGGCAGGCACCTCCCCAAGCCGATCAACGGCCACCTCACTTCTTGGCGAACAGGCGTTTGCCCACCGCATCAAGCTTGGCTACCACTTCGGGGTCCTGCTCTTCAGGAGCGGTTATGACGGCGGCGTCGAGCACGGTGTCAATCGGCGAGGCTTTGCGCCTCTTGGGCAAGCTTTCAATCAGCTTCACGACCATCGCGCGGGCCAGCGCGCCGTTTTCCTGCATTTGCGCGACCACTTCGGTAACATCCACCGCATCATCTTCGCGCCAGCAATCGTAATCGGTCACCATCCCGACCAGCGCGTAAGGCAGCTCCGCCTCGCGCGCGAGCTTGGCTTCGGGCAGGCCCGTCATGCCGATAATGTCGGCGCCCCATTGGCGATACATCCGGCTTTCGGCGCGGGTTGAGAATTGCGGGCCTTCCATGGCGAGATAGGTCGCGCCCACGGCGACCTTGCCTTCACACGCGGTGAGCGCTTTGGCGCACAGCTCGGACAGCCGCTCGCATGTGGGATCCGCCATAGAGACATGCGCGACAAAGCCGTTGGTGAAATAGGTTGAGGCCCTCGCAAAGGTCCGGTCGATGAACTGGTCAACCAGCGCAAAGCGCCCGGGCTCCAGCTCCTCGCGCAAAGAGCCGACAGCGGAGATCGCGACGATATCGGTGCAGCCAGCGCGTTTGAGCGCGTCAATATTGGCGCGCGCGTTGAGCTCGGTCGGAGAGATGGGGTGGCCTCGGCCATGGCGCGGCAAAAACCGCACTTTCACCCCGGCCAGCGTACCGCACAGGATTTCATCCGAAGGCTCGCCCCAAGGCGTTTCGATCGCAATCCATTGCGCGTCTTCAAGGCCCTCAATCTCGTAGAGCCCCGATCCCCCGATGATCCCAATGCACCATTCGCTGGCCATATTTGTGTCTTCGCTCGCCTTTTTCGCTTGCCTGTGCGGCGAGTGCCTTAGGTCAGGTCAAACGGCTCGGGCAAGGCTTTGCGGACAAAGCTCGCCGCTTGCGCGAAAGGCCCTGCGATGGACGGGCGGGCGTTCATGCGTTCGTGGTGGGCTTTCAAGGCGGGCCAGGCGTCAAGCGGGGCCTTGGCCACAAGCTCGACCTGCATGAAGCAGCAGGTGATGGCGATGTCGGCGATGCTCAGCGCGTCGCCTGCGAAATAGTCCGCGTCTCCCAAGGCGCCCTCAAGGTAATTGAGGACGGTGGGCATATTCTCGGCCCACGCGTTTCTGGCGCTGCTGAAATCGGGCTCCTTACCCTGTGCGATCGCGAAAAAGATCGGACGGAAGATTCCTAAACCCGCAGCCGGGGCGAGCACGGTGTCGGCGTATTCCTCGAAGAAAAGCGCCCGACCATGCGCAAAGGCCTGCGCCGGATAGAGCCCTGGCTGCGGGTGTTTCTTGTCGATGTAGCCGCAGATCGCGGACGAATCGGCGATGGTGCCCTGGGCGTTCGCGTGATCGCCTTCGGGCGCGATGGAACGGTCGCGCAGGATCGGAATGCGCTTCATCGGAGAAAGGATCGCGAAGTAGTCGGGCGGATCCATGATGTTCATGGGCTCAAGGTCGAAACCGGCCCCTTTCTCGATCGCGCAGGCAAGAACCTTGCGCACGAAAGGGGAAACGGGCGAACCGTACACGAGGAAGTCGGGGGTCTGAGACATCATTCTCTCCTTTGATACGGGGGCTATAATGCGGCGACCAAGCGGCGCAATGAGATTACGTTTTGAAATGCAACACACCGCGCCTATGTTCGAGTCCAGAGAGGCACCCCCATCGGACGAGAGAGGACACCCCCCATGGTCCCCCAGTACAAACACCTCGTCAACGGCGAAATGATCGAGACGAGCGAATGGCTCGACGTGCTCAATCCCGCGACCGAAGAGGTTGTGGGCCAGGTTCCCGCCTGCGGCGCCGCGGAGCTTGATCAAGCCGTCGCCTCCGCGCGCGCGGCGTTCAAGACGTGGAAGAATTCCACCTTTGAAGAGCGCCAGGCTGCGTGCCTCGCGATTGCGGGCGCGATTAAGGAAAACGGCCAGGACCTGTACCGCTTGCTCACCACCGAGCAGGGCAAACCGCATGCCCAGGCAAAGGGCGAAATTTTCGGCGCGGCGGGCCTTGCCAAAGCGCAATCGACGCTGCAGCTCGACGACGAGATCATTCAGGACGATGACACGCGCCATCATCGCCATCGCCGCGTTCCGGTGGGCGTTGTCGGCGGCATCGTTCCGTGGAACTTCCCCGTTTCGATGGCGATCCAGAAGATCATCCCCGCGCTGATGAGCGGTTGCACGATCGTCCTCAAGCCCTCGCCCTTTACCCCGCTGACGACGCTGAAAATCGCTGAACTGATCGCCGACAAGGTGCCCGCGGGAACCGTCAACATCATCACCGGCGAAGACAGCCTTGGCCCGCTCATCACCGGCCATGCGGATATCGACAAGATCACCTTCACTGGATCAACCGCGACCGGCAAGAAGATCATGGAAGGCGCGAGCGCGGATCTTAAGCGCATCACGCTCGAACTGGGCGGCAACGACGCTTCGATCGTACTGCCCGATGCGGACCCGGCCAAGGTTGCGCAGCAGCTGTTCTGGTCGAGCTTCATGAACGCGGGCCAGGTCTGCATCGCCGCCAAGCGCGTCTATATCCACGAAGACATCTATGACGAGCTTTCGGCCGCTATCGCCGATTACGCCAAGACCGTCGTCGTGGGCGATGGCTCAGAGCAAGGCACCGGCGTTGGCCCGATCCAGAACAAAAAGCAGTATGAGCGCGTGCTCGAACTGATCGAGGACGCCAAGGATAACGGCTACAAGTTCCTCACCGGCGGCGACACCGATCCGTCGGGCACCGGCTATTTTGTGCCGCTGACCATCCTCGACAACCCGCCCGAAGACGCGCGGATTGTGGCCGAGGAACAGTTTGGTCCGGTCATGCCGCTGATGAAGTTCTCAAGCGAGGACGAAGTGATTGAGCGCGCCAACGCTTCCGAATACGGCCTTGCCGGTGCGGTGTGGACGGGCGACCCGGAAAAGGGTGTTGAGATCGCGGAAAAACTGGAAACGGGCACGGTGTGGATCAACGAATTCATGCACCTGTCGCCCTTCGCGCCGTTTGGCGGCCACAAACAATCGGGCTTTGGCGCGGAATACGGCAAGGAAGGCCTCAAAGAGTTCACCTACCCTCAGGTGATCACGGTCAAGAAAGACAACGTCGTCGCCTAGCGCTGCGATCACCCGCGCAATCGTCAAGAAGGGCCGGAACGCATGCGTTCCGGCCCTTCTTGTTTCAGCCGCGACTTTCTCCGGCCGCGACCTCGTCGCGCATTTCCGGCAGCTCGATCTCTTCCTGCCTGACCGCCGAGCCGCGCGAAAGCGTGTAGAGAGCGACCCCCATGCCCACCATAATCACCATGTAACGCAGCGATATTGGGGAGAGCTGTGACATCAGCCAAGCGATGTATCCCAGAGCGACCGGTATGATGATCAACCAGCGCGCGCCCATGCTCTGACGCAGCCCGGCATCCCCGCGTCGCCACATCACAATAAGAGCGCCGATCACAGCCAAAAATCCCAATTGTTCGACACTGACTACGAGCACGGCCAGAATTTCAAACGTTCCCGAAAGCGCCAAGGCTCCCACAAATCCCGCAAAGCTGGCAATCGCCACCACCGGCGATTTGAAGCGCGGGGAGACATAGGCGAAGATGTGCGGCAACAAGCCTCGCCGGCCCATTCCATAGGCAAGGCGAGGGACCAGAAAGAACACGTTGATCTGAAAGGTCGCAATCGAAAAGATCGCTGCCAGACTGACCAGCAAGCTGCCGGTTGGACCAAGCAATTTCTCCCCCATGGCCGCAAGCGGAATATCGACCTGTGAAGGATCTGGTGCGGTCGCCGAGTAGGCCAGTTGAACAAGCGCGTAGAACAAAGCGACGCCTGCAAGGTTCGTGAACAAGGCGCGCATCATGGTCTTGCGCGGGTTCTTTGTTTCACCGGCTGCGTAAACCGCTACGTCGCAACCGGAAAAGGCAAACGCCAACAGCAGGGCGATGGATTCGAACTCGCTGAATGTCGGCAAGGTGATGTCGGTCGGCAAACCGTTCTGCGCGAAACCAACGACGATCAGCAAAAGTATCGGCGACAGTTTGAGCACAGTCCCCACGGCAATCGCTCCGACCGAGCGCGCGGCTCCGCTTACGCTGATTGTCGCAAAGACCGCTATCAGCAGCGCGATCGTGGTCAGCCGGATCACAGGGTCGTCGAAGAACGGGAAAATCGCCGCAAGGTAGGATATCAGGACGTGAAAATTGGCCGCCGCGCCAGCCATGTTCACCGCCATAGAGAACCATCCGACCTGAA
Organism: uncultured Erythrobacter sp.; assembly: GCA_937899785.1. GTDB lineage: Bacteria > Pseudomonadota > Alphaproteobacteria > Sphingomonadales > Sphingomonadaceae > Erythrobacter. The sequence continues at coordinate 56,597 of CALCCG010000184.1, read as the reverse complement.
AACCCACAGCCGGGCCGAAGGCGTGCTCAGCGTAGAGTTGGCCGCCGCCCGACTGCCTGAAAACAGTTGAAAGCTTGGCGATCACCGCAAGAACGCTTCCATAGAGGCAGGCAAAGATGAGGATCGCTATAGGAGAGAACGTTCCAGCCGCAGCAAACAGCAACGCTGGCAAGGCGAAAATACCGGAACCCACGACGCCGTTCAGACTGGTCAGGATGGTTCCGCCTAACCCTACGACGCGCGGCGGTTTGATATCATACGCGATATGATGTCCCCCTTAGCACTGTGCCCCGGACGAGACGCTAGGGGATAGCGCGAGCTTGTCAAATCGCCGCCCCGCGTCAGCCATCCGCCTCCATCAGCTTTTTGAGCTCGCCCAACGCTTTCGCGCGCAGCTGGTGGACGCGCGGTACGCTGACTTCGAGCACGCCGGCGATCTCGGTGAGGTTCAATTCCTCAACATAGAACAGCTGCAAGACCAGCATCAGGCGCTGGGGCAGATTGTGCATCGCTGAGACCAGCCTTTCGCGATCCTCCATCTCGCTGAGCGCTTCGAAAGGATCGGGGCCCTCGGCGGCAAAGGCGGTGCTGGTTTCGTCATATTCCTCGGTGATTGAGGTGACGGTGATCGCTGAGGCTTCAATCTCGAGCAATTCGCCGTCGCTAATCCCCATGGCGCGGGCGATTTCGCCGCGGCTGGGTTCGCGCCCGTGCTGCGCGCGCCAGGCGTCGATGGCCTTGTCGTAGGCGGCGCGTTTCTTGCGTGCGGTGCGGCTGTCGTGGAGCAAGCGGCGGATCTGATCGAGCATCGCCCCGCGCACCCGGATCTTGGCGTAGGCGGCGAACCCGTCTTCGGTCGGGCCGGAATGCTTTTGGGCGCATTCGGTCAAAGCGAGGATGCCGGTCTGGATGAGGTCTTCTACCTCCAACCCCTCACGGCCCATGCCATAGACGTGCCAGGCGGTGCGGCGAACCAGCGGGAGGAAGCGGCGGACGCGGTCCTCCACCACATCGCGCTCGGCGTGGCCATAGGCGCCAGCGAAAGAGGCGGGGTCGTGCTTCATGCGGCGATCGGCGGGGCTTGGGGATTGGGCGGCTCGGGCGCGGCTGGGAGCGCGGCTTGGGCAATGGGCGCGGTGTCACCGCCGATCAGGCCCACCACATCAACGGCCTGCGTGGCGGGCAGTTCGTTGATCGAAAGCACGGCGCAGCGCGACGCACGCTGTTTCAGCAGGCGCGCCAAGGCGCGGCGCACTGGCGGCTGAACAATCAGCGCCACCGGCGCGTTTATCTCGGAAATTATGGCGTTCACCTGATCGACGATCATCGCGCCGCAATCGGGCTCGACCAGCGGTTGGCCGGTGGCGGGATCGCTCACCCCGCCTAAAATCGCGCCTTCGAGATTGGCATCGAGCGTCACCACTCTAAGCGCTTCACCGGGGTCGCAAATGCGCGCGATCAGCCGCGCGCCCAGATCTGCGCGCACGGTGTCGATCAGCGTGTCGAACTCCTCCGATTTCTGCAGCGCGATAGCGAGGCTGGTGAACAGCGGCTGCGGGTGCGCCAAGCCAATTCCATCGGCGATCAAAGCGCGCAGAACGCGCGTGAGCGCGGCCAGGTTGAGCGGGTCGGGGTGCACCGCTTCGACCAGAGCGGGCGCGCTTTCCTTGAGCGCGTCGATCAGTTCGCGCACTTCTTCCGGACCGAGCAGGTCGTCGGCCTGCGCGAGCAACGCTTGATTGGCATGGGTGGCGATCACGGTGCTGGGGTCGACCGCCATGAACCCTTCGGCGACCGCGTGGTCGCGCGCGGCGGGATCGATCCACACAGCGGGGCAATCAAAGCTGGGATCGCGCGTGGTCTCTCCGTTGATGCCGAGCTTTGTGTAAGGCGGGGCGGCGCGCACATCGCCGGTGTCGATCGATAGCAATTTGCCAGGACGCACCGATCCGGCGGCAATGGTGACACCGCCCAGCTGCACCGCGTAATCCTGCGCGCCCGCATCAAGCGAATCGCGAATGCGGAATTGCGGCAGGACAAAGCCCAGCTCCCGCGAAAGTTGCTTGCGGATGCCGGTGATCCGGGTCAGCAGCGGCGAGCCCGCGTCCTTATCGACGAGATGGACTAGCGCGTATCCCAATTCGATGGTGACGAGTGTCTGGTCCGACACATCGGCAAGCTCGATCTGGTCGGGCGCCGGGCCGTCTTCGGCGGGCGTGTCCTGGGCCACGGGCTTGGCGGCCTCGCGGCGCACGGCCCACCAGATCGCGCCCGCAATCGCCGCGGCGGGAAGGAAAATCATCTGCGGCATTGCGGGCACCAGCCCGATGGCAAGCAGGATCACCCCCACCGGGGCCCAGGTGCGCGTGTCGGCGAATTGGCCGCCAATCTGCCCGGTGAGGTCGCGCTTGTCCGAAACCCGCGTCACAATCGCGGCGGCCGCGATCGACAGCAGCAAGGCCGGGACCTGCGCGACCAGCGCGTCGCCGACCGCCAGTGTGATATATTGCTCTCCCGCCTCGCCCGCGCTCATCCCGTGGCTGATCATGCCGAGCGCCAGACCCGCAATCACGTTGACGCCCAGAATCAGCAGCGCGGCGATCGCGTCGCCCTTCACAAACTTCGAAGCGCCGTCCATCGATCCGTAGAAGTCGGCTTCGATGGTCACCTGACTGCGCCGTTCGCGCGCCTCTTCGGCGGTGATCAGACCGGCGGCGATATCGGCGTCGATCGCCATCTGCTTGCCCGGAAGCGCGTCGAGCACAAAGCGCGCGGACACTTCCGACACGCGGCCCGCGCCCTTGGTGATGACGATCATGTTGATGATCAACAGGATGGTGAAGACGAACAGGCCGACCGCGAAATTGCCGCCAACGAGGAATTCGCCAAACGCCTCGATGATCTCGCCCGCCGCCGCGCCGCCTTCATGGCCGCTCACCAGTACAACGCGGGTTGAGGCAACGTTGAGCGCGAGGCGCAGCAGGGTCGCGAATAGGAGCACGCTCGGGAAGGCCGAGAAATCGAGCGGCGTGCGCACGTTGAGCGCCACCATCAGCACGGCGACGGCAATCGCGATGTTGAGCACGAAAAACATGTCGAGCATCAGCGTCGGGATCGGGAGCACCATCAACGCGAACAGCGCGAAGATGCCCGCAGGCAACGCCATCGCTCCGGGTGCGGTGCGCAGCTGCTCGATCAAGGATTGTGGGTTGCGTGCGTTCACCGTGGGAGGTTCTCTTAGAGGCCCAGAGCGCGCAGGCGCTCATACGCGCGCTTGATGCGCTCGACGCTGTCGGGGCTGGCGAGTTGGTTCGCGCCGCTCGCTTCATAGGTCGCACCCAAGAGGTTCGACATGGAGCGCGCATCCGAGCTTTGGGTGGGTGCAGTGACGGGCGCTGTGACGGGCGCAGGGGCGTTCGGGTCGGTGCCGGGCAGCGGCAAGGTGTTGGCGGTGGGGATACGCGGCGTGGCGCTTTGCGCGCGTCCTCCGCCGGTCAGCGGAGTGGGTTGACCCGGACCGAACACTTCCTCGGCGGTGATAAGATAGGGCACGCCAAAGGCCGCCGTTGAGCGACCGTAGCCGCTCCTATAGCCGCCCGGCCCCGGCGAAAGGCCGATATCGTAGCCGGCGTAATCGGACTGTCCCATAGCGCGCGCGATCTTCGCGCCCAGATGGTCCATCACGCCCGCAAGGCTGCGCGGCGCGCCGCCGGGTTCATAAAACACCGCGCGATTGGCAGCGGCGGGGCGGCGGAACAGGCTGGCGGCGCTTTGCGTGGGATCGTACTGCATGGCGGACAGGAACCGGCCCGCCCCCCCCGCGCCAAGGAAATGCGCGAGATACAACTCGCCCGCTTCGGGCTGGCGGCCCAGCACCGGCATCAGGGCGCTGCGATTGTCTTCGGCGAGCCCGGCGGCCATCAGCGAGGCGATCTGCGGATCGTTGCGCAGATTGAGGATCGCTGCGCGCTGCGCGGGATCGGCGACGTAGGCGCTGCCGCTTGAGGTGGTGCGGATTTGCGCGGCGATATCGCCCAGGCCAAAGCGTTCCCCGTGGCGTTTCATCGTGTCGAGCCAGGTGCTCTCGATGAATTGGTAGAGGCCGCTGGCGCTCGAGGTTGGCGCGCGTGCACTGGGATTGAGGGCGCTTTCAACCCGCGCCTGCGCCAGCAGATAGTCAAAGTCGACTGTGGTGGAGCGGGCCGCGTTGGCGATCGCCTCTTCGACGCTGGCGCCGTTCGCTGTGGCGATCTGGCGGGCGGCTTCGCTGCGCGGGGCCTGGTCCGCGCCCACGCGCAAACCACCTTGCGGGAGAAAGAGAACGTTCGGAGCGGGTTCGGTCACGTCTTGGCCTGTCCAATGGGCCCGGCATGGGCGCTTTCGACAGGGACGGTGCAACGGCTGTGCCAGACTGGCGCAAAAGCGGCCGCAATCCGCGCACTAAGGGATCAGGCTTAGAGCTGCGCCCGGCGTCCGGCTTGGTAGGCGGCGCGCGGCGCGCCCAACGCTTCCAGCCGGGTAGCGACATTGGCCGCCAGCAGGTTGCGCACCCGGCGGTTCACATCGTTCAAGCGCTGCGCGGTTTCGGCAAGAGGGCGCGTTTCGGCGTCCAGCCAAGCGGTCTCCACCTCTACCAGTGCATCGCACAGCGCATCTTTTTCGCGCGCGGCTTCGAACAGGCCATCGGCGTCGAGACTGGCAAGCGCTTGCCGCTCGCGTTCGAGAACGGCAATCATTTGCCGCAAGGTGCCGGGCACATGATCAGCGGCGCCTTTCGGAGTGTCTGTGGGGAATTCGCTCATCTTTTGCTGTGCGACGTGATGATCCCACTTCGAGGGGCGTGTCATCTTGCGTCAACTCCGAAACCCACGCGCGCGGCGATGATAGCGTCGGCGATTTGAGTGGGCACGAGCGGGTAGGTTCCATCTTCCAAAGCCTTGCGGATCTTCTCGACGCGGTCGTTGTTGATCGGCGGGGTGGAAGGATCAACCGCAACGCCCACTTCGATCGCAACACCGGGCCCCGCGCTGGGCTTGCCGGCGCTGGTCTCGCTCGCAGGGGCCGATGCGCGGCGGTTCGCATCAAGCTGCGTCCGGTCGCTGTCGGACAGGGCGCGCGCGCCGCTGATCCCTTGCAGTTTGCTCAGTTCAAAAGAGGGCATTGAAGCTACTCCGTTGGGCGATTGTTCAGAAGAACGGCGCGCTGTTTGTGGATTTAAGGTCGTCTTCGTACTTTTTTCACGTCTTGGATCTTGGCCCCGGGGGCGTAAAGGGAGGGGGGCGCCGCAGGGCCAAGGCGATAATTAACCCACGGGGATGACCGCCAGACCCGGGCGTTCGATGCGCGCGCGCACGGGGTCGGCCTGGCGTGTGGTGCGCACGCCGATCCAGTCGCCGATCGCGCCGTTCTCCATCGCTTCGCCCGATTGCTGCACGGTGAACCCGCGCCCGCGCACAACCACGGTGACCGGATCGCCGCGCTTGACAATGGGGCTGGGTTTGGGCGCGGCCACAGCCGACGTGTTCAGCGTCCCGGCGGTCGCGGTGGCAGCGGGGCGCGTGGCGATAAAGATGCGCCAGGGTCCGCTGTCGCCGAGCGTGGCGCCGCATTCCACCCGCACCGCCGCGCGCGCCGTTCCATGCCAGCTTGTGGTCAGCGGTTGGGCGCAGGCGGCCAGGCGCAGGCGCGGATCAGCGGCTGATCGAGCACCGCCTTCGGCCCCGATCGCGGCGCCCGTAAAGGCCGCAACCGCACGGTCAATCTCGGCCGGTTCAAGGATGGCTTGCGCCTGGTTCTGCGAGGCAAAGACCGGAGCGTAGAGCGGGGTGAACATGATCGCGGCAACGGGCGCAAAGCATAACGGCGTGAACGCGCCGCGCAGACGGGCGGCCAAAGCGGGTCGGTGAGAAAGCATGGCTGGGGGTCCTTGCTGTGTGGTGAAAGAGGATAGTCGGCGTTTCGACTATCGCTCAGCAAGCGGCGTGCCAAACGGGCTGGGGCTGACCTTGACGGAACGAGCGGCGATGGGCCCCCGCGGCAAAGAGGCCCATGCGCGACTACGCACTTCCCCGCATTTGCCTGGCAGGCCTGATCTAACTTCGCTCGCTTACCCATCGGTCATCAAGAACAAAGAGTCGCGATATGTCCTTCCTTTCAAAAACCGTCGGCAAGGCCCATGCCAAGGAGCAGGCCAGGCCGGAAACCGCCCCCGCTTCGCCCAAGACAGAGCCACCCGCGGCGGGAGCGGGGTCGGAGGCGACGGTTGCCCCGCGCGTACGCGAGGCGCGGGTTGATCTGCTGGAGCGGATCAGCGCTTTCGCGATGAAGCACAATCTGGAAGTCAACGGGACCAATCTCGCCGCGATTTGCAACGCGCTCTCCGGCTCGAACGCACAGCTGGCCGAAGCCTTTGTTACGCGGGAGATAAGCGGTGAACCGATCGATCAACGATGGCTCAACACGCTTGAGCGGCTCGATCCGGAGACCAATGATCGCATCGCCGAACTTGAGACGCTGATGGATCAGCTTGAATATTCGCTGATCCGTTTCGCGCAGACCGCCAAGACTGCGGCCGACGAAACCAGCGATCATCGCGGTGCCTTGGACGCGCAGATCACCGCGATGGATCAGGTGAAGACCGGCGGCGATGCGGGCGCGGAAGTGGCGCGCGTGATCGATCTCTCGCGCACCATGCTGGAGAGCATTGCGCGGGTCGAAAGCGCGATGGACAAGAGCCAAGCCGAAACCGATTCTCTGCGCGAGAATCTCGCCAAGGCGCGGATGGAGGCGGATGTCGACCATCTCACGCGCCTGCCCAATCGCCGCGCGTTTGAACGCAGACTCGCTTCCGCAGCCGCGCAGGCGCGCGCCAACAAAGAGCCGCTCTGCGTCGCCTTTTGCGATATCGACCACTTCAAGGCGGTCAACGACACGCATGGCCACGAAGCCGGCGACCGCATCCTGTGCGCGGTGGCGAGCACGCTTAACTCGCTCGCCAGCGACGATTGCTTTGTCGCGCGCCATGGCGGCGAGGAATTCGTCCTGCTGTTCCATGGGCTCACACGCTATGATGCGTTTGAGAAGCTCGATGGCGTGCGCCGCGCCATGTCGGTCAAGCAGCTGATGAACCGCGAGACCGGGCGACCGTTCGGCAAGGTGACCTTTTCGGGCGGGCTCGCACAAGTCGGCGAGCAAGGCGATCCGCGCGACGCTCTCGCTGTGGCGGACGCCGCGCTTTACCAGGCCAAGGAGCAGGGTCGGAACCGTATTATCGCCAGCTAAAGCGGGGTTGCCACCTTTCCCTATCCCGCGCGCGTCGGCGCAGCCACAGAATCATCGTCACTCGGCCGGTTGATCGTAGGCGAGGCTCGCGTGGATATCGTCGCGCGCGCCCTCGCGGATGATCACCCTTGCGCGCACCCCCATAGCCGACGCTGTGGCGGCCATGGCGCGCGCATCGGCCCACGCGCGGTCCGCTGTGCCGGGGCCGTGCCGGGCGACGATGGTCAGCGCGGCGCGGGGATCGCGGGGCTGCTGCTCAAGCCATTGCGCCAAGGTCGGCAAGCCGGGCCCGGTGCGATACAGCGCCTGCGCGGGCGCGACCGCTTCGGGCGTTGGCGGTTGGAAAGACGGTTCAGGGGGTAGCGCACTATCCTCTTCCGCCCCGCCGGTGAGCGCCGCGGCGGTCATCAGAAACAGGATCAACGCCAGGTCCGCCAGGATCAGCTGCCAGCTGGTTGGGCTGCGCGAAAGAGCGGGCGCGGCGGGAGGGATGGCAAGCGCGGGCACGGTCGGTCACGCCGCCGGCTTGAGTTTGGTCACGCGCCCTGGAAGCACGTCGGCGGCTTCGGCGGCCAGCCATTCGACGAGCTGTGCACGGGCTTCTTCCTCGCGCTCGGCCTGGCGCGCAATCGCTTGCGCAAGCGGCAGGAACACCAGATGTGCGCTCAAGACGCCGTACAGCGAGGACAGCACAGCGGTTGCGATCGCCCCAAGCGCCGTGGCGTCGCCTTGCGCGGCGGCGTCGGGCGCGATTTGTGTCAGAGCAAACAAGGTCCCGACCAGGCCAAAGACGGGCGCCAGATCGCCGGCCTGTTCGAACACCTGCGCGGCGCGCTGGGCCTGGCGGATATGGGTGGCGCGTGCCGTTTCGTGGACCGTCTGAAACGCGCCGAGCGAGGCGGTGCGCACCAAAGCGTCAAGCGCGCGGGCCAGCACGCGGTCGGGCGGAAAGGGTTCGTCCGCGCCCAGCAGCCCGCGCTGTCGCATGGAGCGTGCCCACCGCGCCAGCGCGGTGCGGTTGGCGTCGGGATCAAACCGTGTGCGCCACAATCCGCCCAGCGCGCTAAGCGCGCGCGCGACGTCGCCTGCGCCCGCGCGCGCGAACGTGGCGACAAGCGTGCCGACCAACACAATCGCAAGAGCCCAGGGGTCAAGCAGCGAGGCTCCGAACGCCTGGGGTGTTGCAAGGGTGGCGTCGGCTATCGGTGTCGGGCTTGGGGGCATGAGGGAAAGAACGGATCGCGTCCTCCCATATTAAGCCTCCGCCGGCGCCGTGTGTTGGCGCGCTCGCCGTTCGTGGGATCGCAGTGCAGACGGCGGGTCGCGGGAGGCTGGTGATGCGCGGCGCTGGGCCGCGAACGGTCGAGCAGGCAGCCCTTTGCCACGCCGGGCGGCAAGCGCCTGCCGCCCGGCGCGCGCCCCACGGGAAAACCCTCGGCTTTGCGGGGTTTCGGCGGGTTTGGCACGCGCTCTGCATAACCGCTGGGCACACAATTATGTCCTCTGGAAAGCTTGGCTCATGAGCGAATCCCTGTTTGGTATCCATGGCGCGGCCCTCGAAGTGCGCTCGCAGCGTATGGGGGTGCTCGCCTCCAATATCGCGAACGCGGCGACGCCGGGATACAAAGCCCGCGACATCGACTTTCGCGGCGCGCTCGAAGCCAAGCTGGCCCAAGGCCGGATGCAGGCCGCTGGCGTCGACACGGCGATGGCGAGCGGCGAGGACGCGCATACGCTGTATCGCATTCCGACCATGCCCAGCCTTGATGGCAACACGGTCGAACTCAACCGCGAACAGCTCGCCTTTGCCGAGAACGCGGTCGCCTACTCTGCCACGTTGAGCTTTGTGCAAGGCAAGGTCAACGTTCTCACCCGCGCGCTGAAGGGGGAATAGACGATGCCCGCTGACCGCCCGATGACGCTGTTTTCGATGACCGAGCAGGCCATGTCCGCGCAGATGGTGCGGATGAACGCGGCGACGTCCAACCTCGCCAATGCGGGTTCGGTCGCCTCTAACGAAGCCGACGCTTATCGTCCGATCCGCGCGGTCTTCACCGCTGAACTCGACCGAGCCAGCGGCCTGTCAAGCGTGCGCAGCGATGGGCTGGTGCGCTCTGAGACCGCGCCAACCAAACGTTACGATCCGGGCCATCCGCTCGCCAATGAAGAGGGCTTTGTCTTCGAGGCGGGTGTCGATGAGAGCGCCGAGATGGTCGAAATTATGGAGAGCGCCCGCCAGTACCAGAACATGGTCCAGGCGCTCCAAACCGCCAAGCAGCTGATGCTGGAAACGCTGAGGAGCAAGTAACGATGACGACGCCCATAGGCCAACCCACCGCCGATGTGACAACCACCACACTGGATCAATTGAACACGCCGTCTGTGCTTTCGGGTGAAGGAGGCGCGGCGTCGCTGGGCCAAGCGGATTTCCTGCGTTTGCTGACCGAATCGCTGCTTAATCAGGATCCGCTTGAACCGGTCGATAACGAAGAAATGCTCGCACAGCTTGCGCAGTTTTCGACGCTTGAGGCGGAGACCGCGTCGAGCGAGACGCTGACCGAGATCGCGGATAAGCTCGACGCTCTGACAATCACCCAAGAGGCGGCCACCGCCGCTGCGCAAGCCGCCGCCGAAGCCGCTGCCGCCGCTGCTGAAGCGGCCGAGCGCGCGGTCGGCGGATCGAGCGACGCAGGCGAAACAGGGGTAATCGACACACCAGCCCTGACCTGATCCCAAGACGAATTTCTCAAGACACTGAACCCCTGAACCCCAAACAAAGGAAAATCCTATGTCCTTCTTCACCGCCCTTTCCGGTATGCGCAACGCCGAGACCGACCTGCGCGTTATCTCGCAGAACATCGCCAACGCTGAGAGCGTCGGCTTCAAGAAAAGCAATGCGAGCTTTTACGATCTCGTCGCCAGCGGCGCAGGCACGGATCCGCGGCTGACGCCGGGCATTGGCTCGGCTCTCGCTGGAATTACCCAGGATTTTGCGCTCGGCACGCTGGAGCAGACCGGTCGTGGGCTCGATGTGGCCATCAACGGCGACGGCTTCCTCGCCACCACCAATCCCATTTCGGGCGATGTCAGCTTTACGCGGGCGGGATCCTTGCGGATCGTGTCCAGCGGGGAACTTCAGGATTCGCTCGGCGATCAGGTCCAGGGCTTCACCGTCGACACCGACGGCAACCCGACTTCGACCACGCCTTCCAGTATTGTTGTTCCGACCACGAACGGCGCAGGCGCCAACCTGGCGAACGTCTCGATCACCAATCGCGGCCTCGTCCAGGCGTCCTACGCCGACGGCACGGTTGAGCCGGTGGCGCAGATCGCGCTTGCCAGCTTCGCCGCCAACGATGGCCTGCGCCCGATTGGCCAGACCAAGTGGGCGGTAACTGGCCTGTCCGGCAACCCCGTTTACGGCAATCCGGGAGTCGGCCAGTTCGGCTCGATCTTCTCTGGCGCGCTGGAGCGCTCGAATGTTGATCTGTCTGAAGAGATGGTAGCGCTGCTCACCGCGCAGCGCAACTTCCAGGCCAACGCCCGTGCGATCGACACGTCGACGCAGATTTCGCAGACCGTGCTGAACCTGCGTTCGTAAGGGTCCGAGCGTGATCGGTCAGTCTGAAGAGAACGCATCATGGATCGTCTGATCTACACCGCGCTCACCAGCATGAACGCTTCGATGGACCGGCAACGTGCGGTGGCGAACAATCTCGCCAACGCGTCGACGCCGGGCTTTCGAGGCGAGGTGTTCGCGGTCACATCGGCCACGCTCAAAGACGGGTCGATCGAAGCGCGTGCGCTGGCCCGTGGGCAAGTGCGCGGAGCGGATATGGTCGCCGCGCGCGTGCGGCCCACGGGCCAGCCGCTCGATTTGGCGGTGCAGGGCGAGGCGCTGATCGCGTTTCAGAACCCGGCGGGCGGGTTCGACGGCGCGGAAGTGTATTCCCGTCGCGGCGATCTGCGGGTTTCGTCCTCGGGCGTGCTCGAAAACGGTGAGGGGCTTGCGGTTCTTGGCGTAGGCGGTGGTCCGATCACCGTACCACAGGGCTTTGCGATTGCGATCGCCGAGGATGGGAGCGTGCTCGCCACGGATCCCGCTGCGCCACAAGTGGCGGCTGAACTGGTTGATCAGATCAAGCTTGTCTCGCCCCAGGGCTCGCGCCTCACCAAGGGGATCGACAGCTTCCTCAAAGTGCCCGGCGCCAATGGGATTGATGGCGTGTTGCCACCCGATCCCACCGCGCGTGTGACCAGCGGGTCGTTGGAGGATTCCAACGTCGAGACCGCGGAAACCCTAGTCCAGATGATCGACGCGCAACGCGCTTTCGAACAGCGCGCCAAGATCATCAAGACCGCTCGCGACCTCGACGAGGCCTCCAGCCGCCTCATGTCGATGCGCTAAAATCTTTCGAGAGGACGAACCAGACATGCCCAATTCCGCCCTTCATGTCGCTCGCACCGGGCTTGAGGCGCAGGACGCCCGGATGCGCGTCATCGCCAACAATCTCGCCAATATCAGCACCACGGGCTTTAAGCGCGACCGGGCTGACTTTGCGACGCTTGCCTATCAGGAACAACGCGTTGCCGGCCAGCAATCGACCAATCAGACCGCGTATGCAGTGGGTCTTAACCTGGGCACCGGTGTGGCGCTGGTAGGAACCAGCCGGATCGAGAGCCAGGGCACCTTGCTCCAGACCGGCAACACCTTTGATCTGGCGCTTGACGGCGATGGCTATTTCCAGGTCGAACTGCCGCCGGGCGGCCAGATCGCCTTCACCCGCGCGGGCAACTTTACTGTGTCCCCGCAGGGCAACCTCATCACCGGGCAAGGCTACGCCATCACCCCGCCGATCCAGATTCCGCAGGGCTCGCAATCGATCGCGATCTCGCCCGATGGTACGGTAAGCGCGATCCAGCCCGGACAGACCGCGCCCGTCCAGCTTGGACAGCTGCAGGTCGCCAACTTCGTCAACCCCGCTGGTCTGCGCGCGATTGGCGACAATTTTTTGGTCGAGACCGCCGCGAGTGGCCCGGCTGAGCTTGGCATTGCTGGCCAGTTCGGGCGCGGACAGATCCGCCAGGGCATGCTCGAGGGTTCGAACGTCAACACGGTCGAAGAGCTGGTTGAAATGATCGAGGCGCAGCGCGCCTATGAAATAAACTCCAAGATGGTGAGCGCGGTCGACGAGATGCTGCGCAACGCCAACCAGACGCTGTGATGATCGCGCGTCTGTTCTTTGTCGCCGCGATTGCTCTGTCGCTCAGCGGGTGCATCGGCGGGTCTTCGCGCGCGCCGGGCTTTTACGCGCCGCCGCCGCCCGGAGCGGTCCAGACGCTTCCCGGTGCAACGCAGCCTGTCGCCACAACGCCCGCCAGCAAAGGGTCGATCTATCAGGCGAGCCAGGGTTATGCGGGCCTTGTGACCGGCACACGCGCGCGCAAGCTGGGCGATATGGTCACCATCGTGCTGGTCGAAAACACCAGCACCTCCAAGTCCACCACTGGCGCGACCGATCGCGCGGGCAGCATTGCGTTGACCCCGCCGACCGCCGGCCCGCTCGATTTTCTTGATCCCGAAGCCCTTAATGCCAGCGGCGTAGGGTCGTTCAATGGAGGGGGCAACGCCGCGCAGCAAAGCCAGCTGACCGGCACCGTCGCGGTGACGATTGCGGCGCTTTACCCCAACGGAACCGCCGAAGTGGTTGGAGAAAAGCAAATGTCGCTAAGCCAGGGAGATGAGTGGGTGCAGTTCGCTGGCCGCATTCGCCTGGTCGATATCGACGTCGACAACCGGCTGTCCTCCGCTCAGGTCGCCAACGCGCGGATCATCTATTCGGGCAAGGGTGCGGTCCAGCAGGCGAGCCGTCCCGGCTGGCTCAGCCGCTTCTTCAACGCCATTTCGCCGTTCTAGGGGGCCGTGTGATGAGACGCTTTGTAACGCTTGCGCTGTTGCTCTTTGCTTTGCTTGTGCCTGCCAGCGCGGCGGCCGAACGCATACGCGATCTGGGGCAGTTTGAAGGGCTGCGCGCCAACCAGCTTACCGGGTACGGTGTTGTGGTCGGCCTGCAGGGCACCGGCGATGACAACCTGCAATATGTAACCGAAGCGATGCGTGGCATATCCGGGCGTCTGGGTCTGCAATTGCCACCCGGCGTCAACCCGAACCTGCGCAACGCGGCGGCGGTGATCGTGACTGCGGAACTTCCCGCCTTTGCCAAGCCGGGACAGCGGATCGATATCACCGTCTCGACGCTCGGTCAGGCGCGCTCGCTTCGTGGAGGGGCGCTGGTCCTTGCGCCTCTCTACGGAGCCGATGGCGAAATCTACGCCATGGCGCAGGGCAATGTCGCGGTGGGCGGCCTGGGTGTCTCAGGCCGCGATGGCTCACAGCTCACCGTCAACGTAGCGACCGTGGGCCGCATCGCCGATGGCGCCACGGTGGAACGCGCGGTGGCGACCGGGTTTGATCAGCAGGCGAGCCTGAAATTCAATCTCCATCGGGCTGATTTCCTAACCGCGCAGCGCGTGCGCGACGCCGTCAACGCGCGCTATCCGGGCATGGCCCGGGTCGCTGACGGGGTGAGCATTGAGCTTGCGCTTCCCTTTGGCAACGATGAGCGCGCGGCCAAGCTCGCCGCGATCGAGATGCTGCCAGTAACCCCGGCTCCAGTCGCAGCGCGGGTGATCGTCAACAGCCGCACGGGCACAGTGGTTATCAATCAGGCGGTTCGTCTAGCCCCCGCCGCGATCAGCCATGGCAAGCTTGTCATCCGCATTGATGAGGCCCCGCGCGTGGTCCAGCCCGCGCCGTTTGGCAATGGCGAGACCGCAATCGAGGAAGCGAGCACGATTTCGATTAGCGAGCGGTCCGATCGCGTCGCGCTGATGCCCGGCGCGGCGAGTCTTTCGGAAATTGTCGATGCGCTCAACGTCTTGGGCGTGGGTGCGGCGGATCTGGTGGTGATCCTGGAAAGCCTCAAACAAGCCGGCGCGTTGCAGGCCGAAATGATTGTCCTGTGATCTTTCCTGTGACCCCTTCGCCCGCCGCGGGCCAAACCGACGCGGAAACGCTGACGGCTGAGCAGCGCGAATTGCGCAAGGCGGCGCAAGGTTTTGAGGCGATCATGATCCGCAAATTGCTCGAAAGCGCGCGCGCCTCGCACTTGGCCGAGGACACGCCGCTGACCGGGGGAGGGATGAAAGAGTTCACGCAGATGCGCGACGAACACTTCGCCGAAATCGCCGCGGCCAGTGGCGCCTTCGGGTTTGCACGGAGCATCGAAGCGCAGCTTTCCCAACATCTCTTGGAGCATAAAGGCTAGGCTATGCCAGGATCCCTCTTTCAGATCGGCCGTTCGGGGGCCGCCGCCGCAAGGGCCAGCCTTGAGGTCACGTCGCAGAACATCGCCAACGCGTCGAACCCCGATTACGCGCGCCGCACGCTTTCCTCGCGTGAGCTGGTTGGCATTTCCGCCAGCGGCAACGGCGTTCTCAACGGCGTCCGGATCGAGGGGATCACCCGGTTCGACAGCGCGATCGTCCAGCAACAGGCGCGTCAAAGCGCTAGCGAATTGGCCCGCGCGGACACGGAATTGGCCGCTTTGCGCGACACCGAACTGGCGCTTGAGCAATCTTCGCTGTTCGAAGGGCTGGTCGAGTTTGAAGCGGTGCTGACCCAGCTCGAAGGCAACCCTCTCGAACCCGCTTTGCGGACCAACGCTTTGGAAACCGGACGCCAGCTGGCGAGCACGTTCCAATTTGCCAATTCTACGCTGGCAACCGCGCGAGGGCAGGTGCAGGCGTCGACAGCGATCAGCCTGGACGAAGCCAATTTGCAGGCCGCCGAACTGGCGCGGATCAACCAAAATCTTGCCAACGCGCGCGATGGGACCGCCGGGCAGGCTGCGCTTTTGGACGCGCGGGACGCAGCGCTCAGGGCCTTGTCGCAAGAGGTCGGGATTGAAACCGAGTTTGACAGTCGCGGCGCGGTAACCGTGCGCCTTGCGGACGCATCGGGGGCCGCCGGGCCGCTGCTTGTCGATGGGCTGACCAGCTCGGATATCACCTCGACCACCGCGCCCGATGGCACCGTGTCCTTCGCGGTCGGCGGCGCCGCGGTCACCCCGGCGCGCGGCGCCCTAGCCGGTCAGGCGGCCGCGCTCGACGCGCAGGCCGATTACCAGATCGAACTCGACGCGATCGCGGCTGAAATCATCGCGCTTTCTAACGCTGCGCAGGCGAGCGGAGCGGACGCCGATGGCAATCCCGGCCAGCCTTTCTTCACTGGGACCGGCGCAGCGGATATCGAACTCGCGCTGACTTCGGGCACGCAGCTCGCCACCGCTCCCGCCGGATCGCCCGCGGGCAGCACCAACACCACCAATCTCGCCAGTTTTGTCGCCTCAATCGGCGGCGATGACGGGCCGATCGCACGAACGGATACACTCTTGCTCGGCCTTTCCAGCCGCATTTCCGCGCAAGAAGTGACCCGCACGGGCCTTGCCGCGATCGCGGAGAACGCGCAGGCCACTTTGCTCACCGAAACCGGCGTCGATCTCGACACCGAGGCCGCCAATCTCATCCGCTTACAGCAGGCGTTCGAGGCGAACAGCCGCGTGATGCAGGTCGCAACCGAAATCTTCGACACGCTGCTGGGGCTGCGCTGAGCGGCGCTGGGCATAGGAGACAACCGATGAGTTTTGTCAGCAACGCAACCGGCGCGTTTTACGAACGCTCGCTGATCCAGATGAGCGATCTGCGCGACTCGCTCGAACGGCTGCAAACGCAGATCGCAACCGGCGTGCGGCTTTCGCGCGGGTCGGAAGACCCGGCCGCAGCATCGCGCCTGCGCACTCTGGCGCGAACGGAGCGCCTTTCCGAAGTGCAGGAAGACAACGCCGACAAGCTGGCGCGCGATCTCGACGAAGCCGGTGACGAAGCGCAGGGCGTGGCCAACCTGCTTGCGCGCGCCCGCGAGCTTGCGATCCAGGCCGCCAACGATACGACCGGGGAAAGCGGCCGTGCAGCGATCGCCGAGGAAATCGCGCTGCTCGAAGAAGAGCTGTTCGATCGCGCCAACGCGCAGACGCTGACCGGAGAGCCCCTGTTTGCCGGCACGGCGGCCGGCCCCGCTTTTGTCCGCGAAGCCGATGGCAGTGTCACCTATAACGGCAATTCGGAAATCCCGACCGTACCCGTCGCGCCGGGCACCGAACTCGAACGCGGCGTCACCGGCGCTCAGCTCTTTCAGTTTGACGTCGGTGGCACGCCGACCAGCGCCTTTGCTGTGCTTTCGACGCTCAGCGCTGCGCTGCAGCCGGGAGTCGCTGATCCGACGGCGGCAGCTCAGGCCGCGCTCGAGGGTATCGACGCCGCAATCGACACGACCACGCGCAATCAGACCGTGCTGGGCACGCGCTTGGCCTGGGTCGGGGTGATCCAGGACGACCAGCTTGACCGGTCGCTGACCGTGGCGGAGCAGCAATCGGACTTGGGTGACACTGATCTGAGCGACGCGATTGTGCGGCTGCAACAGACACAGGTTGCGCTTGAGGCCAGCCAGGCCAGCTTCACCCGCGTCTCCAACCTCACCTTGTTCAACGCGCTTTGAGCGCCGGGTCGCTTTAGGAGTTGTCGCGCCATGTTTGCCGCCATCGGCATTGTTGTTCTGATCGGTCTCGTCTTTGGCGGGTTTGTTTTGGCGGGCGGCTCTATGGGGCCGATCCTCGCCGCGCTCCCGCTCGAATTCATGATGATCGGAGGGGCCGCTTTGGGCGCGACCCTGATCGGCAACTCGATGCACGAGATCAAGCTTTTAGGGGGCGGTTTGGGCAAGGTCTTCAAAGGCCCCAAATTCACCGATGACGACCACATCGACGCGATCGCGCTGACATCCAAGCTCATGAAACTGCTTCGCTCCGAAGGGGCGGTGGCGCTGGAAAGCCACGTCACCGACCCCGCGAACTCGACCATCTTCAGCGAGTATCCGCGCCTGCAGGGCGACGCCACGGTTGCCGGGCTGATCTGCGACCCGTTGACGCTCATGGTGGTCTCCTCTGGCACGCTCGACACGCACGCGGTTGAGGACATTATCGACAACGCGATCAAGACCCAGCTGCACGAAATGGAAGAGCCCGAGCACGCGATCCAGTCGCTGGCTGACGCGTTCCCAGCGCTCGGCATTGTTGCGGCGGTTCTGGGTGTTATCAAGACCATGGGCTCGATCAATGAGCCGCCCGAAATCCTGGGCAAGATGATCGGCGGCGCGCTGGTTGGCACCTTTCTGGGCGTGCTTCTCGCCTATGGTTTCGCCGGCCCGATGGCGAGCCGCTTGAAGCAGATCAACGCCCATGACCGGCAAATCTATTATTCGATCAAGCAGGTGATTGTCGCCAGCCTCCACGGCTATCCGCAGCCCATGGTGCTCGAAGCAGCGCGCTCCGGCCTGCCGCCCGCGCACCGGCCCAAGCTCACCGAATTGCTTGATCAGATGCGGGGTCGCTAAGCCATGGCGGAAGGCCAAGCCGCGCCCGAACCCTTGGCGCCGATCATCGTCAAGAAGATCACGATTGAGGGAGGAGGCCATCACGGCGGAGCGTGGAAGGTCGCCTACGCCGACTTTGTGACCGCGATGATGGCGTTCTTCCTGCTGCTATGGCTGCTCGGTGCGACCGAGGAAAACCAGCGCAAGGGGATCGCGGACTACTTTACTCCGACGCTGGTCAAAATGCGCCAGCAAGGCGCGGGTTCGGACGGGCTGTTGGGTGGCGCGTCGATCACCGACACCGACAATTATCCCAATCAGCAGGGGCAGACCGGGACCAAGGCGATCACCATTCCCCGAGGTGCCGCTGGCGGCCCAATGGAAGGCGGTGGGCGCGGCGAGAGCGAAGCGATCCAGGAGAAAATCCGCAAGATCCGCGAGGAGATCAAGGAAAAGCTGTCCAAGCGTAAGGAGTTGGTCCGTCTATCGCGGCAGGTGCGCGTGCTTCGCGCGCCCGAAGGCATACGCATTGATCTGGTTGATGACGCGGACTTTTCTATGTTTGCGTTGGGCACCACCGTGCTGACGCCCGAAGCGCGCAAACTGCTAGAAGTGATGGGCGAAACGCTGGCCGAAGGACCGACGCCGTTGATCCTGCGGGGGCACACCGATTCTCTGCCCTGGCGATCAGGTGTAGTGGCGAACAATTGGTCGCTTTCAGCCGGGCGTGCAGAGGCCACCCGCCAGGCGTTGATCCGCAACGGCATCTCGTCCACCCGCTTTTCGCGCATCGAGGGCGTGGCGGATCGCGAACCTTTGATCGAGGCCAATCCGAAAGACCCGCGCAACCGTCGCATTTCGCTGCTGCTGCTGGAAGGGACCCAGCCGACCTCGCGTCGGGCGGCCACCCGTATCGCGGACGAGTCCTTCCAATCATCCAAGCCTGCGGACTTTCCTTGAGGCCAACCTTGAGATGACCCGGCGGATATCCTCGCTCGCGTTCGCGATGGCCGATAGTCTTGCCGAAGCGGCGGCCGATGCGGTGATGCCGCGATACCAGCGCCTGGCAAAGGGCGATGTGGAAGAGAAGTCCCCCGGTGAACTGGTCACCATCGCTGACCACGAAGCCGAAGCGATCATTGCGACGCGGCTCAAGTCGCTGCGACCCGAGGCGCGCTTTGTCGGCGAAGAGGCCTGCGCACGCGATCCTTCTCTGCTTCGCGATCTTGACCAGGGCGAGGTCTGGATCGTGGATCCGATAGATGGAACCCGCAACTTCGCCGAGGGGCGCGGCCCGTTTGCGCTTATGGCGGCGCTCATCCGGCGCGGTGAGATCGTGGCGTCGTGCGTGTTGAATCCGCTCAACGGTGCGCTTGTCGCGGCGGAACGCGGAGCGGGCGCTTGGATCGATGGCGAGCGGATCACAACCGGCGCGGGCGCGTGCGATGTGTCAGCCTGCACCGGCATCATCAGCCACTTTCAGCGGCCAGCGGCGATGGAATCGCAGGTGGCCCGCCTGGCTGATCGGGTGGCGCAGGTCCAGCCGACCCGGCGCTGCGCGGGCGCGGAATACCCGATAGTGGCGCAAGGCGTCTGTGACTTCGCCCTGTATTGGCGCACGCTGGTCTGGGATCACGCTCCCGGGGTTTTGATCCTCGAAGAGGCGGGTGGAAAGGCGGCGCGGCTCGACGGTGCGCGGTATTGTCCAACAGACCCTAGCGGCGCGATCCTTCTCGCGCACAGCGACGAAATCTGGGATCAGGCCGCTTCTACGCTGGCCGGATAACGCGGCCGCTTCGCCACCGCGTCAAACTCTTTGAGCGTCGTCAGCAGCGCCGGCATCTCCTTGAGCGGCACCATGTTAGGCCCGTCGCTTGGCGCGCGCTCGGGTTCCTCATGGGTTTCGATAAACACCGCTGCCACGCCCACCGCCACCGCCGCGCGCGCCAGCGTTGGCACATATTCGCGCCGCCCCCCGGAACGCGTTCCTTGCCCGCCAGGCTGTTGCACCGAATGGGTTGCGTCGAACACGATCGGATAGCCGGTTTCCGCCATAATCGGTACGCTGCGCATGTCGTTGACCAGCGTGTTATAGCCAAAGCTGGTGCCGCGTTCGCACAGCATCACGCGTTCGTTGCCAGTGCTGGCAATCTTGGCAGCGACGTTGCGCATATCCCAAGGTGCAAGGAACTGGCCCTTTTTGACGTTGATCGCGCGCCCGGTCCGACCTGCGGCGAGCAGCAGATCGGTCTGTCGGCACAAGAAGGCCGGGATTTGGAGCGCATCGACCGCCTTGGCGACCGGCGCGCATTGCGAGGCCTCGTGCACGTCTGTGATCACCGGGCAGTCCAGTGTCTCGCGAATTTCGGCAAACACATCCAACGCCTTGGCCAGGCCCACCCCGCGCGGCGAGTCAATTGAGGTCCGGTTGCCCTTATCGAAGGACGACTTGTAGATCAGCCCGACGCCCAGATTCGCGCACATTTCGCGCAGCGCGCTCGCCATCTCCAAGGCGTGCGCACGGCTTTCCATCGCGCACGGTCCCGCTATCAGCGCAAAGGGCCGGTCGTTGGCAAGCTTGAGCGATCCTATCGAAATCCGCTTCATCGCACTTCTCCTTAAAAGGAACCAAACTGGGCGAGGATGTCGTTCACATCGACGCCGCGCGCCGCGCTCACGCGGATGCGCGCCTCGTTCTCGATCACATCCCAAGCGGCCTGCTCGACCTCAGCCCAGCGCGCACGCGGGATCACGACCACGCCATCTTCATCAGCGAACACAACATCCTCGTTGCACACCGGAACGCCGCCCATGGCGATCGGCTGGTTCATGGTCTTCAGAGTGCCTTCGAACTTGATATCGTTGGCGTGGCTGGCGTGCGCGTAGACGGGAAAGCCGAGCGCGCGCACATCCGCCGTGTCGCGCGTCACCCCGTCGATCACCGCGCCGACCGCGCCGGACCGGATTGCCAGATTAGCGTTCAGATCGCCAAAGTAGGCGCGGGTCGGCGCTTCGTTGGCGACCATAATGACATCGCCTGTCCGGACAAAATCATAGGACTGGAGCGCGCCGTAAATCCCTTTCCAAGCATCCTCACTATCGCCCGCTGCGATCGCCGCAATCTCGAGTGTCTTGGCGCGGCCCAGCAGCCGCCCGCCTGTGGTTGGGCGAATGTGAGGCGGCAGCACCGCGTTGATCCCAAGCTCTTTGCCGATGTCGGCCAGGACCGTGGACGAAAGGTGCGGCGCGATCGCGCGAAAGCGGGTCGCCTCTCGCGCTCTGTGCCCCGTCGCAAGCGTTTCGGCGAGCGCCAGATCAGCCTTGGTGTTAACGTCGATTTGCTCGATTGGATCAAGGTCAAACAGCAGGGGCCGTGCGCCAAAGCGGCGGATGGGCAGCTCACCCGTCGCAGGTCTGCGCACAATGTAAAGGCTCATCGCCTCGATCACGGTTTCGGGCAGATCGACGCTGTTCGGAATGGGGCCAGCGCCATAGGCGGGCGTGTCCGTGTCCCAGCAATATTGCTTTGCCCGGCTCACCCCCACAAGGCTGTCCGCCTCTGGAGTGGCGAGCAACGCGTCGATGGCGCGGGTGAGGGTGGCCGCGGTGACAAAGGGCGCGGTGCACAGCGCCTGAACCCAGATATCCGCATCGGGGCGTTGGCCGCACTCCCACGCGAACATGGCGTGCCCATCGGTGGCGTTGGAGGCGAGCGCGTCCGGGCGTCTGAGCCAGGTAACCGGCAGGTCGCTGGCGCGCGTGGCGATCTCTTGGCAATCGGTGTCGAGACACACTTCGGTGATCGCCGGGCAGTCCAGCGCCTGACGCAGCTTGCGTTTGAAGAGGTGTTCGCCATCAAGAATCGCGAGGTTCTTCTGTGGCACACGTTTGCTGTTGCCCTTGGCCGGGATGAAGGCGACGATGTTCATGTTATCCGTAAAGATCGTTGGTGTGCAGCATGCCGAGCAAGCGCCCGGCCTGATCGATGACGGGGAGGACCAGCCAGTCAAGTTCGGCGTCCTGACGCATCGCGAGAACATCACCCAATGTCGCGTCAGGGCCGATGGTCTGAGGGTTGGTCTGCATCAGCTCGCCCGCAGTGACGCCGGCCAGTTTGGGCCCGGACTGCAAGTGACGCCGCACATCGCCATCCACGACAAGTCCCAGCAGAGCGTCGTTCCGATCGATCACACAGGCGGCTCCCATCCGCTTTGCTGACATGACCGCGAGCAGATCGAGCAGATCGGTGGATGTGGTAACGCTGGGCAAGTCGGCGCCTTGTCGCATCAGGCTTGCGACCGGAATCATTCGGCGGCCGAGCAGCCCGGCGGGGTGGTGGCGTAGGAAATCCTCGCGGGTGAAACCGCGCATCCGGCTTACCGCCACCGCCAACGCGTCGCCAATGGCGAGATGCAACGTCGTGCTGGACGTGGGGGCCATGCCGATATGGTCGGCCTCCTGTTCGATTTCGGCGAGGATGCGGTGGTCGGCCGCCCTGGCGAGCGGCGAGCCTGCGCGCCCGACGATCGCGATGAGCGTGCAGTCGCGCGCCTTGAGCAGCGGCAGCGTGCGAACAATCTCCTCGGTCGATCCGCTGTTGGAGAGCGCGATCACCGCGCTGCCAGGTTCCACCGCGCCCAGATCGCCATGCGCCGCCTCGGCTGCGTTGACGAAAACGGCGGCGGTGCCAAGGCTCGAAAAGGTCGCCGCGAGCTTGGCCGCAATGTGCCCCGATTTGCCGATGCCGGTGAAGATAACAGGCCGTGTTTGCGCGGCGAGCAGCGTGATCGTGGCCGACACACCGTTCTGATCAGTGTCGAGAAAGCGCGACAGCGCGTCGCGCTCTTGGGCGATCACGCTCCCAAACCAGGCGTCGATGAGATCGTGCGGCGCAGCGGAAAGGACGGTGATGGCGTTCATTACGCGGCCTGGGCCCAGTCCGCGGCAAAATAGGCAAAGTTGGCCTCCCAACGATCCGGATCGCATGGCTTTTCGAGGCGGTGCAGCACATCGTTTGCTGTAAGATCGGGGTTGCGGGGGCAATTGAGATTGTTGGCGGTGTGAAACGCGAACCAGGTGCGTGCAGCGCCGGGCTCGGGGGCTCCGCAAGACCCGCTGGCCAGCGCCTCGAGAAACGGATCAAGTTCGTCATGGGCGTTCATCCATGCGCCCGTCTCAAACCGCGAAAGCCTCAGCGTCGCGGTGCCGTGAAAGCCCGCCATCGCGTAGACCTTGGAATCGCCCAGAATAACGCCGTCCGCTTCTTCCATAAGATAGTGCGACGTGCGCGTGCCGATCGGGGTCTTGCCCGGCAACAGCCGCATGCGCGACGCGTTTGCGCGGACCACTTTGGAGACCGCTGTGTTGTCGAGATATTGCTCGTTCAGCGGATGGTTCGTGAGCGCTAGGAACACCCGGTCGCCTAGCCGCTCGGCTAGGTCTTGGAGCAGCTGCGCGTTCGGCGTCGCGCCGACGCGGTGCATCGTGTAAAAGTTTTCCTCGTGCTCGTATTCGAGCGGCAGGAACACAATCGGTCGATCGGTTGGCAGATCGGCCCATTCGTTGACATAGTCCTGCTGCACATCGGCCAGCCGCTGCGATTGGACCATACGCTTCCAGAACGGTGCGATCAGGCGATCGAGTTTGGCGATCTGATCGGGGTTAAGATCGGGCAAGACGCCGTGATCAAACGGGCATTGAGTGAAATGAAAGCTGTCTGGGCCAAGCCTCAAGGGATCGGCGGCGCCTTCGGTGATGTGGCGGACAATTCCCGGAAAGGCTTTCACCGTTTCAAAATCGGCCGAGCGGCACACCACATAGTCCGGCGCAAGCGACTGGACGAAGGCCACGATTCCATCACGCTCGACCGGCGTCGTGCGCATCGAGGGGTGGCCCTGATCGTTGACAATATGCCAGCAAATGTCCGGCAAGTCGGCGCACAGCTTGATCTCATCGGGTCCGATGCCGGTGTTGCGCCATGGCGGCGGCGCCAGAACATGGATCTCATTGTCCGCCGCAAGGGTCGCGATCAGCGGCTTGACGATCTTGGCAAACCACCAGGGCGTGATCACGGGCAGATAAAACAGAATGCGCATATAGACTTATCCCGCTGGCGCCATGATCGGGCGGCTCGGTTCTTGTTCTGAAGCGGAGTTAGGGGGGCATGGTTTTCATCTGTTAACCTTAAGCCCTAGGGTTGGTGACTAGGTGAGGGTCCGTAGCGCCGTGCATGACGCTGCGGCTGGCTACGCGTCAGGCTCGCGTTTGCGCCGCGTGCGAGAAGGGGTGGCCTCGCCGCCCACACGCAATCCCACCCCAATAGCAAGGCAGCGCCCCCAAAGGCTCTACGGGAAACCCACAGGGCCCCCGCTTAAAGTGCGTAAACCACGCTTCTTTAGCTCCCGGCTGGACCTAACTCGGAGAGCCAAGATGCACGATACGATCCTCCCCGCTGATCTGCCGGAAGCGTTGGAAAGAACAGATCCGGGGGTGAGCGTGCTCTCGCTCGACTGCTTCGACACACTTTTATGGCGCGATTGCCATGGGCCCACCGACGTGTTCGCGGGGCTTGGCTCGGTCTCTTATGGTCAGCGGGTCATGGCGCAGACCAACGCTCGCCAAACCGCGCGCGCGCTGCAGGATCGCGTCGAAGTGAGCCTCACCGAGATTTACGCCCAGGCCATGCCCGGAGCCTCCTCAGAGGCGATCGCCGTTGCGGTGGACGAGGAGTTGGAGGTTGAAGCGCAGACGTGTTTTGCGTTCGCGCCGACGGTGGAATTGATGCGCAAGGCTAAAGCTATGGGGATGCGCGTGATCGTTGTCTCGGACACGTTTCTGACCGCTGAGCAGCTTGGCGCCCTGATCGAGCGGGTGGCTGGCGCTGAGGTCGCAGGAATGATCGACCGCATCTTTGCCTCGTGCGAAGCGGGACTCTCCAAAAGCCAAGGGCTGCTTGAGCGCGTGGTCAAGACGATGAAATGCCACCCGAACGACTTTCTCCATATCGGCGACAATCGCCGAGCGGACTTCGAAGGCGCGCGCGCCGCTGGAATACCCGCGCTGCATCTTGCCCAATTCTCCGAGACCGCGCAGCGGCGTTTGCGGCTGGAGCGGGCCTGCCGCGAATTGCTGGATCTTGAGAAGCGCGGTGTCGAAGGACTTCAGCCCCATCGCGCGCTCCTCGCTGCGCGCGAACCATGCATTGCCGATCCCGCGCGTTCGGTCGGCTTCTGCGCGCTGGGACCGATCTACTACGCCTTTGATCGCTGGCTGCGCGAAGAGGCTGACAAGATTGAAGCGCAGCGCGGGGGCCAGGTGCACTGGCTTTTCATGCTTCGCGACGCGCATTTGCCGCACCTCGTTCACTGCGCGGGCGGCGAGGTCGAAAGCGCGGCGCGGATCGGGATCAGCCGCGTGGTTTCCATCGGCGCCTCGCTCGCCTCGCGCGCGAACTATCGGCGGCACAGCGCGCTGTATCGCGGGGTCGATCCGGCTCGCTTCGCGCGGCAAATGCTGTTCACTGAAGACGAGGTTGACCGCATCGTTGGCGATCCCAAAAGCGATGACGCCATTGCGGAGGCTCAGGACGCGGTGTTTGCTGAGCTGCGATCAGGCAAGCGCGAAAAGATCACGAGGCGCCGAGCCCGCGCTTTGGCGGACCGCCTCATCGCCCATATCCGCGCCGAGTGCGATCCGCAGCCCGGCGATACGCTGATGCTGATCGATCTGGGCTATGACGGATCCACGCAGAACGCGATTGACGCGATGCTGGTGGAGGCCTTTGATTGCCACGTCGCGGGACGTTACATGCTGCTGCGCGAGATGACCGTGACCGGTCTCGACAAAAAAGGTCTGATCGACGCGCGCGAATTCGGTTCGACCATGGTGCTGGGCCTTACGCGCAATTCGGCGCTGATCGAGCAGCTTTCGACGTGCGATCTGGGATCGGTGATCGACTACACTGAAAAGGGCCTGCCGGTGCATAAGGTGAGCCCAGTCAACCCGAAGCAATCGGCCATGCGTGAAGCTGTGCAGAAGGGGTGTGTGGCCTTCGCCGAAGCGGCTCGGCAGGCGGTGCCCATCGCGCGTCAGACCGAACCGGCGCACACACGCCGCGCGTGGCGCGAGGCGGCGGCTAGCGCGATGACTCGTCTGATGTTCCTCCCGCTTCCGGTTGAGTTGGAGATCCTGGGTCGCTTTGAGCACGACTTCAACTTTGGCGCGGAGCATATGGTCGCGCTGTTCGACAACGATTCCGCGCGCGATGGCCTGCGCCGGCGGGGACTGTTCTACCTCAAAGGGGTAGAGCGGATGTATCTGCCCGCTGAGCTGGCCAACGAGCCGGTCGAGGCGCGGCTTTCGCTTTTGGTGCAGACCGTGCGCCGGCTGGGCCTCACCTACGCCGACACGATGGGCTCCGCGATCGAGCTCGACGCGATCCACTTCGACGCCCATGACGCCAGTGTTCAGCGGGTCGCCGCGAACACGACCTATGAAGGGTTCTACGTCGTAAGGCTTCCGCTTCCCAGCCGTGGCAAGGGCATCGCGCTTAAGCTTGGCGCGCAATTCGAACTGATCGAGATAGGATCGATCGCGCGCTCTGCCGTCGCTTCGCTGAAAGGTTGGACGGGCCGTGCGCCGGAACCGGTGGAAGCCATGTTTGACGGTATGCGCGAGATCGCGCCTTCGATTCTGGCCTGCGAGAGCGACGAGGCGAGCCTCGTGATACCGCCGCTCGTGACCGAGATCGTGCAGGAAGCGCAGATGATCGAAATTGTCTTTCGGCCTTTGAGAGCCAGGGGCTCTGAGGTCGTCTCTCTCGGACTTGCCGCGCCGGCTCTTGAGACACAGGCGGTCGCCGCAGCCTAGGCGCCCGCTCGCTTTCAGCCATCCTATCGAAGCGCCGGGGAGCGTGCTCTTGACACGCGAACTCACCTCCAACCACGGAAAAGCCCGGAACCTTGAAGGTCCCGGGCTTCCCTACCGCCCCCAGCGGGAGCTTGGTCTTGACGCTGATCTTATCGGAGCAGCGACAACACGTTCTGTTGCGACTGGTTGGCCTGAGCCAGGATCGCGGTCGAGGCCTGCCCAAGGATCTGGGCCTTGGAAAGCGCGGTGGATTCCGCGCCGAAGTCTGCGTCTTCAATTCGCGAGCGGGCGTCAGCCAGGTTGGTCGACGTCGTCGTCAGGTTGTTGATCGCAGCTTGCAGACGGTTCTGCCCCGCACCCAGCGACGAACGCGTTGTGTTCACCGCCTGAAGACCGTTGTCGACATTGGTGATCGCGGTCGCGGCGTTGGTCGAAGAACTGACGTCAAGGCCGGCGGCGTCGAGGTTGGTCGTGTCGATCGCGGTGCTCGTGATCGTGACCGAACGGGTCGCGTCGAGCTGGATGTTGACCGACACGTCCGAACCGCCGGTTCCGAAGACAGCGATGCCGTTGAATTCGGTGTTGGTCAGAATGTCGTCGATCTGCGCGGCGAGTTCGGTGACTTCGGTGTCGAGGAAGCCGCGGTCGGTGTCGTCGAGCGTGCCGTTCTGCGATTGGACAGCCAGTTCGCGAACACGCTGCAGGAGGTTGGTCACTTCCTCCAAGGCGCCTTCCGCGGTCTGCGCCAGAGCGATGCCATCGTTGGCGTTCCGGATGCCCTGGTTAATGCCGCGAATGTCGGAGGTGAAGCCGGTCGCGATCGAAAGGCCGGCGGCGTCGTCAGCGGCCGAGTTGATGCGGTTGCCCGTCGAAAGACGCTCAAACGCGCTCTGCAGCTTTTCGTTCGCTTGCGTGCTTGCGGCCTGAGCCCGCAGCGCGGATACGTTTGTGTTGATAACAGACATAGGGTCAAACTCCCGTGTAAGGTAGGTCAAGGGGCAGCATACGGGCGTTGTTGGATTGGGGGTCCGCAACTGCTGAGGCTTAGAGCGACCGGCTCGGCGAAACTTTAAGCGAAAAAATCACAAGGCCCGCTCTCGCCCCCGCCGCGAGCCCTGCTCTCGCTGCCATGCACGTGCGGGCGAGTGGGAACCCGGGGAGTTTTTCTCGTGGGCGGTTGCGATGCGACGAACACCGCGACCGAAACGCTTCTCGAAAACCACTACGTAATGAGCCGCTTACGAGGTTCTACGAGGGCTTAAATTTGCGACATTTTGCACGCGCACACGGCAATTGTTGGCCGTTGCCGGGGTGAATGCACGCGTTCTCGGGAGGCAGCGTCCCTGCGCTCTTGGGTCTTGTGTCCGGAGCCGAACCCAAGATGAGTTAACGGATAGCTGCGTTTATGCCGATCAACCCCCAGCCCTATACTGAGCCCCTCCCCAAGCGCCGCCCAGAGCCCAGCGCGGAGACCCGCCGTCAACCGTGCGCTGTGTCCGCTGCGCCGGGGCGAACTCGGGCCGCCGAGGGCCCTAATCCAGAGGCGGGGTTTGGTGAAACCGAAGCCGATCTGTTTCAGCGCCACGCCAGTCTGCTCGACCCGGTTCTGCCGCTGCTTGGTACCCAATGGCAGCGCGCCCGGCTCTCCATCGGAGAGTATGGCGCGTTTGAAAACCCACCGGGTTGTCGCCCTGAAGACCGGCTGGAACTGGACCTACGCCATGGCGGTTGCGCGTCGCTGACGCTTCTCGGGGAGGCGCGCGTGGCGCTGACCTACACCTCTGCGACGCTGGAACCGGCACACGCAGCCCTGACCGCCATTGCATCCTTTGGTGGCGGGAGAAAGAACGCAGGCGGCTGGCCGATCGCCCGCGATCCGGTCAGTCTTGCGCTGCTGACACTGGCCGAGCGAATCGCCGGGGCTGAAATTCCGGTTCTGCTCGAAGGACCAACGGGCACCGGCAAGGAAGTGCTCGCGCGGTTTGTCCACCGGCGCTCGCGCCGCGCGGAGGGTCCGTTTGTGGCGGTTAACTGCGCCGCGATGCCCGAAACCATGCTCGAAGGCCTGCTCTTTGGCCACCGCAAGGGCGCCTTTACCGGCGCGGGGGAAGCGCGCGAGGGCCTTTTCAAGGCGGCCGATGGCGGGACGCTGCTGCTTGATGAGATCGGCGAGTTGCCGTTGCCGTTGCAGGCCAAGCTTTTGCGCGCGCTTCAGGAAGGCGAGGTTCTGCCGCTAGGCGCGACCACGCCGATCGATGTTGACGTGCGTGTCATCGCGGCCACAAACCGTCAGCTTATCAGCGAGGTCGA
Source organism: uncultured Erythrobacter sp. (assembly GCA_937899785.1). Lineage (GTDB taxonomy): Bacteria > Pseudomonadota > Alphaproteobacteria > Sphingomonadales > Sphingomonadaceae > Erythrobacter. Next base: position 27,649 of record CALCCG010000184.1, on the reverse strand, counting down.
AGCGGGCCGGTTCCGCGAAGACTTGCTCTATCGTCTTAACGTCTTTCCGCTTGAGATTGCCGCCTTGCGCGATCGCCCGGCCGACATTGCGCCGCTCGCCTTCGGCATGCTGCTGCGCCACGCCTGCCGTCCGGCGCAGACCCAGAAGCGGGGTGAGGGGGTTGAACAACCCGGCCCATCCTGGCTTTCGGGCCAGGCCATCGCGCTGCTTGAAACCCACACTTGGCCCGGCAATGTGCGTGAATTGGAAAACGTTGTGCGTCGCGCGATCCTGCTCGCTGGAGACGAGCCCAGGATCGGTTCGGAGCATATCGTCTTTGATCAGCCTGTGCGCTCGCTTGCGGCAAGCGCTCCCACGGCTCCCGCGCCGCGCGGTGCGAGGGCCAAGGCGTCGCTTTCGGATATCGCGTTCCAGTCGGAGGCGGTAGCCATCCTTGCCGCGCTGGAGACGCATGAGGGACACCGCGCCCGGACGGCCCGCGCTCTTGGCATATCCGAGCGCACTCTGCGCTACCGCCTCGCCTCCATGCGCGAATCCGGTCTTTTGGACGAGCGGCCGGGTCAAACCGGCCTCACTGCCGGAGGTGAGGCGTGAGCGCGAGCATGAACAGCGTCGCCGAAGTGCTTGCGCTGCGTCAGGATCTGCTGTCGCGCAGCGAGGTTTTGCGCAATGTTCGCGCGGCCAGCGAGGGAGGCGCCATCGGCATGGGAGGCGCGATCGCTGCCTCATCCCCCGGTGCGCCATCGGTTGACTTCGCGCAAACGCTTCAAGGCGCGCTGCAGACCGTCAGCGCGGTGCAAAAGCGCTCCGCCGACATGCAGGCTGGTTACGAACGCGGTGAGGTGACCGACATCGCGCAGGTTATGCTGGCGCGTCAGGAGGCCGGCGTGGCGTTCGAAGCCACGCTTCAAGTGCGCAACAAGCTCTTGAACGCGTACCAAGAAATTATGCGAATGGGGGCTTGATAGGTGGCAGATGCAAGCTTGCCGGTGTCCGCACAGCCGACACTGGTCGAGACCAATCCAAGCACGGCGAGCCCGACGCAGGGAGACTGGCAGGCGCGCCTTGCCGGGTTCACTCGCCAACCCGCTTTTCGGCGGGCGCTGCCAGCGCTGATCGGGGTGGGAGCGGTCGCTGTGCTCGCAATGCTCTATCTCGCGATTGCCGGTTCACCCCAGCGCATTTTGTACGCCAGTCTCTCCGACGGCGAACGCGCGAAAGTGGTGCAGGCGCTGGAGACCGGCGGGATCGGCTACGCCATCGATAACGGGACCGGCGCGATCACCGTAGCGGAGGACGATGTTTACCGCGCGCGCATGCTTGTGGCGAGCGACGCTGGCTTGGCCGCCCCGCAAGGGGCAAGCGAAATGCTCGACGCTATCCCCCTGGGCTCGAGCCGGACGCTTGAAGGCGAGCGGCTCAGGCTCGCACGCGAGCGTGAACTGATGCTCACCATTCGCGAAATTGACGGAATCGAAGCGGTGCGCGTTCACCTTGCAACGCCTGAACGCTCGGTGTTTGTGCGCAGTTCGAACCCGCCCAGCGCCAGTGTGATGCTGCGCCTTGTTAGCGGGCGCTCGCTCAGCCAGCGTCAGGTGGAGGCGATTGTAAACCTGGTCTCGGGCTCGGTTCCGGGCATGACCGCGGACGCGGTGCGCGTGGTGGACCAGAACGGGCGGCTTTTGTCCTCCACGCGCGACGCCGATCTCGACGGCTTGGTGTTGCAGCGCGAATTCGAAGCGAAGCTGCAAAGCCAGCTGGCCTCTTTGCTCACGCCGCTTTTGGGTGATGGCAACTTCTCCAGCCAGGTTCAGGTCGAGCTTGACCAGAGCGAAGTGACCAGCGCGCGCGAGACCTATGACAAGGACGGCGCGGTGCGTTCTGAAAGCGAGCGCAATTCAACCCGCATGGCGGCGCGCCAACCCGGTGGTGTTCCAGGGGTGACTGCCAACACACCGCCGCCCGATGCGCAGCTGGTGGGCGGACCGCCCCAACCCGAGGCCCCGCCCGAAGCGGTGGCAACCAATCCGCCCACGCCCCGCGACACCGAAAGCGCCGTGCAACGCAATTTCGAACTGGACCGCGAAGTCGCGGTCACCGCCAAGCGCGCCGGCGGGCTGACCAAGCTGTCTGTGGCTGTGGCCGTCAGCCAGGAGGCCATGGTCGCCGCTGCGCCGCTCACCACTGAGGAACTCGAAGCGCTGGTCAGCGCCGCTGTCGGCGCGGACGCCGCGCGTGGGGACATGGTCAAGATCGCGGTTAGCGCGTTTGAAAGCCGTGAAATCGATCCACCCGCTTTTTACGAGCAGGCCTGGTTCGGGCAGGCGTTGCGCTATGGCACGGCGCTAGTGGCGGTGCTGATGGTGCTGCTGCTTGCGGTGCGCCCACTGATCGCCGGGGCCAAGCCCAGGGCCGGAAAAGCCGTTGCCAACGACAAAAGCGCTAAAAGCGATCGCAAGACGCTCGCCGAAGACGCGCGGGACGACGATGAGCCCGGCCAGGCCTCTCAAGGCGTTGTTGCGGCCGGCGGCCGGACGCTGGGCGGTGCCGACCCCTTTGCCGATTTGCCAGAGCAAGTTCGCCTGGCGCGCACGCTTGCCAACCAGCAGCCTGATCGCGCGCTCGAAGCGCTCCAGCGCATGCTTGAGCCCCCGGGTGAAAGCCAAGACAAGGCGGCGGCGTGATGGCAGATACGGACGTTCTTGAGACCGAAGGGCAACCGAACGCGGCGCCTGTTTCGCTGATGAGCCGGGTGGAACGCGCCGCGGTTTTCCTGTCCCTGCTCAATGATGACGAGGCCGCGCAATTGCTGGGCCGTATGGACCCGAGCGAGTTGGAGAAACTCGGCGCGGCTATGTGCGAGCTGGGCGATATCGAGCAGCCTCATATCGCCGAGGCGCTTGGCGACTTCACGGTCGAGGCCGAGCGCGAAATCCTGCCAGCGCGCGATCGTCCGGCGCGGGTGCGCAGCCTGCTCGAACGCTCGCTGGGTGAGACCAAGGCGGCGAGCATGATGCTGCGTATCGAGCCCGAGGCGCGTCCACGCTCGATCGAGATGGCGCGCTGGCTCGCGCCGTCGGTCGTCCTCAAACTGGTCGAGGATGAACACCCGCAAGTGGTCGCGGCGCTGTTGCTGATGCTTGAGCCCGAACCCGCCGCCGAAGTTTTGTCTGGCCTATCTGAAGCGACTCAGTCTTCCGTCGTTGCACGCGTTGCGAAGATGAACGCCGTTTCCACCCAGGCGATGGGTATGATTGATAGTCTCCTATCGCTGCGGATCGGTGCGAACTTCGGCGCGAGCGCGCTCACCATGGGTGGCCCGCGCGAAGCGGCAAACCTTATCAACTTGTCCGAAGGCGATCTCAGGAACACCGTCTTGCCCGCGATCGCGCAGGTCGACGGACCACTGGCCGAACGTATCGAAGAAGAGCTCTTCACCTTCGAAATGCTGCTCGAACTCGATCCGCAGAACATGGGTCGCTTGCTCCGCGACGTCGACAACGAAGCGTTGGTCGACGCGCTCAAGGGCCTGCCCGATCCGCAGCGCGGCCCCTTCTTTGCCGCTATGTCGAGCCGCGCAGCCGACGGTATTCGCGACGAGATCGAGCTGCGCGGACGCCTGTCAAAAGCGGATGTGCAGGCCGCGCAGCGCAAGGTTGTAGAATTGGCGCGCAGCCTGGCCGAGCAGGGCGAGATTGTCTTGGGAGGCGACGATGGCGAGTTCGTCTGACTGGATTGCTGAGGCCGGCGCGGCGGCGCATAGAGCCGAGCAAGGCGCTCCGGCACCAGGATGGATGGCGGCGCTTGTTGCCGATCAACCGGCCGATCCATCAGGCTTTGTTGACACCTCACCGTTTGCTCCTTCGCGGGCTGAGGCCCGCGCGGCGCCCGTTGCGGAACCGACCAAGCCCACTGAAACCCGACCGGAGCAGCCCCCACAAGAGGACGCGGCGGCAAAGGCCTATGCGCGCGGCTTTGCCGATGGCCACAACACGGCGACACGCGCCGGCGAGGCGGTGCTTGTCGCCGAACGAGAGCGCTTTGGCGAGCTGAGCTCAGCTTTTCGCTCGCTCGACACGGCGACCAAGGAGGTCCTGGCCAAGGATCTGCACGCCACCGTCCTTACCTTGTGCAAGCAAGTGCTGGGTGAGTATGCGATCGATCAGGAAGCGCTCGGAAGGCGCTGCGAAGCGGCGGCCAATCGGTTGGGCGCGGGCCCGCGCGAGCTAACCGTGCACCTTAACCCCGAAACGCGCGCGCGGCTTGCCCCCGAAGCGTTGGCGGACTGGACTCTCGCCGACGATCCCGAACTCGCTCCCGGAAGCCTCCGTTTGACCGGCCCGCAGGGCGCGGTGCGCGACGGTCCACAAGACTGGATGCGCGCGCTTGTCGAGGGTCTCAACGCCTAGGCGGGCGGATCGATCATGCTTGCAGACTTGCATAGGGACTTGGCCCGCATGCGCGCCGCTAGGGTGGAGGCCAAACCGGTCCTGACCGGGCGTGTGGTTGCGTGCGATGGCGGTCTGGTCGAAGTGGCGGGGCTGCCTTTGTCGATTGGCTCGCTTGGCGCGATCGAGCAGGCGGACGGGTCCGAGAGTCTGGCGGAGGTGATCGGATTTCGCGCTGGGCATTCGCTTATGATGCTGCTTGGCGACACGGTGCTTCTGCGCCCCGATTCCTGCGTGCGCGCGCGGGGTGAACCGGGCAAGGTGCGCGTTGGCGAAGCGTTGCTGGGCCGCGCGGTTGACGGTCTTGGGGAGCCGATTGACGGCGGAGCCCCCTTGGCCTTGAAGCGCAATTGGCAGCTTGTTGGCCGACGCGAACGCGCGCTGGAACGCGCGCCTGTCAGCGAACCGTTCGATTGCGGGGTGCGCGCGATCAACGCCTTGGCGACGATGGGCGTGGGCCAGCGTCTGGGCGTGATCGCCGGGTCGGGCGTCGGCAAATCAGTGCTGATCGACACCATGACGGCGCATTCGTCCGCTGATGTAACGGTGGTGGCGCTGATTGGAGAACGCGCGCGCGAGGTTTCGGATTTTGTTGCCCGGCATATGCACGGGACGCGCCGAGAGCGGATGGTCGTGGTTGCGGTCCCGGCGGATCACGCGCCCAATCTGCGTCTGCGCGCGGCGCAATACGCAACCTCGATCGCCGAATACTTCCGCAGCAAGGGCAAGCGCGTGCTGCTGATCCTCGACAGCCTTACGCGGGTTGCACACGCCGCGCGCGAGTTGGCGCTAGTGCTCGGGGAGCCAGGCGCAGCGCGGGGCTATCCCCCTAGCGCGCTCGCAACGGTGACCAAGCTGGTCGAGCGTGCGGGCAATTCGGCGCGTTCGGGTGGGGCGGTGACCGGGCTTTACACCGTGCTCGCCGATGGCGACGACGCGAACGATCCCGTGGTCGATACCGCGCGCGCTATCCTGGACGGGCATATCCTCTTGTCGCGCGATCTTGCGCAGCGTGGCCACTATCCGGCGATCGATGTGCCCGCGTCGCTTAGCCGGGTGATGGACGATCTGGTGACCCCGGAAAGGCTCGAGGCCGCGCGTCAGCTGCGCGCGCTGATCGCCGCCCGCGAAGAGAACCGCGATCTGGTGCTGATGGGGGCCTATCGCGCGGGCTCGGACCCCGTGCTCGACAGCGCGCTTGAAGCCTCGCAGAGGATCGACGCCTTCCTGCGCCAGCCACGCGGGGAGGGCGTGGCGCTCGACGCCAGCCTTGAACAATTGGCCGCGCTGCTGTGAAGCGCGAGGCGCGCCGTTTGTCGCTTGCGCGGCGCCAGACCTTGTTGGCCGAAGTCAGCCATCGCGCGGCGATGCTCTCGCTTGCCAACGCGCTGGCCGAAGAGGCGCGCAGCCAAACCCTTGCCGAACGAAGTCGCGACCTTGTTAGGGCCTATGGTGGCCGGTCGCAGGCCAACGATGGCGAGGCGCTGGCGCAGACCGGGCGCTTTGCCGCCGCCTTGGGAAGCCTTGCGCACGACGCCGAGCAGGCCCGGGCCGACGCCTCGCAACAAGCGACTTGGCATGTCGAGGCTCTTGGCCAGGCCCAGACGAAGGCGCGCCGCCAGTCCGAACGTCTCGAAGAGGCGCGAGCCGCGTATCAGGACGCCAAGGAACGCCGCCTCGAAGAGCCGCACACAGGCCGCGCGTTCGCCGACCCCCGCCGCTTGGCACGCGATGTGCAAAGCAATGAACCAGACCCGCCCAGTGCCGAAAATGGCCATGCAAGGACCGCTCAATGATCTTTCCCGCGCCCCAGCCGATCCTGACGAACAACCTTACGAGCGGAGCCGTATCCCAGCCCCCAACATCCGAAAACACGCTGGTCGCTTCGGAGGAAGCGGGGGAACAGACGCTCGCCTCAGACGGATTTGCGCAACGGCTTGTGGCAAGCGAAGCCCAGGTAAAAACCTATTCTACTCAGTCTTCTAAGGCACTCGGTCAGGGTGATCTGACCGCAATCACCAGGCCTTCTCCTTCGGATATCGCCATCCCGTCAGCGCCCTCAACCCCCGACGAGACACTCGCGCCTACGGGCGCCCAATCGCTGGCTCTGTCGTTGCAACCGATCGGCGAACAGGCCGAGGGGCCGCAAGCCACCGGCAAAGTCTTGCCACAAGCGGGCGACCTTTTGCCGCCAGCCTCGCCTCGTGAAGAGACGTCCGACAAAGCAGGGGCGGGCGCCCAAAACGAAACCCGGCCCGTGGCGCGGTCCGCCTTGAAGGATCAGTCTCTGCCTAAGTTTGCCTCCGATGCGATTGCAGGGACGGTTGATCAGCGGATCCTGGAGGCATCTGATGCGCTCTCCGGCACGGTGCGGGTTCCCGACACGCTGCCCAGATCGGGGCAAGCGTCGCTCGACGCGTCAGCGCTGTTGTCTTCGAGCGAGCTTTCCAAGCTTGGTAGCGCGGCTCTTTTCACCGCCCCGACTTCGGCTGAGCAAGCGGGTGAGGCCGCGCCGGCTTCGACCGAGTTTCGAGCCACTATCTCCAAGCCCAGCCTTGGTATGGGCGATCCGGATATCGCGGTCCTGACCGTGCGCGCTGCGCTTTCGGACGCCCTGCCTGAAGCGGGCGAGCAACCCACCAGCAAGCTCCCGCTTGCGCCCTCAGGAGCGAAGACGCCGACGCCCGAAACCAGCGTTCCAAAGCGGATCGCGGCGAGCCCAGTGTCAACGCCATCAGAGGGGCCAGCGGCGTTCGGTCTCGTCGATCCCCAGTCGCCGATAACGCCCGAGGCCCTGACGGAAGGTCCGTATGAGAGGGTGGAGGCGCGAACGCCTTTGACCCCGGACCCGGCTCCCTCCGAGGCCCGATTCGCCTTAGGTGACGAGATCAGCGAGGCACCGCTCGCCAAGCCGAGCGCGACCGCGACAAGGACGCCTTCCGCCGTGTTCGATGAGCCTCGGCTGGCGGCGGAGCATCCCGGGCAGGAAGCGGTGAAGGCAGACCCGACTCGTGCCGGTGAAGTCGGCCTCGCGCTTCCGGCGGCGGTCGCGCGCGCGCGCAGCCAGGAACGTTTGGAGGTTGAGGCGGTCCCGAGGGCTGTTCAAACCCGCACACCGATCGACGGTGAAGCGGCGCCGTCCGCCTGGACTCTGGGCTCCGTGGTTGCTGGAAAACCGGCTGTGGCCGCATCGCCGGTTCCGAGCGCGGTGGTGTCAGCCTCTCAGAGCGCCGCTATTGCGGAGTCCAGCGCTTTGGCCACGACAGCGCGGGCTGGTGGGCTCGAAGCCGCTCCGGTCCTTCCAGCGCCCACGGGCTACCCCGCTGTTCAATCCGATGCGGAGCCTCTTCCGGCCAAGCAGACGGCCGCACCCGCTCGTCAACCCGCCGCTTCATCCGACGGCGTCTTGCCGCCAACGCCGCAGACATCCGCCGGACTACCCGCCGGGCCAGCGATTTTGGCGTCGGCCACTGCCGAGCCGGTGAACCCGGCAACGCTCGCACCACCAGTCCTAGCCGGGCAGGTCAAGGCTGAGACCATTCCCGCCTTTGATGAACAAAGGGTACAACCATCGCTCACCGCGGTTTCGAGCGCGGTTGCGTCAACGCGCGATATAGCTGCGGACAAGCGGCCCGCTTTGGTCGCAACTCCGGTGCGAGCGTCATCGCCCGAGATTTCGGCGCCGACAGGCACGAGCGGTGAGACGAAGGCGAGCGCAAAAGCGGACCTTGCCAACGGCGCTCTGAACAACTCGCCAACCGCGCTCGCGACGCTGCCAGCGCCGACTCGTGTCCAGAGCGGCGCAACAGCCCCGTCCGCTTTAGCGGCAAGTCTTACTGCGGCTGTGGAGGCGCAGGCTGGGACGGTCGCACCCTCGTCCCAATCGGCAAAGACGCTCGCTCTCGCTACCGCTCCAGACAAAGCCAAATACAACGCGCTTGCGCCCGTGGGCGTCGCACCAGCGTCGGCCGTGCCGTCCCCCGCGCTTCCCTCTGTGCCCCTTGCTCAGCCAGAGCCCGCGCTTTCATCCGCGCCGATAGCGGAGCCTGCACCCGGTCCGATAGCCACACTCTCGGCGAGCGCTCAACCCACCGCTCCTGTCTCCGTCTCGCTGATCGCCTCCGCGCCAGCAGCGCTAAACGTGGCGCAAACGGCGGCGACAGCTGCTTCTGTGACCAATCCAGGCGCGGCCACTGCGGCGATCCTTGAGCAGGTGACGAGCCAAGTCGCCGAAGCGCGGGAAGCGGGCCGTGGCTTGCGGCCCGAGCTTACGCTGCGGCACGCGGATTTCGGGACCGTCGCGATGCGGATTGAGCCGGGCGTCTCGGGTGCGGTGAACGACTGGCGCGCCACTCTGAGCGCGCGCGATCCAGGATTTGTGCCGGCCGTGCAGGCGGCTCTGCTAGAACGCGGCGTTGCTGCGGCCAGCGAAAGCGGCTTTGCGCAAAGCGGTTTCTCGCAAAACAGCGGTTCGCAAGCCGGTTCTCAGGGGGCATCATCCCAGCGCGGAGGTGACCAGAATTCGCAATCGGGTGCGTTCCAGAACAGCGCCGGATTCGGCGCCGCTGGCGGCGGTTCGGATCAGCGCTACGGGTCTTCCACAGGGGGCTCTCAAGGTTCAGCTCAACCATATTCGGGTGAAGAGAGCGATGGCGGCTCCAACCAGGCCGCTGCGGTTTCGGGTGATTCCAGCGGCTCTCCTGTCGGCGATGCGCAAGGAGGGGCGGTGTTCGCCTGACCGTTCACCAGCGCACGCGAGCAGGAGTTGATCCGTCATGGCCAAGGACGCCGACAAATCTGAAGACACAAAGTCGAGCGGCGGCATGATGAAAATGCTGATCGGCGGTGTCTTGCTACTCGGCATGGGGGCTGGCGGAGCTTACGGCGCCTTTGCCGCCGGTTTGATCGGCGGCGCTGGCGAGAGCGGACCCGACCTGCCTAAACTTGTGCGCAAAGGCGACAGCGACCCCTATGCCATGCCGGGCAAGAAAAAGGACGAAGGCGCGCCGGTCTATGGTGAAGGCGGCAGCGAATATCGCACCGCCTATTACAGCTTTGCCGAGAGCTTTACCTCCAACTTGTCGGATTCACCCGCGCTGATCCAGGTTGAGCTGGCGGTTTCGACCCAGCGCGATGGCCGGGTGCTGGGCTGGGTCAAAAACCATGAGCTTGCCATCCGGTCGGCGGTGCTGGTGCAACTCTCAGCGACGCCGGAAGCCGATGTGTTCGATCCTGAGGGGCGCGAGCGTCTGACCGATCGGCTGACTAAGGCGATCAACAAAGTGCTCGAGGAAAATGAGGGCTTTGGCGGTGTCGACGCGGTCCACTTTAAAGGGTTTCTCGTGCAATGAACCTGGCTCACATCTTTACCCCTGCGCGTCCGCTCGCGCAGCATTGCCGCGAACTGACCGAACGCGGCCCAAGGCCTGAGGAACGCTCCGAGCATCTCGCCGCCTGGCGCCGCGATCTTGCCCGCGAAATGGCGCAGGATATGACAGACCTTTTGTCGGGCACCAAGCTGGAAGCGCGCATCTCTGAACCCGAAGCCCTGCGCGGCGAAGCGGTGTTTGAGCGCATCGGGCCGGTCGCGGCAAACAGCCTGTTGCGCTGCGGGCGTGATGGGCAGACGCTGCTTTTGAGTTTTACCGTCGAAACCGCGATCGCGCTCACCGAACGCAGCTTTGGCGGCACCGGAGAGCCCCCGGTGGAACCGGTGGCGACTTTGCCGCGTTCCGCCGCCCTAATGGTCGAACAGTCCGCGCGCACCATCGCTCAGGCGATCGCCCGTGTCAGCGCCGCAGGCGGCACGGTTGGCGCAGCCGACGGCGATGTTATTGTCCGCAGTGAAAGCGCCTCGCGGCTCAAGCCCTTTGCTCCCTTGGCCGACTGCGTCCTGCTCACGCTCGAGCTGACTGCGGTCGATGGGATCAGCTGGAGCGCTCTTGTCGCGATGCCCGCTGAACACCTCGACAGCCTGCTGCCGGGTCTCGGCGCGTCCGACGCTACGGCGGGCGCGAGCGATGGTGAGGCCGATCCTCACCGTGAGGCCTTTGGCGCGGTGCCGTTATCGCTCGAAGCGGTTCTGGCGGAATTTGAACTCTCGCTGAGTCAGCTTGACCAATTGGCGCCGGGTGATCGCATCCCGCTTGCGCTGGCGCGCGACATACCCCTGCGGATCGGCTCGCAGCTCGTTGCGTGCGGAAATCTTGGCACCATGGAAGACCGCATGGCCTTGCGACTGACCTCCGTCACGAGCGCGCCGGACGCGTCCGAACACGGCGGTCTAAGCGAGGGCCAGACACTAAGCGAAGGAGCCCCTGCATGACCGATTTCAGTCCCGCGCTCCATCGCTTTGGCGATGTCGCTGTGCGTCTCTCGGTTGAGCTGGGCCGCGCGGATATGCCTTTGCGCGATGTTCTTGCGCTGGGCCAGGGTAGCGTCGTGGCGCTGAACCGGATGACCGATGAGCTGCTCGATATCACCGCCAACGGCAAAGTTATCGCGCAAGGTGAAGTGGTTGCGCAGGATGGGAAGTTTGCGCTCAAGATCGTGACCTTGGTGGGTGAGGAACCGCAAGCGCCCGCGATGACGATGCCCGCCGCGCCCGCCGCAACGGTCAACCCGGCTTCGCCCGCCGCAAGCGTCGCACCCGCAACCGCACCGGCGCCGACACCGAGCGCTCCGACCGAGGCACAAGCTGCGCCCGAAGCGCCCCGACATCGACCCGAAGCCGCAACTCCGGCCGCCGCTGAACCGGCAAGCGACGCGGTGCCCGAAGCCGCTCCGGATACGGCTTCGGAACCAGCTCCAGAAGCGGTTTCCGAAGAATCGCCGACCGAATCGCCCGCCGAGGCGATCGACGACCTTGCCGACGCGCTCGCTGAGATCGCTCCGACGGACGAAGAGGACGACACATCCGAGGATCCAGCCTGATGATGCTGGAATATTTCGCCCGGCTCGCCCTGCTTTTGCCGCTTCTTGGATTGCTCATCTGGGGCAGTTTGAGGCTGACGCGCTATCTGCAGACCCGGTTGGTGTCGGCGGGGCAGAATTCGGGCCGCCGCTGCGAGTTGGTTGAGACCACGTTGCTCGCTCCGGGTATGAAACTTGCCGTGGTGCGCTATCACGACCGCGAGATTCTGCTCGGCTGTTCGCGCCAGGGACTGGTGCGTCTGGGCGAAGCGGAATCGCAGCCAGCGCCCTCAGCGGCAGACGATTGATGCGCCACGCTCCTCTATTCACCGGACTGCTAGGCTTTATCGCGTTAACCATGTTCGCAACGCCCGAGGCCGCGTTTGCGACACCTGTAGCTCCAGAACCCGCCGGGATCGGAGCCGCGATCGAACGCGCGCTGGGCAGCGATAGCGCAGGCGGTGCACCAGGCGACAGCGCGCCTTTGAGCACATCGATCCAGCTTCTTATCGTGATGGGGCTGCTCACGATCTTGCCCGCGCTCGTGCTGATGATGACAAGCTTCCTGCGGATCCTGGTGGTGCTCTCGATCCTGCGGCAGGCGCTGGGCCTGCAAGGCTCACCGCCGACGCAGGTTCTGATCGGCCTGTCGCTCTTCCTTTCGCTGTTTGTCATGGGACCGACGCTTGACCTCGTGAACACTTCCGCGATTGAGCCCTACGCCAGCGGTGCGCTCAGCGCCGATGCGGCGATCGCGCAAGCGGGGGAAGCCTTTCACAGCTTCATGGTGCGCCAAACGCGCGAGGCCAACCTGCTGATGTTTACGGACATAGCGGGCGCGGGCCAATTCGGACGTGAGAGCGACATTCCGTTTTCCATCCTTCTGCCCGCCTTTGTCACGAGCGAGCTGGAGACCGCCTTCCAGATCGGCTTCATGATCTTCCTGCCCTTTCTCGTAATCGACCTTGTCGTTGCGAGCGTGCTGATGAGCCTTGGCATGATGATGCTTTCGCCGACGATTATCTCGCTGCCCTTCAAGCTCCTTTTGTTCGTGCTCGTTGATGGTTGGGCGCTGCTGATGGGCAGCCTCGCAATGAGCTTTTCATGAGCGCGAGCGGAGCCTTGCAGGAAGACGCGGCGCTCTTGGCGTTAGCGGATCAGACGCTGTGGGTTACCGCGCTGATTGTGGGGCCTGTCCTGGTCGCCGCGCTGCTTGTCGGCCTGTTGGTCGGCATTATCCAGGCCGCGACCTCGGTCAACGAACAGACCCTGACCTTTGTGCCAAAGCTGGCGATTGTGGCCTTGGTCTTTGTCTTGTTGGGCGGCACGATGATGGCGCTGCTGGGCGATTTTCTGCGCGAGATCTTCGCGCAAGTCGCCGCGATCGCGGCTTAAGCAGCGGGACACGGCGGTGAATGTCCTTGATCTCGGCTTTGGCCCCCTGGACGAGCAATTGTGGCAATTGCTGTTCCTCTCGGTGCGCTGTGGCGCGGCTTTGCTGGCGGCGCCTATGGTCGGCGTCCTAGCGGTCCCACCGGCGTTGCGCGCGCTGCTGGCGCTTGCCTTTGCGGTGTTTGTCGCGATCTGGGTGCCCCCGGTTCAAACACCGGAAATGATGAGCTTTCTCGCCGTCCTGGCGCTCGTGCAAGAGGTCGTCATTGGCGCTGCGCTTGGTTTTGTGCTGCAGGTGGCCTTTGCGGTTCCCCTGATCGCGGCTGAGCAGATTTCAGGTACGATGGGCCTTGCCATCGCCACGTCGATTGATCCGGCAAGCGGCGCGCAATCGGGCGCGTTGGGTACCTATTTTGGGCTGCTCCTAACCTTGCTGTTCTACGCAATCGGCGGCCATCTTTTGTGGTTTGAGCTGTTGATCGAAAGTTATCGCATCCTGCCGGCCGGCTCCTTTGCGTTCGGGCCTGAGGCGGCTCAAAGCATCCTTGTCTTTATGGGCTACGGTCTTGCCACCGCCGCCGCTATTGCTTTGCCGGTGGTTCTGGTGCTGCTGATGGTGCAGCTTGTGACCGGGGTGATCGCGCGTTCCGCTCCGGCGCTCAATCTGTTTGCGCTTGGCCTTCCGGCGGGGACGCTGGCGGGTATTACAGCGCTGATCATCGCCCTGCCGATCCTTCTGGAGCAATTTGTGCGTCTGCTCGAAGCGACGCTAAACCAGGCTTCATTCGTGGTTGAGACGGGAGGCGCGCTGGGATGAGCGACGACGCCAACGAGAAGAATTTTGAGGCGACCGAGAAGAAGAAGCAGGACGCGGCCAAGAAGGGCGATGTCCTGCGTTCAAAGGAGCTGGCGACCGCAGCGGCGGTTGCAACCGGCGTGGCCACGCTGAGCTTTGTGGGACCGTGGCTTTTCGGCGGGTTGGAGAAGGTCGCGTTCAGCAGCTTCCGCTTCGACGCCGCCGCGCTTGAGCGAGCCGATCCTGGCGCGATCTTTGGTCACGCGGCGGGGGCGGTTCTGCCGCCCATCTTCACGATAGGGTGCACGGTGATCATCGCCACGCTGATCTCGCAATTGCTGCTGGGCGAAGGCGCGCCGTTCAATCCTGGGGCGATCGGCTTCAAGGGTTCGAAGATCAATCCGCTGTCGGGGCTGAAGCGGATTTTCGGCACGCAAGGGCTGATCGAACTGGGCAAGTCGATCCTCAAACTCGTACTTATGGGGAGCCTTGCGGGCTGGTGGATTTCGCAAAACCTACCCACACTGCTTGGGCTTGGTCGCGGCTCTCTCGAAGCGCAGCTCGCCTATGCGTGGGAAGCGGGAATGGGGTTGGTGCTCCTCCTTGTTATCGGCCTCGCGATCATCGCCGCGATCGATTACCCGCTGCAGCGTTTTCAGCGCAACAAGCGGCTCAAGATGAGCCTCAAGGAATTGCGCGACGAGACCAAGCAAGCTGAAGGATCGCCCGAGATGAAGAGCGCGCGGCGTCAGCGCCAGCGCGACCTGGCGCGCGGCGGCGTCGCAAAGGCGATGAAAGAGGCGCAGTTCGTGATCGTAAACCCGATGCATTTTGCCGTTGCGCTGACATACGATCCCGACCTCGCGCCTGCGCCTGTTTTGCTGTGCAAAGGGCGAGGGGAAACGGCGCTGGCTATGCGCGATATAGCAGGCGAGGACGGTATGCCGATCCTTGAATATCCGGCGCTGGCACGCTCAGTCTACTTCACCACACAAGTGAACCAGATGGTGCGCGAGGAGCTCTACGTCGCCATCGCCGCCCTGGTCGCCTTTGTCTTGTCGCTCAAACGCGGCGAGCGCCCGCAACGCCCGCGTGTTGAAGTGCCCGAAGACCTTCGCTTCGACGGTGACGGTCGGCCCGACGCGCGCGCCTCGCATGCGTAACTTTCCCGCTTAAGCCCCCAACTGAAAGACCGTCCTAACCACCATGTCTGACACCGGCCAATCTATCATCTCCGCGCTCGGCGCTGGCAGCGGCATTGATTTCAATGCGCTCGCCAACGACCTGTCCGAGGCCTCCTACAGCTTCCAACGCGAAGATCTGGAGGCGCGCAACGACACTTTGCTGACCCAGATCTCGGAAGCATCAATCCTGCGCAGCACGCTCAACGAACTGGCGAGCGCTACCGGCGATCGCGTCCGCACCGGCGATCTTGCCCCGCAAGGGACAATCGGCGATCCAAGCGTTGCGCAGATCACCGTGCCCTCAGGCGCCGCGCCAAGCGGCGGTTTCTCGCTCGAAGTCACGCAGCTTGCCGAAAGCCAGACGCTTGTCCTGCCAAGCTACACCAGCGGTGAGGATCTGGTGGGTGAAGGGAGCTTGCGCATTCGGTTTGGCACCGTTTCGGGGAGCTCTTTCACCGAAGACACCGCGCAAACCGCGCTCGACATCAGTGTCTCGGCAACCGACACGCTTGATGATCTGGCGGCCAAGATCACCTTGGACAGCGATGGCGCTCTTGAAGCCTATGTCGCGCAAGGGACGAATGGCGCTCAACTGGTGGTCAAAGGGCGCGATGGGGCGGTGAACGGCTTTGTTCTCGAGCCCACTAGCGCGGCCTCCAGCCCAACCGACGTGCCTGGCGATCTCACCTATCTTGCCTGGTCGCCCGACAGCGACACCGGCGAGCTGCGCAGCGGGGCGCAGGATGCGCTGTTCCTGCTCGACACGGTCGAGATCAGCTCATCGACCAATCAGATTTCCGATCTTCCCGGCGGTTTTGCGCTCAATCTTACCGGCACCAATGAAGGCGCGCCCACCACCATTGAGTTTTCGCAAGACCAAAGCGCCATCACCACGTTCATGAACGATTTCGTCGCAGCGCTGAACGACGTAGTGAGTTTGCTGAACGGCGGTGAGGATGAGGCGACCTCGCTCTCTAACGATCCCGGTGCGCGCGAGTTGCGCCTCGATCTGTCGCGTCTGACCAGCGAGATTGTGATCCCCAACGCGGAAGAGGGTGAGCCCAATTCGCTTGCCGATCTGGGCCTCTCCTTGAACCGCGATGGCACGTTTCGCATCGACAGCGAGCGGCTTGAGGAAACCCTGACCAACAGCCCCGATGCCGCCGCCGCCATGTTCACAACCGGCGTCTTTGGCGTCTTTGCGACCATTGACGGCCTTGCGCGGGATAACACCGCCATCGGCGACCCCGGTTCGCTGGGTGGATCGGTGACTCGCTATGAAGACCAGATCGAGCGCAACGATGAACGCTTGGAACGCATTGCCGAGCAGCAAGAGAACCTGCGCGCCCAGCTCGCCCGAAGCTTCAACGCCGCGCAAAGCCAGATTGCGGTTTCGCAATCAACGCTGAGTTTCATTGAGCAGCAATTTGCCACGACGGGTGAAGGATAATGCAGCGCTTTGGCTCCAATCCGGGCGCAGCCTATCGCCGGGTCGACATGGACGCTCGGATCGAGGCGTCGACGAGCGAAGACCTGACGCGCATCTGTTTGGAAGAGGCCTCGGCTGCTCTGGGTCAGGCGTTGATCGCCTTAGGTCGCGCGCCCGACACGCCTCCGCGCGAGCCTTTGGCCCGCGCGCATGGCATTGCGATCTACCTTGCGCGCTCGGTGTCCCCGGAAAACCCGATGCGCAAAGCTCTCGTTCAGTTCTATGGCGGCGTGGCGGATGCGATCGGACGCAATATGCGCGAAGCGCGCTACGCCGAAATCGCTCAGGCGCGTGAGGATTTTGAGGACGTGCTAGGCGCCTTTGGGTAACGCGGGTTGCCCGGTTAGCGCGACATGGCGTTTCGGATGATCGCGGCCGCATCCGATGGGTCTTCAAACGGGTGAAAATGCGTGCGATCGGGCCGCGGCATATCCGTGCCTGCGGGGATGCAGTCCGCCAGCATCGGCCAGGTGGGCGAGCTTTTGAAATCGGAAAAGCCGGTTTGCTTGGCGCGCACCACCAATGTCGGCGCGGCGATCCGCTTGACCGCGTCGTGAATTCTCGAATTGCTGCGGCTTGATCCATAGACGCTGGCCTCCATTTCGGGCGAGCAAGCGAGCTCGTAACCGTCACCGTTTGGCTTTGGCGAAAGGCCGTAGCGGCAGTAATCTTCGAACACGCGGGCGTCGAACAAGTTGTAAGGATCGCGCTCCTTGAACCGCTCCATCATGGCCCGGGGGCTGGCGAAATCGCGCTTGCGTCGAATGGCAGGGTGCGGACCGCCACCCAAAAAAGCCGCGCCTTCGGGCTGGTAAAAGGCGGGCTCTAGGATCACCGGATCAAACAGGACCAATTGGCTGAAGGCCTGCGGGTGATCAGCGGCGCATTGCGCAAGGACGTGTGCGCCCATCGAATGGCCCACGCCCACCGCGCGGCGGATCCGAAGCTGGTCAAGCAGCCCGGCGACTTCTCCGATAACGGTGTCCCAATGGTCTATCGGCCCGCCTTCAGAGCGCCCGTGCCCGTGCAGATCGACGCTGATGACACGCCGCCCCGCAAAGTGTTCGATAACCGCGTCGAAGACACGCGCGTGAAACCCGGTGGCATGCGCGAAGAGCAGGGGCGCGTCGTGATTTCCAGGCTCCGCGCGCCATTCCCAATACGCGACCTTGACGCCTTTTACCCCGATTGTGCGGGCGATGGGTTGCATGGATCAGGCTTTGGCCGGTTGGGGCTCATCCATGGCTTCATCCGCGACCTCGTCCGGCAACGCCGATTTGAGCGCGAAGAACCCGGTCAGCGCTGCGATCAGCGATCCGCCCAGTACGCCGATCTTAACCGCATCGACCTGTGAGGGATCGTCAAAGGCGAGGCCGCCGATAAACAGGCTCATCGTAAACCCGATCGCTGCGAGCAGGGAGAGGCCATGAATTTTGCGCCAGCCTACGCCGTCGGGCAGCGAGGCAAAACCGGCTTTCACGCCGATCCACGCCATGCCGACAATCCCGATCTGCTTGCCGATCAAAAGGCCCAGCGCAATGCCCAGCGGCAACGGCTCAAGGATCATCGCGGGCGACACGCCGATAAGCGACACGCCCGCATTGGCGAAACCGAAGATCGGGATCACCATAAAGGCCACCCATTTGTGCAAGGAATGCTCCATTTCATAGAGCAGGTTTGTGCCCTCGCGGGTCTGAGTTGGGATCATCATGCCTGCGGCGACGCCAGCCAGGGTCGCGTGCGCGCCGGACTTTAGAGCGAACACCCACATGATCACGGTCAAGATGACATAGGGCATGCCCGAAGCCAGGCGCATCCGGTTCACCGCGAACAGCGCCGCATAGACCACCGCCGCGCCGATCAGCATGTCGGTCTTTATCTCGCCCGAATAAAACAGCGCAATCACGGTAATCGCGCCAATATCATCGATCACCGCGATCGCGAGCAGCAGCGCTTTCATCGCAACAGGTACGCGCGGGCCAAGCAAAGACAGGATCCCCAGCGCGAAGGCGATGTCGGTCGCAGCGGGGATGGCCCAGCCGTTGATATTGGCAGGCTCTGCGTAGTTGAAGGATACAAACACCAGCGCGGGAACCGCCATCCCGCCAATCGCCGCCACCAGCGGTAGCGAGGCTTTGTCCCAGCTGGAAAGCTGCCCGCTGATGATCTCGCGCTTCACTTCAAGCCCGATCAGGAAGAAGAACACCGCCATCAGGCCATCGTTGATCCACAAAAGCAGGGGCTTGTTGATCGCGAACGCACCGTAAGAGAGGTTGAGCTTGGTCTCCAGCGTCCCGAAATAGGCGGGCGCTAGCGGACTGTTGGCGATGAGGAGCGCGAGCACGGCGGATGCGATCAGAACGATGCCCCCCGCGCTTTCCTGTTTAAGAAAGTCCCTCAGCGCGTCTCCAAAACGGTCGATCATATGTGTGCTCTCGATCCCTGATCCGGTGTGATGGTCCCAGGGTTGCCGCCCAGGTTTTTCAGGTAACGTGCAAAACCTGCATCCGTGCCTGAAAAAACACCGCTCTTGCGAATCGCACACGAGCTTCTACTGCCAGAATCATGATGTATTTTCGCGCATTAGATGTGAGTTAATGCAGCACGGGCTGATCTGGGGGCGACTTTGGCTTTGACGATGCTTTGGAAACGCGGCGAGAGCCGTTTCATCCCTGCGGTTTTCGGAACCGCTTTGGCGCTATCGGCCTGCGGTGGAGACCCCGTTGCGCCGGTCGAAGCGCCGCCGCGCCCGGCCAAATTGGTGACGCTTGAAGCCGCCTCGGAGCTTGAGAAAGGCAGCTTTCCAGCCGTGGTGCGTTCGGTCCGCAGCACGGATATGGCGTTCCAGGTGGGCGGTCAGATCATCGCCTGGAACGCCGTTGATGGCGCGCAGTTCCAGCGCGGCGATGTCATCGCGCGGCTTGATGCGACGAGCTATCAGGCTGACGTGGAGCAAGCCGAGGCGCAGTATCTGAACGCCAACAGCGAATACGAACGCGCCCAGCGCCTGATCGCCGAGGACGCGATTTCGCAAAGCGTGCTCGAAAGCCGCGACGCGCAGCGTCAAGTCGCCAAGGCCTCGCTCGACACCGCGCAGAAGAATCTCAAGGACACAGTACTCCGTGCGCCTTTCACCGGCGGTGTAGGTGTCACCTATGTCGAAGAGTTCCAGAATGTCGGGGCTCAACAACCGGTACTCGTGCTGCAAAGCCGCGCGGTTGAAGCGATCGTGAACGTGCCCGCCAGCTTCGTGCTGACGTCCAACCTGCGACGCCCGACCAATATCTTTGTGGAGCTTGACGCTGCGCCCGGACGCCAATTCCCGGCCGTTTTCCGTGAGGCGCGCGGTGTGGCCGACAGCTCTACCCAAACCTTTGAAGCGCACTTTGCCTTTACGCCGCCGGCGGAATTGCTGGTGCTCACCGGAATGACCGCGACCCTCTTCTTTGAGACCGAGCCGCTTTCGGACACCGGTGAAGCGGGTGGGGTCGATGTTCCGCTGTCGGCCATCATGATTGATGGCGACTCGCGGTATGTCTGGGTCGCCAAGGGGCCGGACAAGGTGCTGGAGCGCCGCGATGTGACGATTGAGGACGGTGTAGGCGACGCGGTCCGCGCCACGAGCGGGCTTAAGGCGGGGGAGATGGTGGTCGCATCAGGCGGCGATTATCTCCAAGAGGGCGAAAGAGTTCGTCCCTGGTCGCAATAGGTTCTGGCGGCAGGCATGGACATCGCAGCTTTCAGCATCCGCAATCGACTGATCATGTGGATCGTGATCGTTCTCTCCCTGCTTGCGGGGTGGACCGCCTATCAGAATATGCCGCGCTTTGAGGATCCCGAATTCACGATCCGCACGGCGCAGGTCTTCACTGGCTATCCCGGCGGTTCTCCCGAAGAGGTCGCGCGCGAAGTGTCCGCGCCGCTCGAAGAGGCGCTTCAGGACATGGCCGAAGTGGACGAGATCAGGTCGGTGTCTTCGGCTGGCTTTTCGGAGATTTCAGTCGATATCAAATACGCCGACAGTCCCAACAAGGACGCCCTCCAAGGTATCTGGAACAAGTTACGCAATAAGGTGCGTGACGCAGCTGCGGAAATGCCGCCGGGCGCAACGCCCAGCCAGGTCTTTGACGAGTTCGGAGATGTGTTTGGCATCTATTATGTGCTGACCGGTGACGGCTACACCATGCCTGAGTTGCGGCGCTATGCGAAGGCTTTACGCCAGGATCTGCTTAGCGTTGATGGGGTTGGCAAAGTCAGCCTCGCCGCCGAACAAGAAGAGGTCATCTATGTCGAGATTTCGCGTCAGAACGCGGCTGCGCTCGGCACGACGGTCGATGCAATTTTTCAGCAGCTCTCGACACAGAACACGGTCGTGGATGGGGGCACGGTTGAGATTGACGGCAAGCGCCTGATCATTACCCCAAGCGGGGATATCGACACGGTCGCGGCGATCTCGAACCTGTTGGTGTCCTCGACGGAAGGGCGGGTGATTCAGCTGAGCGATGTCGCCCAGGTCACTCGTGGGCTGCGTGATCCCCCCGAATTCAGCGCTTATTGGAATGGCAAGCCGGGCCTTATCATGGGTGTCGCGGCGGTGTCGGGCAGCAATGTGGTGGCGGTGGCGCAGGAGCTCTCGGCTAAGGTCGCCGAGCTTGAAGAAGACCGTCCCGCCGGGATTGAGCTGCATGAATTCTACAATCAGGGCGAGGTCGTCGACAAGTCGGTCTCCGACTTCGTGGTGAACGTGCTGCTGGCGCTGGCGATCGTCATCGGCGCGCTGGTGGTTTTCATGGGTTTCCGATCGGGCCTGATCATCGGAATTGGTCTGTTGCTCACAATCGCGGCGACGCTGGGCACGATGTATATGGGCGATATTCCGATGCATCGCATCTCGCTCGGGGCCTTGATCATTGCGCTGGGAATGCTGGTCGATAACGCTATCGTCATCGCCGACGGCGTGCTTATCGGGTGCCAGCAGGGGCGCAAGATCATCGAAATCGCCAGCGACGTTGTAAAACGTTCGATCTGGCCACTTTTGGGCGGGACCCTGGTGGGCATTCTGGCCTTCGCGCCCATCGGCCTTTCGCCGGGCGACACGGCGGAATTTACCGGCGATCTGTTCTGGGTGATCCTGATCTCGCTGCTCTACAGCTGGATTTTCGCGATCACGATCACGCCTTTCTTGTGCTCCATCTTGTTCAAGAAGATCGAGGACGATTGCGTTGAAGGAGGGGAAGCGGCGCAAAGCGGTGCGGGGGAATCGGGCGGCCTCATGCAAGGCTTCAAGGACGTTATCGCGTTTCTTGTGGGTCAAAAGGTTCTAACCATCGGCGCGGCGGCGGCGATGTTTGCGGTTTCGATCTTTGGTTTCGGCTATGTGACTGCGGGCTTCTTCCCGGCCTCAACCACCCCCCAATTGGTGGTCGATTACTGGCTCCCGGAAGGCACCGATATCGCGCAGACCGATGCGGATATGCGTGAATTGAGCGAATATGTGAGCGGGCTCGAAGGTGTCCAGGATGTCCATACGCTCGTGGGCCGCGGGACCTTGCGCTACATGCTGATCTACAGTTTTGAGAGCAACAATTCAGCTTACGGCCAGCTCTTGGTGAAGATCGACGATTACAATCGTCTCGACACGATGATCCCTGAGGTCCAGCAATTCATCGATGCCAATTTCACGCAGGCTCAGGGCAAGGTCTGGCGCTTTATTCTGGGGCCGGGCGGTGGCTCAAAGATTGAGGCCACGTTCTCCGGACCCGACCCTGATGTGCTGCGCGATCTCGCACAGCAGGCGCAGGAGATTTACCATGCGGATGGCCGGGCCATGGCGATCAAAGATGACTGGCGCCAGCGTGTGCCCGCGATCGAGCCGGTCTATTCCGAGGTCAAGGGCCGCCGCGCAGGCGTAAGCCGCTCTGATCTGGGAGAGGCTCTGGCGCGCAATTACACCGGCCAGCAAGTGGGGGTCTATCGCGAGAATGATGATCTGATCCCTATCCTGTCGCGCGCGCCGGAAAATGAGCGTCGGTCGGTTGACGGCATCGGAACGGTTCAGATCATTGGCCCCAGCGGCGACGCGGTTCCGATTGAACAGGTGACTGACGGCATCAAGACGATCTTCCGCGACAGCCGCCTGCGCCGGATTGATAATGTCTGGTCTATCAAGGCTCAGGCTGACCCCGTTCCCGGAGAGCTGGCGGGCGAGTTGCAGGCGCGTGTTGAACCCCTGATCAACGCCATGGCGCTGCCGCCGGGCTACAGTCTCAAATGGGATGGCGAAAAGGGCAGTTCGGCTGAAGCGAACGAAAACCTCGCGAGCGTGATCCCGCTGGGCTTTGGCGCGATGGTGCTAGTGACGATCTTCCTGTTCAACGCTTTGCGCCAGCCCTTGGTGATTTGGTCGGTGGTCCCGCTTGCCCTGGTGGGCGTGGTCTTCGGACTGCTGGTTATGGGCGTGCCGTTCGAGTTTATGGCGATCCTTGGTGTGCTCTCGCTGGCGGGATTGCTCATCAAGAACGCGATTGTGCTGGTCGATCAGATTGATCTGGAAATTGGCGAAGGCAAGCCGCGGATGGACGCGTTGATTGACAGCGCGGCCAGTCGTGTGCGGCCCGTCCTGCTGGGCTCAGGGACAACGGTGCTCGGGGTTATTCCGTTGTTTACCGACGCTTTCTTCAAATCCATGGCGGTGGTTTTGGTGTTCGGTCTGAGCTTTGCGACCGCCTTGACGCTGGTTGTGGTTCCGGTGGTCTACGCTGCGGTGTTCGGCATTTCGACGGACGAACGGGCTGGGAAAGCGCCAACCGATACCGATCCCTCTGATGACGCGCAGGAGGCGGCGGCATGATCAAGCGGGGCATTTCCCAAGCGCTTTTGTTGGGCGCAGTAACCTTGGCCCTTGCGGGCTGCGCGACTCTCAGCAGCGACGAAGATGTCGCTCGCGCGGCCGCTGACAGTTTGCCGAGCCTGCCGCAGAACTGGGCGGTGGACGGCGCCGACCCGGGTGAAGTTCGCATTGGTTGGATTGAGGCTGTGGGCGATCCCGTGCTGACGGAGCTTGTGTTCGAAGCGCAGGCCAACAATCCCGATATCCTTGCCGCGGCGGCCAATCTCGACGCCTCGCGCGCGCTCGTCGTGCAGGCGCGCTCGGCGCTGTTCCCGCAAATCAACGCGAACTTCAATGTTGAGCGCACTGATACGCCCAACCCGTTTGCGCTGAACGATACAGTGTACACGCTGACTGGGCAGGCCGGTTGGGAGCTGGATCTGTGGGGCCGTGTTCGTGCGGGACGCAACGCCGCTTACGCCAGCGCGCAAGCGGTCGAAGCTGACCTGCGCTTTGCTCAATATTCGCTCGCGGGCGGTGTCGCTTCGGCCTACTTTGCGAGCATCGAAGCGAACGAGCAGGTCGGCGTGGCCCAGCGCACGGTGGACGCGTTGGCGGAGATCGATCGGATTGTCCGTGTGCGTTACCGTGAAGGGTTTGCCTCGCGCCAGGACACCGCGACAACTTCGTCGGACTACGAATCCGCGCGCGACAGCCTGGCGGATGCGCAAAACTCAGCGCGCAACGCGCGAAGGGCGTTGGAGATTCTATTGGGCCGCTATCCTGCGGAAAAGGTCGGGTTGGCAAGCGCCTTGCCCGAAGCGCCGCCGCCGCCTCCCGCTGGATTGCCGGCGCAATTGCTCGAACGCCGCCCGGACGTGATCGCAGCGGAACGTCGGGTCGCCGCCGCCTTTGCGGATCTTGACCAGACCAAAGCGGCGCAGCTGCCCCAAGTGACGCTGACCGGAGTTGGCGGGGGAACATCGACCGATCTCGGCGACATTCTCAATGGCGGGAACCTTTTGTGGTCGATCATCGGCGATGTGCTTCAGCCGATCTTCGATGCGGGCCTGCGGGGCGCTCAGGAAGATGAAGCCGACGCCAATCGCCGGGCGGCGATCTCGCTGTACGCCTCGACCGCGCTCGACGCTTTGCGCGAGGTGGAAGACAATCTCGACGCGGTCAGGGTCCTTGCCCAGCGGGAGATGATCCTCGAAACCGCAGCAGAAGAGGCGGGAACGGCCTACGCCTTGTCGCAGCTCCAATATTCCGAAGGCGAGATCGACCTGATCGATGTTCTGAACTTCCAGCAACGCCTGTTTTCGGCCGAACGCAATCTGGTGACTGTGCGTCGCCAGAGAATCGACCAATGGGTGGCTCTTAACCTGTCGCTTGGCGGGACTTGGGAAACGAGTCCGGCAGACGCCCCTTAACCCCTAACTGGGCACCGCTTGCGTGTTAGAGAGTTGATTGACAAGCGCGCCGTTCTGGCGAAACGCGCGCGCAAGCCCCATAAGGCGTATAACTACATCGGGCCCGGATGGGTCGCCCTACTCAGCGGAGCACCACTTGCACGACGTCTTACCGTCCAGTCCGATCGACACGGCCGCCTTTCGTCGGCTGATGGCTCAGTTTGCGACGGGTGTCTGCGTGGTTTCCGCTGAAGCCGACGATGGCCGAATTGTGGGTATCACGGTCAATTCGTTCGTCTCGGTGTCGCTCGAACCTTTGCTGGTGGCCTGGAGCCTACAAAATTCGTCGAGCCAGTTTGATCTGTGGTCGCAAACGCAGCAATTTGCGATCAGCATTCTCGCCGAAGGTCAGCAAGACTTGGCCCAGCGCCATGCCTCGCGCAAGCGCACCGATCTGGACGCTGACGAATTTTCGCGCAGCGAGCGCGGTTTGCCCGTTATCGACGGCGCGCTCGGGCATCTTGAATGCCGGCAGTGGTCGCTCTATCCTGCGGGTGACCACACACTGGTCTTTGGCGAAGTAATGGGAATTCACCAGACGGTTGCAGGCCGACCGCTTGGGTTTTTCGGTGGAGCATTTTGCCGGATCGCCGAATGAGGGACGCATGGAACAACTCGATGATGCGCGCGATGATACGCGCGAAAGGCTCTTGCACGCCGCCTTAGGCCAATTTGCAGAGCGGGGCTTTTACGGCGCCAGCATCGCACAGATCGCTGGCGAACTTGAGCTGACAAAGCAGGCCTTGCTTTACTATTTCAAACGCAAGGAAGATCTGTACGCCGAAGTCCTGCGCCGCATTTCAAGACGGCTCATGGCGGCGATCCGATCGAACGTGGATCCAAACAGGACGTCGGCCCAGCGGTTTGAGGATATGATCCTCGGGATTTATGCGGAATCCTGTGCCAACCCCTTGGGCACGCGGGTGCTGATGCGCGAACTGCTTGAAAACCAAGAGCGTGCCGAAAAGGCCGAAACTTGGTATCTGCGCCCCTTTCTTGATGAGATCGTCGAAACGCTCGACGATGTTAAGGGGCTCAGCGCGCTGCCGCGCTGGCAGAAGTTCGCAAGCGTCTACCAGATGCTTGGTGCGATTGAGTACTTCGCGATTTCCAAGCCGACGCTCACCCGTATGTATGGAATGGCGGAGTTCGATGCGATCTCCGCTGCCTATCCTGAAGAGTTGCGCAGGCAAGTCCGGAGGCTGATTGAGTACGGGCAGGGGCGCTGAACACGCTGTCCTCTTAGTAGAGGATCATTTGCGTGCAGCGGAAAAGCGCGAGCGTGCGGTCGCTTTCCTGATGCGTAACGGTCGATTTCCAGACCTGCGTGGTGCGGCCAAGATGCTCGGCTTCGGCCCGACCGATAAGAGCGCCCTCGCTTGCAGTGCCCAAGAAGTTCGATTTGAGCTCAATCGTTGTGTAGCCCTTGGCATTTTCGGGCAGGACTTGTCCTGCTGCAAACCCGCACACGCTGTCCGCCAGCGCGATAACGCTCGCCGCGTGGAGCGCCTTGGCGCCCGAACGCAAATGGTGTGGTGCGATCACCATATGCGCCTCGAGCCAACCCTCGCCTTCGTCGATCAGGGTGATCCCCATATGCGGAACCAGCCCGCCAGCCGGGGGATGAAAGCGGGGATCGCGGGGCGTTTCGGTCATCATCACTAATGGCTAGCTCACGGCGGCGATCGTGTCAGCCACGCTCTGATTGAATGCGGTGAGCGCCCCTTCAAACCGTCCAAAGGTAAGCTTTGCGTTTGCGCCGCTGGTAAGACCCCGTTGAATGCTTTCGCCCAGCGCAAAGTCTTCGTCCAAGGTGGTGCGGGTGATAGCGTGGTTGCGCATCCAGAGTTCGGAGTCACCAGCCTCTGACTTCGGCACAAGTGTCGCGATCCGCAACTCGGTGTGGTCCGCAGCCAGCGGGTTTGCGACGATCAGCACAACATGGTCTTGCTGGACCAGGAACTGCGCGGTTGGGAAGAGCGAGTACAAAGTGTTGGCGTGATCGCGCAAGCGCCAGCCGTCGCGCGGTGAGTCGCCCAGTCGCGCTAGGCTGACGCGTGGAATGATTGAACGCATATGCGCCCCAAGGCTTCGAAAGCTCGATAGGTTATCTTCGAAGAAGGGTGCGATTGTGTCGCGATGGGCAATCTTGAAGTGATAGGCCTCGATCCCTCCCTCCACGATGATCTTCCAATTGGCCGCGACGCTTATGCGGTCATTGGCCACCTGGACATGATCAGCCAAATCGAGCTCGGAGACTTCCGCGGCGATGGGCGCAAAGTAGTTTTTGAAGTCAAACGGGGCACCCAATGAGCTGTCGGGCGAGGGCACGACCCAAACAAAGCCCAGCGCTTCGTAAGTTGGCATTGCGGTCAAGCCGAATTGGGTCTTGTCCGCATCGGGAAAGCCGCTTGCAAAGTGGGGCGCGCTGATCAGCTCGCCCGAGCTCGCGTAGGTCCAGGCGTGATAGGGGCAGGTGAAACGGTTCTGGCAGCCGGCGTTCTCGCCCACCAGTTGCGCGCCGCGGTGGCGGCATACGTTGAGAAAGGCGCGCGCCACGCCGTCTTTCCCGCGTGTGACCAGAACAGGCCGGCCCGCCAAATCCACTCGAAGGAAGTCTCCGGGCTTAGCCAGCTCGCTGACATGCGCGGCCAGATGCGGACGCCTGCGGAACACAAGTTCGAGCTCGGTGTCGAATTGGTCATCGCTGGCGTAACGCTCGACAGGTGCATGGCCGATGTCCTCTTCGAGGAAGAGTCCGCGCGCGGATTTGAGCGCGATCAGTTCGTCGATCAGCTCGATCTCAAGGGTTCGGTTCATGGGCTCGCTCAGCTGCTCTTTGTCCGTCGACAAGGCGCTTCATACCCTCTTACCGATCGGTAAGCAAGGGTTTGCCTGTGTTGAACCGGGCAAGGCTGAGCCGTTTAGGAGCAGCGCTTTACGGGGTCTCGGACGCTCGGGCGTTCTTCACATGGGTGTCGAACCAGGCGAACATCTCCGCGAGGGTGTGCAACACCGATTCGCGCCCGCGATAGCCGTGCGATTCGTGCGGCAGCATCACCAGCCGGGCTGTGAAGCCGGTGCTTCCTACAAGGTTGCGAAGAACCGTCTCGCCAAGCTCGCTCT
>CALCCG010000183.1 GCA_937899785.1 uncultured Erythrobacter sp. | reverse complement strand
ATTGTCGATATGGGCGGCCTGTTGATGGTCAACGCGGTCAGCCCTGATCTTGCAGCCGAAGGCTTGGGAGCATTTGACCAGGACCGCCTGCTTTGGCCGTTCGCCTCGGTCACCAAACAGATCCTCGCCGCCAAAATGGTCGACGAGCTCGACGCGGGCGGATATTCGCTCGACACACCGATTTCCGAATTTGTGCAAGGGTTTAAGGCGTCTGACGGCGCCATCCCCACGATCCGGCAGCTGCTTCAACATCGCAGCGGCCTGCGCAATCCCGAAGAAACGCCGACCGGCGCGAACACATGGCCCGACTTTTACAACAAGCCGGGCGAACACGGCCTCGAATGGTGCATGAAGGGGCGCTCCGCTCCACCAGCGGAAGGCTGGACCTACAACAATTGCGACTACATCGTGCTTGGCGCCGCGTTTGACGAGCTGAGCTTCGAAGAGTGGCAGTATCTTCTGACCGCATCCGAGCACAAGAGCGGGACTGTTTTTGCAATCACGGCGGACAACGCGTCGACCTTTTATGAGCTCACGAGGGGTCCCGAAGCCTCCACCATTCCCGCCTATGGCGCCTCGGCCGCGCTCGGCGGGTCGCTCGAAAAACTCATTTTCCTGAACTGGGCGCGCATGAAGGCGTATGAGGATGACATCGCCAGCGGGCGCGCGCGAGCCGCCTTCTGGCAGGGCAATCCCAAACTGGGCTATATGGCGCTGGGCCACTGGGTCTTCGAAGTCGAACACCCCGCCTGCCCCACCCCAATAAAGGTGTCGCAGCGCAAGGGCGGCATTGGCCGCTATCAATTGGAAAACATCATGTTGCCGGAACTGGGCCGATCCATGGCCTTCGCCACCGCCAAAAGCGGTTTCGAATTTGGCGATATCTGGATGCAAAGCGGCCCGCTGTTCGAGGCAGTCGGCACGCTGGCGTGTGGGGACCAGGGATGATCGCTCCCCTGCGATTGGGCGTCAACATCGATCACGTCGCCACCATCCGTAACGCGCGCGGCGGGGATCATCCCGATCCGGTGCGCGCGGCCCAGATTGTCGCGAGCGTGGGCGGCGATGGCATCACCGCGCATCTGCGCGAAGACCGCCGCCATATCCGCGATGAAGACCTGGCCCGCATTCAGAGCGCGACCGATCTGCCGCTCAATCTGGAAATGGCGGCAACGCCCGAAATGCTGGAAATTGCGTTGCGCCACAAACCGCACGCGGCCTGCATCGTGCCGGAAAAGCGCGAGGAGCGCACCACCGAAGGCGGGCTCGACGCGGCGGGTCTGCACAATTCGCTCGTCCCGATTGTCGAGCAATTGCGCGAGGCGGATATACGGGTTTCGCTGTTCATCGAGGCGACCGAGCGACAGCTGGACGCCGCCCTGCGTCTGGGGGCGCCCGTCGTCGAATTCCATACCGGCGAATACGCGCACGCCTTCCTTGATGGCGATAGCAAGAAAGTCGCGAGCGAGATGAAGCGCATTTCCGATATGGCCGCGCTCGCCGCCAAGAACGGCATTGAGCCGCATGCCGGCCACGGCCTCACCTTTGAGAACGTCCAGCCGATTGCGGCTATCCCGCAGATCGCCGAGCTTAACATCGGGCACTATCTGATCGGCGAAGCGGTGTTTATCGGGCTTGAGGGCGCCATCGGTAGGATGCGTGATCTGATGGACGCCGCGCGATGAACACCTCGCCTGAGAACGCACCGGAGCTGACCAAAGAGCAAACCCGCTGGGCTGGCGCGGCGGCGGCCTTGTTCCTGACTGCGATTGGCCTTTTGGGTTACGCCTTTGCGAGCGGCGTGCTGCTGCCCTTCGCCGCAGGTTGGGTTGTGCTTCAGATGTTCGGCTATGTCGGCGCGCTACGCTTTGCCCATGGTGATCTGGCGCACCCGCTGTTTAAGAGCCAGGTGATGCTTCACACCATCGCGTTCCTGCTGCTCATCGGCCTGCTCACGCGCGGCGACTGACCGGAGAAAGCTATAATGATCATCGGCCTCGGCTCTGACCTTTGCAATATCGACCGCATCGCCAATTCGCTCGATCGCTTTGGCGAACGCTTCGAAAACCGTGTCTTCACGGAAGCCGAGCGCGCCAAGGCTCGCCGCCGCCCTTACACAATCGCAGGAACCTACGCGAAGCGCTTCGCCGCGAAGGAGGCCTTCAGCAAGGCTGTGGGCACCGGTTTTCGACGCGGTGTCTTCATGAAAGACATTGGCGTCGTCAACGCTCCATCGGGGGCTCCCACCCTTGCGCTCTTTGGCGGAGCGGCTAAGCGGCTTGAAGAAATAACTCCCGCCGGGCATGACGCGCACATTCATCTGACCCTAACCGACGATCATCCGTGGGCGCAGGCCTTTGTTGTCATCGAAGCCTTGCCCAAGCCCTGACCCAATCGAAAAGAAGACCTTGAGCCAGACCAAGATCCCCGAATCCTCCCAGGATACTGACACGCCCGCCGATTCGCAGCTCGAGGGGGCTGAGGACAATGGCGCCGCCGCGCTGAAGAATGAGGCGTACGATAAGGCCGGCAAGGACGAGAAGGTTGATTGGCTCGCGGAGATGCGCGGACTGGCGCTGATGCTTCTTGCCGTGCTGGCGTTCCATAGCCTTGTTGCGAAGCCGTTTTACATCCCATCGACATCGATGATGCCGACACTGCATGTTGGCGATCGCTTGGTGGTCAGCAAGTACCCTTATGGTTGGTCGTGGGCCTCAGCGAGCTTTCACATGCTCCCGCGCGGCACATGGCGTGTATGGGAGGCGACGCCTGAATACGGCGATATCGTGATACCCGTGCATCCAACCCGCAACGAAGACTACATCAAGCGCGTTGTGGCCTTGCCGGGTGACACGATCCAAGTGCGCGAAGGGCGGATCATTCTTAACGGGACGATGGTCAAACGCGAAGTGGTTCCCGCCGTTCGCATCCCATTCGAGCCAGAACTGTTATGCCAAGGCATCCCCTGCCTTTCCAGCTTCACTGGCTTTCGGGATCGCGAACCGTCCGGAGAAGAATTTTACGAGCTTCCCACTTATCGCGAGACGCTCCCAAACGGCGCTTCCTACCTCATCATCGATCATCGCAATCAGGGCCTCGACAATTTCGGACCTGTCACCGTGCCAGAAGGCCACGTTTTTGTGATGGGAGACAACCGCGATGAAAGCGCAGACAGCCGCGCCAGCGCTGAAGATCGCGGCCTTGGTGGATCGATCCCGCTCGAGAATGTTGGGGGACGCGCCGAGTTTATTACGTTCAGCCTCGATGGCTCGACGACCTGGAACCCGGTGAGCTGGTATACCAGCCTTCGCGGAGATCGCGCCTGGAGCACGCTTCGGCCCACGATGTCAGAGGCAGACGGGACTGACCGCTGACCTCAAATCGCTTCCAACCAAGGGGATAAGAAAGGCAGCCCATGGCCAAGAAGTTTCTGTATTTTATTGCCTTTTGCATTTTGCTTGTGTTTCTCGCTGGGATCGCCTTTGAGCTGTTTCGCGACGAAATAATGAAGGCAACCTTTGTGCCATCAGCTGAGTTCGTTGCGCAAGAGCCGCTGGAAGATAGCGCCTATGATGATCCCGCTTTATGGATCTCTCGTCCTGGAATGGGACTAAAGGACCCCGCCCGCTGGCAGCCAGCCTACGCACCTTTGGCATCGCCCGCGCCTGACCCTTCGTCACCCGATGACCCCGAACCCTCCGTTGAGCCAAAGACCCAAGGAGAACAAGGTAAGGCTCCCGATGCACCCGACTTCGCAGTCTTCTTCGTCCACCCGACCAGCTATCTGAGCCGCGATGATTGGAACGCGGCCGTTGCGCCGGAAGGTGGCGCGGAGGCGGATAATCTTGCGCGCACCTATGTCCGCGGAATGGCCAGCGCCTTCAACTCTGCGTCGCAGATCTGGGCTCCGCGATATCGTCAGGCGACCATGGGAGCGTTCATGACGGATCAACCCGAAGCGCAGGACGCCATTGATGCCGCCTACGCTGACGTTTTGCAGGCTTATCGCTACTTTGCAGAGTCTCTCGACGATGACACGCCGGTTGTGCTCGCGGGGCATAGCCAAGGCTCGCTTCATCTCCTTCGGTTGTTGCGCGAAGAAGTGATGCCTGGTCCAATGGGAGAGCGCTTGATTGCCGCCTACGCGATCGGCTGGCCCGTTTCGATTGATCATGATCTGCCAGCCATAGGACTTCCCGCTTGCGCCACCGCCGCGCAAACCAGGTGCCTTATTTCTTGGTCGAGCTTTGCCGAGCCTGCCGAGCCCTCCCTACTAATGGAGACCTACGCATCATCAGTGGGCTTCGACGGGGAGCCACGCGGCGATAGCCAGATTTTGTGTTCCAACCCGCTTACCGGAGCCTTTGGCGGGTCGGCCGTTGCAAGCGCTAATCTCGGCACTTTGGTGCCCGATGAGAGCATATCCGACGGCGAGCTTGTGCCCGCCGCTGTTCCCGCACGATGCGATGAACGGGGGATTCTGCTTATCGGTGACCCGCCGGAACTCGGGCCCTTTGTGCTGCCGGGCAACAATTATCATGTGTATGATATCCCGCTGTTTTGGGCCAACACACAGGCCGACGTGGCGCGGCGAGCGCTCTCGATGGCGGGCACAGCCATGCCCTCCGAACCGAGCGCTGCGCCCTGATTGCCAAGAGTGCGATTGATTTTGCCGAGGCGCTGCCAGACGGTGGCGTCCTGCTTGGCCTTGACCTTGGCACGAAGACGATCGGCACCGCCTTGTGTGACGCAGGGTGGCGCTTTGCGAGCGCGGGCAAGACTTTGGGCCGCGGCAAATGGAGCCGTGATCGCGACCGCCTGGCTGCGCTGATCACTGAGCGCAGCGTTGTGGGTATCGTCCTGGGTCTGCCACGCAACATGGACGGCAGCGAAGGCCCGCGTGCGCAAGCGAGCCGCGCCTTTGCCGGCAACTGTTCTCAAGCTTTTGGGCTTCCTGTGCTCTTGTGGGATGAACGCTGGTCCACTGCGAGCGCCGAGAGCGCGATGATCGCGCAAGACATGAGCCGAGCCAAACGCGCCGAGGCGATCGATGCCCACGCCGCGGCTGTAATCCTGCAAGGCGCGATCGACCGGCTCGCAGGTGGAACGATCTAACCCGTTATGGCCGCTCGGCGACGCGTTGCAATCGCGGCGACCATACGGCTTCCACTCGCTTCGCTCTCGCGCCACAGCGCGTCTTGCTCTGCTTCATCTCCCAGAGCTGCACGCGCCTCGTAGCTTGCCAACCGCAACCGCTCGCTTGGGTGATGCGCGCCAACCCACTCGGCGTAGTCAAGCGCTTCGTCCGTGGCGTTCGCGACCGCTACGCGCAGAAAAGCCTCAGTTGCGTTGGGGCTAAGCACCCGGCTGATCTCGCCGCGTTCCAAATCAAATCCGTATTGATCAAACCACGCTTGCGCCGGGTCAACGTGCATAACGTTAAGAGAAACCGACAACGCCTCGGGCGGGAGCTGTGAATGGACATCAACATGCGCGCGGTAGAGCATGAGCTTGCCCTCATGAAGCGCGCTGCGTTCAATAAACCGAAGACCTGCTGGCTCACCAGGATAGCCGACTACCTCTTCATAGTCGTATTCGAAATAGTCGCTGCGATAGCCTGGCCCGCAATAACCGCTGGTGAGAAAGCTGAAATTGTGATCGTGCGGAACCCCGTAAACGAAGTTCGCCGCGCCGCTTGTCTGAAAGCAAAGATCTTGTTCAGCGGGCCAGATGTTCGCGCGCAAGAACATGGAACCTCGCAGGCCGCTCAAGACTATCGCTTGTGGCCCGTACCCGCTTTCCAGCGCCATCCCGCTCCCGCCACCAACCCGGCCAGCCAGGCGATCTATGAGCAATCGGCTGAGGAATTCCCGGTTGTTGGTCAGACGTTTGAGCCACGCGGCAGCCTCCAGCGTCGAGCCTTCATCGTATGGGTCAAAGCCGAGATCCGCCAGCGCCTCGATCGCTTCGGGCAATGAGCAGCTCTGCGACGAGGCGTCGTCGATCAAGAGCGGCATTGAAAGTCCGTTAAAGATGATCCACGAAGCCCACTAAGCAATTGCTCTTTGAGCGCGATAGCCGGTTGCGAAAGTGGATCGTCATCCCGGATCGCCAAGGCTTCCAGAACACCCATACCTCTCACCGCGCCCAGTCCCAGCGCCTGGCGAGCCGCTTCCCATCGCACATCCACGTCTTCTTCAAGGTTCAGCGCAGTCTCCTCCATCACATCAAGAGAATTGTATGCGCGCAGCGCCCCTAACACGCTGAGCGCCATAACGGTCTGGCTGGCCGACTTATCACCGCTTGCTGTGCGAACCACGGCACCTGTCGCCAAAGAAACCTCTCGCACTGGTCGCGCACGAAGAGGCTCACGGGTGAGTTGCAGGAGCACAAGCGACCGCTCAACACGCACGATGTGACGTGCCTCGGCCATCGGGCGCGTTTCGATTTGATCGCCGCGGCACCAGCGCTTGCGCTCACTCCGGACCGGGCCACCTTCGCCGCCAACCGGAAGTGCAATTGTGTGCTTCAATCCAGAAGCCGCGCCGGTAAGGATAAGCTCGATCGAGTGGCGATCGGAAAAGAGTGCGCTGGAAGGTTCCTCGATACCTTCGAGAGGCTCGTAGGCAGCGAGGGTCAACGTGGCTTCGCCCGCTTCGAGCAATTGCATTGTCGCGAAGGCTGAAGCCACACGGTATCGGAAAGGGGCCTCTCCAAACGGCCAAGCCCGAAGCTCCTTGAGTGTCGCAGCAAACAGGGTGTTGACCCAAGTTTGAGCTAGCTCGGGATCACCCATAACCCGGTTGAGCTCGGAGCAATCATCAAGCCGTCCGCCGGTGCCATAGCGCTCCAAACCATCAATCAGGCGGCGTGTCTGATCCAGATCGAGCCAGCTATCGCGAGCGCGCCGCATCGCGGCAGTGGTCTGCGCGCTAGCGCGACGCTGCTGGCTCGATGGGCTCCGCAGCGCCGCGATGGCCGGATGAATTTGCATTCACAAAGGCCCGTCCAGCGTCACCGTCACAACAACGCTTCGGGCGGGAGCACGTCGTAGACATAAACCATTATGTCAACCACACTATCATCATAGGATGCAGCGCCCTGCTTGATGGATCCAAAAAGGCCTTGACCGGTCTCAAGGCCCGGAATGGACGTGATATCGATATTGGGTGTGCTCATAGATCGTTCCTCTTGCTAAAGCGCCGGGAGAATGCTGCGGCGCGCTTATGAGAGTGACTGGGCTTGGGTCAGTTCGGAAATTAAAGGATTGTAATGAAACGCAGGCGGCTCCAAGGGTCGTCAGCGATGAGCAAAGACCCGTCTCCGGCGCCCGCACGTTTTGATCCCGCTGAGGCCGGAAAATTCTTCTTTCGCCACGGACATTCGGGCTGGCTTGGACTGCGCTACAGCCAACACGCCGAAAACTGGGTCGAGCTGAAACTGCCTTGGCGCGAAGACCTGCTTGGAGAGCCGCACAGTTCCGTTCTGGCGTCCGGTCCCATCGTTAGCTTGATGGATATGGCTAGCGGAATGGCCATCTGGCAGACCACTGGCATTTTTTTGCCGATCGCTACGCTTGATCTGCGTGTCGATTATCAGCGCCCGGCCCATGAAGGCACGGCGGTGTTTGGCCGAGTGGAGTGCTACCGCACAACACGCTCAGCCGCCTTTGTGCGAGGAGTTGCGCACGATGGAAAAATCGACGATCCGGTGGCGCATGTAGCGGGGGTTTTCATGACGATCGGGCAGGACCCGCGTTCAACGGACCAGCCGGGGTCCACAGTCGATGGCTGACCAGCACACTCACGATCACCTCCCCGCCTACGCGCGCTCGCTCGGCATTCAAGTGGAGCGGATCGAGAATGAGCTGCCCGTTCTGACCGTCGATTTTGGTCCAAACGTCGAAGGGCGCCCCGGCGCCTTTCATGGTGGCGCAACCGCCGGCTTGCTTGAAAACGCGGGCTACGCCGCGTTGCGATCCGTGCTCTTGAAGGAAGGCCGCGAACCCGTACTCAAGCCAATCAACATCACCGTGCAGTATCTCTCAGCGGGTAAGCAGAAGCCTACCTTTGCGCTGGCGCGCGTGACAAGGCTTGGTCGACGCAATGCAAACCTTTCGGTCGAGGCGTGGCAAGATGACCGCGGGCGGCCCATCGCCGCTGCTGTCATGAACATTTTGATGGCTTGAGGCCCTTGACCAAGGGACTTGCTACCGATCCTTCTCCCCGTTGAGCCGCAGACCCTCTTCATCCAGCCGGAATTCGAGCGGAAAGCCTTCGGCCTCGGTGGAAAGCGTTATGCCGTCTTCATCAAACCGGATCTGGGAACCCTTGTCGTCAAGCGGGATCACAGCCCCATCCTCAACATCAAGCGGCTGAACTGGCCCCTCCGGATCAGGGGAGACCGTTGCGCGCGGGGCAGGCTTGAGTGAGAGCGCTGCGCGCATGAAGTCTTTCCAAATCCGCGCAGGCGCCCCACCCCTTTTCACCTTTCCGAGCGAGGAGTTGGCATCGTTGCCTATCCATACACCCACCACCAGAGCCTCATCGCCCTCGCCCGCGTAGCCCACAAACAAGGCATCACGAGAGTCTTGCGTGGTTCCGGTCTTCCCATAATTCGCAATTGGCAGGGTCGCCGCCCGCCCAGTCCCGGCGTTGATCGCGCTGCGCAGCATTTGCTCCATATCTTCATGCGCCGAAGAGGACACGCTGTTCGCCGGGGCCGTGGTGAGTCCCCATAACCACTGGAAGAAGGTAGGCTGTTCGGGTTCAAAGGCGAAGGGCTTCACGGGAAAGCTATTTGCCGCAAGGCCGGCGTAAGCGCCGGTCAGCTCCAGAAGAGTCATGGTCGACGTACCCAGGGCCAAACTGGGATCGCCTTGCGGTAACGGGGAGGTCACGCCCATCATCCTTGCGGTCCGGATAACGCGCTCACTGCCCAGCTCGTTGAACAGGCGGACGGTCGCTACGTTGCTTGAGCTTGCCAAGGCGTCTTCGAGAGAAATGTCCTTCGAGTATTGCTCACCAGAGTTTCGCGGCCGATAGCTGCCCACCGCAATTGGGGTGTTTCCAATCGTATCCTCCGGCGTCCAACCCTCCTGGAGCGCGCTGAGATACACGAATAGCTTGAAGGTTGATCCGGGCTGGCGGCGCGCTTGCGTGACACGATTGAAGGGGCTTTTGGCGTAGCTCTTTCCTCCAACCATGGCGACCACTTCGCCGCTGGGCCGCATGGCGACAAGCCCAACCTGCGCCTCACCCAAGTCCGCGCGTGCAACGGCGCTTTTGGCAAGAGCTTGGAGCCGGGCGTCGAGCGTTGTGGTCAGCACTTGGCTCGCGTAGCCAGCCTCGCTGCTTGCCCGCGCGATCGGCAGCGCCCAATCGGCGAAATAGGTGCCGGTGGGCAAATCGTTGCGTGTACGCGAATCAATCCGTGGGCTCGGCAGCGCGTCGGCTTCGGCCTGCGTGAGATAGCCCTCCTCCACCATAGCTCCGACAACCAGATCCATCCTGCGCTTTGCCCGTGCGTAATGACGCGTCGGGGCATAGCGCGAGGGTGCCTGCAGGAGCCCGGCGAGCATCGCCGCCTGATGGGGCAAGAGGTTTTCGGGCTGACGGTAGAAGTAATGCAGCGAGGCAGCGCGCAGGCCGTATTGGTTGTCACCGAAATAGGCGTTGGAAAGATAGCGTTCCAAGATCTCGTGCTTGGTGAGCCATGTCTCTAGCCACAAGGCGATCACGGCCTCGCGCGCCTTCCGGCTGAGGCTTTGCTCAGGTGTTAGGAACGTGAATTTGGCGAGCTGCTGTGTGATCGTGCTACCACCGCCCACGCCCGTCCAGGCCGCGCGCGCGATCCCGCGAGGGTCGACGCCCCAGTGCGAATAGAACCGCCGGTCCTCAATCGCGATAAAGGCTTGGCGTACGTGATCGGGAAGATCTTCGAGCTCGACCGGTTCAGCCACCATCGCGCCGGAGCGGGCGATGGGTGTGCCATCGCTGGCGAGCAGTGTGATCTGCGGCGGCGCGATCGGCTCCAGGCTCTTGGACAAGGGTGCGGTAACCGCCAGCCAGCCGACAAGAAGGGCAAACACCAGCGTCAACGCGGCGAAAATCCGCAAGGCCCACCAACGCTTCTTAAGCCCCCGCCACCGACCAAGTGTAAACCGCGGCGCGTGGCGGCGCTCTTCGCTCTCGACTGCGACATCCAGCGCGCTGAGGCGCTTATCCCAATGGTTGAAAGCCGGCGCGGGCCCCGCAAACCGAGCCCGGGCAATACCCTCCGAGTCATCATCCAGATCGAGCGGGCGCGGCGAATCGTACAGCGCGTAGTACTCATTGCCCGAGCGCTCTGCAGCGGTCTGGCCTTTGCGTTTCAGAATACGGTCAAAAAGCGCCATTACTGGTGTATTAGCATTCTATAACACCTATGCGCAATCCCTCAGGCGATAACCGCCGCGCTTTCCGGAAGGTCCTCGCCAAACACGCGTTGGTAATATTCGCTCACCAGCGTGCGCTCGGCTTCGTCGCACTTGTTGAGAAAGCTCAGGCGGAAGGCGAAGCCCATTGAGTTAAAGATCTCGGCGTTTTGTGCCCAGGTGATCACTGTGCGCGGGCTCATCACGGTCGAAATGTCTCCGTTCATGAACCCCTGACGCGTCAGCTCGGCCACCTTGACCATGTCGGCGATCACCTTTTCGTCGGTTTCCGGAGTCTTGGATTTGACGATCTGCTGCTCGGTTTCCGCAGGCAGATAATTCAACGCGACAACCACATTCCAACGGTCCATCTGCGCCTGGTTGATCGCTTGCGTTCCGTGATACAGTCCGCTTGTATCTCCCAAACCAACCGTGTTCGTCGTCGCGAAGAGACGAAAATAAGGGTTTGGCGTGATCACCCGGTTTTGGTCGAGCAAGGTTAAACGTCCATCAAACTCGAGCACGCGCTGAATCACAAACATGACGTCCGGACGACCAGCGTCGTATTCGTCAAAGGTCAACGCTACAGGGCTTTGGAGCGCCCAAGGCAGTATCCCTTCTTTGAACTCGGTCACCTGCAGACCGTCCTTAAGAACAATCGCATCGCGGCCGACCAAATCGATACGGCTGATGTGGGCATCCAAGTTCACGCGCACGCTCGGCCAATGCAAGCGCGCTGCAACCTGCTCGATGTGAGTGGACTTACCCGTGCCGTGATAGCCCTGCACCATCACTCGTCGATTGTGGGCAAAGCCCGCCAGGATTGCGAGCGTTGTATCAGGATCGAAAACATAGTCTTCGTCAAGATCAGGCACATGCTCGCTCGGCGCGGCAAAGGCAGGGACCTGCCAATCGACATCAATGCCGAACACGTCGCGCACATCGACGGTCGCATCGGGCTGAGTGGGAAGCGCTTCGGCGCCGGCGGTGTTGGGAGTAGCGGGTGAGTTCATTGCGAGGCACCGGTTAGAGCGACAGCGCCCACGCTGCAAGAGTTGCTTTAAGTCACTCGGCTCGGCACGGTGATCGTGTTGAGATGCCCGCGCTTGATCCACATCCGAGCGCCGCTGTCACCCGCGATCAGTTTGACAGCTTTGCCCTCAGGCAAACGAATCCAGTCGTGCCGCATGTAGACCGCACCGTCATGGAGAAGTGTCCCCGATAGGATGAGCGCTTCGACGCCGCCGTCGCCCGAAAGCCTATCGCTTGCGCCCGGATTCCAGCGCTCAAGCTCTACGCTTTCATAGCGGCGCTTGGCGATCGTCGCGCTAGCAACACCCGGACGCATTGGGTCATCCTCGAGCAAAAGAGTATTCAGGTCGATAGCGAACTGCTCTCGATCTTCACGATCAAACTGCCAGAGCTTCACAAAGATTGTGCAGCCCGGATCGGACCGCGGAATGTGATGAGTGCCAACCGGATTGCGCACATAGGTCCCGGCGGGATAGTCCCCGTACTCATCCTGGAAGACCCCTTCGAGGACGATAAACTCCTCCCCTCCGCCATGCGTGTGCTCAGGAAATGCGCTGCCCTCCGCGTAGCGCACAAGGCTGGTCGCGCGCGCAACCTCACCGCCGATCCGATCAAGCATTCGCCGTTCGACACCGACCATTGGCGAAGAAACCCAATCAATTGCATCGGTGTGCGCGAGCACGGCTTTCGAAAAGTCTGCGTTGATCTCCATGCGATACAATTGGGAAGTGGGAACGTATCCCAAAACCCCCAAAGCGCTCGAAAAAACCGATCAGAGTGATTACAAAGGATCCTATGGCGAGCCCGATCGAATCCTTGCGCTTGCGCGTCGTCGACCAAGTCCGCGGAGTCTTCAACGACACCCATAACGGTCAGAAACCCGTCCCACCCTCAGATGAAGCTCTGTTTGAGCGCGACACTCCAATCCGACGCGTGCACGCCGATCTTGTCGGGATGATGACCGGAGGCGTGCGCGGACTGCTGTTGCAAATGCTCCACCCGCACGCGCTCCAAGGGGTGCTCGATCATTCGAATTTTCGCGAGGATATGCACGGACGCTTGCAACGCACGGCGCGCTTTATTGCCGTCACCACC
The DNA here is from genome assembly GCA_937899785.1 of uncultured Erythrobacter sp. GTDB lineage: Bacteria > Pseudomonadota > Alphaproteobacteria > Sphingomonadales > Sphingomonadaceae > Erythrobacter. Next base: position 85,191 of record CALCCG010000183.1, on the reverse strand, counting down.
TTCGGCCACCGTGACCGCGCAATGGCCTCAATCGAAGCGGTCAATCGCATTCATGCGCGTATCGGCGGGACGCTGCCAGACGGGACGCCGTACAACGCCACCAATCCGCGCACACTCGCCTGGGTTCACGTTGTGGAAGCACAGAGTTTCTTAGCCGGCTATCTGCGCCATGTAAGGCCTGACATGCCGGGGCACGAACAAGACGAATACTACCGGCAATTTGCGGTCATCGCGCGCGCGCTGGGTGCCGATCCGGTGCCCGAAAACCGCAACGAGGCCGAAGCGATTTTTCGAACGCTTCGGCAGGACCTGAAGACCAGCCCAGAGGCGCGCGAGGTCGCGCAGCTTGTTCTTAGCCAAAAACCACCGGGAACACCGCCCGGCGTTCAGGCAATGCTGGGCGCGGAGGCCGTGGCTATGCTTCCCGATTGGGCTAGTCGGATGCTGCGACTGCAACGCCCTGTCTTAACGGCAATCCCCGCCCGGGCAGCCACTTGGGGGGTTGGACGAACCTTGCGCTGGGCCTTTCGTCAGGACGCGTAGCGCAACAGCATAGGTTCAAAATCTGACGCACTTACGCCATAATCGCTTGTCATCGACGCGTTCTGGCAGTGGCGGAAGGAAAGACGATGCATGTCCAAGGTTTCGTGCTTGGCGTAAAAGATGGCGGTAAGGACGACTACCTCAAGGTCGCCCGCGCCATGGGCGAGATGTTTATTGAGTTCGGCGCTCTCGAAGCGACCGAAAATTGGGAAGCCGACGTGCCCGATGGCGAAGTTACCGATTTTCGTAAGGCTGTCGCGGCGGAGCCGGGTGAGAAGATCGTGTTTTCCTGGATCGTATGGCCCGATAAGGCAACGTGCGATGCCGCGCATGAGAAAATGATGAAGGATGATCGGATGACCTCGATGGAGTTTCCCGAGGTGATGGACGGCAAGCGAATGATCTTAGGAAGCTTTGACCAGATCTATCGCATAACCAAAGAGGGCTAGTCCGATGAGCGAATTCACGTTCTACACGGTGGCGATGAGCCGTGGGCAAATCACTCGCTGGGCGCTGCATGAGGCGGGCGCCGATTATGAGCAAGTGATCATGGATTGGGCCACGCGTCCAGACAGCTACAAAGCGATCAATCCGATGAACAAGGTCCCGGCACTTGTCCACCATCTCGATGGGCAGGACTACATCGTCACCGAGGCCGCGGCGATCAACCACTATCTGGCGGAGACTCATCCGGACAAAGACCTCCTGCCCCAACCACAAGAAAGGGCATCCTACTTCCGCTGGCTGTTCTTCGCAGCGGGCCCACTGGAGCAGGCTGTGGTTGGCAAAGCGATGGGCTGGGAAGTGCCGCCAGACAGGACAGCCATGGCTGGCTTTGGCTCGCTTGAGCTGGCGCTGGAGGCGATCGAGGGTTGGCTTAAAGTCAACGATTTTGCCGCTGGCGATCGCTTCACCATGGCGGATACGTATCTGGGAAGCCAGTTCGTCTGGGGCCTGCGCTTTGGCTCCATCCCTGAAAAGCCCGCCTTCAGCGCTTATGTCGAACGCATCACCCAGCGTCCTGCCTATGGCGAAGCCAACGCAATCGACGGCAAACTGATTGCAAATGCGGCTGGCTAACTCAGCACCACACTCTTTCTGAGCAGCTGATACGCTTGGACCACGGCGTTGAGCCGCGCTTCGAAGCTCCGATCGCCGCCGTTTCGATCGGGATGGTAGCGTCGGACAAGCTCGGAGTACCGGCGGCGCAGGCGCTGCTTATCGGTGTCCGAGCCAAGACCCATGACCTCAAGTGCGTCTGCCTCTTCGCGGCTCCAGCGCCCGCTCATTGCCATCTTGGCAGTGCGCTCGGCGCGGCTTCGGATACCGCTCGCACGCGCTGAAATGGCTTCAAGGGGGTCATCGAAGTCCGCCCAGCGCGGTATCCCATCCACTGCCGCTTGGGAGGAAAAGGCGGCACTCTCCGTCCGCCAGCCAGAAACAGGCGATTGCGCGTTGAGGATTTCGTCCGCGCTCATGCCGTCAAACCAGTCATATCCAGCGTTGAACTCGCGGACATGCTCAAGGCAGAACCAACGCCATTCACCCGGGCCATCAAAGCCGTTCGGACGGTATCCAGGCGCGCGAAACTCGCCTGGCTTTGTGCAACCGGGCCAGTCACACTGTCGGTCCACCGCTTCGTATCGCCCATGGAACTTGCTTGACGCCATAAGGGTTGAGAATGGAGCTTCGGACACCAGATTCCAACCCGTTGATTGCAACAAAAGAGGAAACGCCCTTATGAGCCGACCTGTCGCGGACGAAATGCGTGAATTGCTCGAAGCGGCCTTTTCGCCATCGTCGCTCGAGATCATTAATGACAGCGGACACCACGCCGGCCACGCAGGCGATGATGGATCGGGAGAATCGCATTTCACGTTGCTGATAGAGGCTCATGCCTTTGCAAGCATGAACCGCCTCGCCCGCCAACGCGCGGTCATAGCAGCGCTTGGCGACATTGTGGGGGAGCGGGTCCACGCTGTCGCCATCAAAGCGAGCGCACCGGAAGCCTAGAGCGCGCTGCATGAACACCAAACCCAAACTCCGCACCCGACGCGCGGCACGCAGCTTTGTCATCAGCGCGGCCGGGCGCGTGCTCTTGTTCCGATTTGATTTGCCCGACCGGACGCCCTTCTGGGTCACTCCGGGTGGTGAATGCGAGCCGGACGAGTCCTTTGAACAGGCCGCACAACGCGAGCTGTTTGAGGAGACTGGTCTCACCTTTGATCCTGGCGAAGAGGTCGGGCGTACCGCGCCGAAATTCACAACCGTTGAAGGCGAGCTTGTGCAGGCAGATGAACGTTACTTCCTGCTTCGGGTTCAGGAAGAGAGCATCACAACCGCGCATCAAACTGAGCTGGAACGAGAGGTCATGACGCAGCACCGCTGGTTCGCGCTTGAGGAGCTGGAAGACTGGCCGGAAGCGATCTTCCCAGAAAACTTATGTGAAATGATCGAGACCGTAGCGGATCGTTGATTGCCCTCGCCAGCGCGTCTGGTATCGCTGCGCAGACATAGGAAAGGGAGAGCAATGGACTTCAATGGCAAGGTGGCGTGGATCACCGGAGCGTCTTCGGGCATCGGCGCGGCTTTAGCGCGCGATCTTGCGAGCCGCGGCGGCCATGTTGTGCTTTCTGGACGAGACGAGGGGCGCCTCGCGGAAGTTGCCGCCGATTGCGGCGAGGCGCTTATTGTGCCGTTCGACGTGCGCGACGAGGCGGCGCTCGGCGAGGCAACTGCAGCCGCAATCGCGTGGAAGGGGCATGTCGATATTGCGGTGGCCAACGCGGGAATTTCGCAGCGCAGCCGTGCCCTTAAGACCAATATGGATGTCTACCGCAACATCATCGACATTGATCTCATTGCCCAAATCGCCTTTTCTCAGAGCCTTATCGGGCACATGGCAGATCGCGGATTGGGCGCTCTCGCGTTCATTTCGTCGATTGCCGGAAAAGTGGGGGTGCCAATGCGCACCGCGTACTCTGCAGCCAAGTTTGGTCTTGCGGGTTACGCTGACGCTCTGCGTGGCGAACTATCCATCAACGGAGTGAGCGTCCACACAATCTATCCTGGCTCTGTTGCCACCAATGTTAGCCGCAACGCGCTGAACGCCGATGGATCGGTGCGAGGGGTCTCGGATAAGGCGATCGAAAACGGAATCCCGGCGCATGAAGCAGCAAGAGCGATGCTCGACGGTATGGCGAATGAGGAGCGCGAAATCATCATCGCAGAGAGAGCCGAACTGGCGATGGGGGAACTTCGTCGTACGCCGGAAGCGCTCTTCGACCAAATCGAAGGAATGGTCGCGGCTGGCTATATGCAGAACATGGAAGCCGAGACCGCTGGCCAGAGCTGATGGAGCAAAAGCGCGTTCATCTTCCCAATGGCTTTCATTTAATGTGCGTCGACGAAGGCCCCGTCGATGCGCCGGTCCTTATCTTCCTGCACGGATTTCCGGAGAGCCACCGCACGTGGCGCCATCAGATCCGTCACTTTAAGGGCCGCTATCGGTGCATTGCGCCGGACCAGCGCGGATATCGGCAGTCATCCAAACCGCAAGCGGTAGAAGCCTATGAACCGGGTAAGCTGATCGGCGATATCTTTCTACTCGCCGACACGCTGGGTATCGCCAGCTTCACCATTGTCGGACACGATTGGGGCGGCGCGATTGCGTGGGGTGTCGCTCTGGCGGGGCAGCATACCCGTGTAAGCCGCGCGATCATCGCCAACGCGCCGCACCCGCTTATTTTCCAGAAGCTTCTCTACACAAATGCGGCACAGCGCGAAGCAAGCCAGTACATTCGCGGGTTCCGTGATCGGAGCAACGACCCTCTGATCAAGGATCGCGGTCTTACCGGGCTTATGCAAAAGGAGGTCAAGTGGGACAGGCCAGGCGCGATGGAACCGGAGGAGCGTGCACAATTGCTTCGCGATTGGCAAAACCGCGACGCGGCCTTTGGCATGATCAACTATTATCGCGCGAGCCCGATGGTCGTGCCGACAATGGACGAGCCCTTTGAGTTGCCTGCGGACTATTCTCCGCCCGACCTTCCCGACCTGACCATTCCAACGCTGGTCATCTGGGCGCTCGATGATCTGGCACTTCCCAAGGAAAATCTCGAAGGGCTCGACCAAGTGATCGACCCGCTCACCCTAGTGGAAGTGCCCAATTGCGGCCACTTCGTTCCGTGGGAGGCGCCCGATGCAGTTAATTCCGCGATAGAAAAATTCCTGCAATCTTGAAGGTAGCGGGTGTAATCTCTTGAACGAGGAGCCCCTTCATGACCGAAACCAGCCGCGATGTAACGAAGACTTATTCGACCGATCAGAACATCGCCAAGCTTGAGCGACTTGTCGAAGCTTTGCGCCAGAACCAGGCGTTTGAGATCCAAGTCGACAATCAGCGCCTATACGTTCCCGCGGGCGCCGAATTCTCAATCGAGCACGAGCAGGAGGGCCCGATGCACGAGCTGGAATTCCAATTCCGCTGGCGCACAGACGAGGATTGATCGATCCAAGCCGGATCAGGATAACGCGATGTCAATTCCGAATTCGCGCCGGATCTCTGCGACCGATTTTTTTCGATATGGAGCGTTGTCAGACCAGCGCCATCTCTTGGTGAGGCGACGCGAGCGCCAGGCCATTCCGAGATAATCCGGAATAGCCCGAAGGACTGCGCGAGTTATTGTCACCCACCCAAGATCCCTGACTATCTCTTTTTCTTCGGGCAGTTCGGAAAAGGTGCGCAGTTCGACCCAAGTGACGTCGCTGCCCAAAAGAGTCCAGCCATCGGCCTTGGCCTCATCGCGCACACTTGTGCTGAGCCCGAAAAGAACGTGAATTATATCGTGCTGCTCAAACAGCTTTTTCGCCTTTTCGCTCATGCCTGCATATTTGGCGTCCAAACCGTTCTCACGGCGGAACGCCGTCAGAGCATCCTCAAGTGTGTCAGAGGCGTATGGGAGTGGGCGATCGTCCATAGCCTGTCAGTACACGTTTTTGTGGCGGAATGCACCCGGGTTAGACGCCGATCCATTCGACCCAAGCGCCGTGAGGGTGTGCATAGGCAAGCTTCATCGGCTGGCCATCGCCTGGCTCACCAGCCCAACACCGAACCGTCAATTCGTGGCGAAAGGTCGCTGGGTCGGTTTCCAGACACACCCAAGCGAGCGGACGCTCGCGCGATGCGATTGCACCGCGCTGTTCAAACATCGCGGTGATCGCGTCCTGGGCGGCTTGGGGCAGGTACTGCCACATGATCGAATGAAACATGACGCGCGTGGTTCCAGCGGGCTGAGGCTCGTCAAACATCGCTTTGGCGAAATCGGCTGCGTCTTCCAAAACAACGTCGGGCGCGTCTTGAAGCGCCAATTGGATCGCAGCGTCAATCCGGGCCATTCGCTCCGGCGCGTCGGGCCAGACATAGGCTTTCAATTTCAGCGCAGAATCGGGATCGGAGAGATCGATCGGGGCCACGTCGCAGCCGCGCACAGACGCAATCTCAAATCCTGATGGCGGTCGCGGTGGAGCGCCCACGCCTCGCCATTCAGGTGCGATCTGCATCACAGATGTCGGAGGACCAACCTTGGTTCCGCCCAGGCTGAAGCGGTAGCGATCTAACATCGTGTTTACGCCCGCGCTCGCGCCCAGTTCGAAGAGCTCAAGGCGCGGCGGCACCCGCTGGGCTAGCCACAGGAGGCCTCCCATCAGACTCGCCGAACGCCCGGCCTCGTTCGTTTGCGGCGGCCCATCAAGCCACGGCACAAGCTCTGCATCGTGCTGAGCCACCATATCAACCACAATGGCATCGATGGCATCCTGATCGGTCAGTTCCTCGTTGTAGACTGGCACCAAGCGCTCATCGGTTCGGGTCAGCGCCAGATGATGTAGTCCGCCCGTTACTCGCAGAGGCATGGCGTCCTTTAGTGTCAGCCCCTTCCAAGCGCGCATGCGCTGAGCAAGTTTGGTGTCGGTCTCACGCACCTTGCCCAAAGCACGGATCACGCGCGCCGTGCACCGTGCGCCCGCTTGGTAGGCGTGATCGGCCTGCCAAGCGATCGCCACGTCAAACTCTTTGATCGCCATGATCCCGGTCGGTGACATCGACCTAGCTCCTCTATCGGCGCCATATCATTGCTCTTTTTTGCACCAGCCTTTAAAGGCGCACGCGCAATGACCTCCACATTTTCCGATCAACACCCAGCGCAGCTTTCCTTCGCTGTGCCAAAGGGGCGTATCCTCGATGAGGCGCTTCCTGTCATGGCGCGCAGCGGCGTGGTGCCCGAGGATGGCTTCTTCGACAAGTCTAACCGCTCGCTTTCGTTCGGTACGAGCCGAGCGGATATGCGCCTTATTCGCGTGCGTGCGTTCGATGTGGCGACCTTTGTGGCCCATGGCGCGGCGCAAGTCGGGATCGTGGGATCGGATGTAATCGAAGAGTTTGATTACGCTGACCTTTACGCTCCGGTTGATCTTGATATTGGCCATTGCCGCTTGTCCGTAGCGCGCATAGCGGGCGATGAAACGGGCGAGGTCGGAGCCACCCACCTGCGCGTCGCGACCAAGTACCCCAATCTCACACGCCGCCATTTCGAACGCCGTGGGATCCAGGCTGAATGCGTCAAACTCAACGGTGCGATGGAGCTTGCCCCGTCGCTGGGCCTCGCGCGCCAGATCGTTGACCTGGTTTCAACGGGCACCACTCTCAAGCAGAATGGCCTCGTGGAAACCAGCCGCATCATGGACATCACCGCGCGCCTGATCGTGAACCGCGCGGCGCTCAAGACCGATCCGCGCATTGCAGCGCTTGTTGATGCGTTCCGCGAAAACGCTGGCCACCGCGAAAGAACGGCCCGCCAAAGCGCCGCAAAGGACGCAGCCTGATGCAGAGCTTTTCCACTCTTGATCCGGACTTTGAGACCCGGTTTACGCGCCTCGTCAACGCTCGCCGCGAAGCCGACACGAATGTGTCTGGTCAAGTTTCCTCGATCCTCGCGGATGTCAAATCTTCGGGCGACAAGGCGCTCGTTGAGCTCACGCAGCGCTTCGATGGCTACTCGTTGATCGATGAAGCCGACTGGATTGTCACGCGCGAGAGGATGGAAGAGGCCTACGGCGAAATCGGGTCTGAGCTGCGCGAGGCGCTCGAACTCGCTGCATCTCGCGTGCGCTCTTATCACGAAGCGCAGCTTCCCTCCGGACGCGATTTCATCGACGAAGCGGGCGTGCGTTTGGGCGCGATCTGGCGCGCTGTCGATGCCGCTGGCCTATATGTGCCCGGCGGGCGGGCGGCCTACCCGTCATCGCTCCTGATGAACGCGATCCCCGCTCGCGTTGCGGGCGTAGAGCGCGTCGTGGTCGTGACTCCAACACCCAAAGGGAATTCCAATCCGCTGGTTCTTGCTGCCGCTCATGTTGCGGGCATTGATGAAATGTGGCGCGTAGGCGGCGCGCAAGCGGTTGGCGCACTGGCCTATGGCACCGAGCGGATCAAGCCAGTTGACGTCGTCACCGGCCCAGGCAACGCCTATGTCGCTGAGGCCAAACGACAGCTCTACGGCGTGGTCGGTATCGACATGGTCGCCGGCCCATCGGAAATCCTTGTGATCGCTGATGGCGAAAATGACCCGGACTGGACCGCTGCTGATCTTCTCAGCCAAGCCGAGCATGATCCGTCTTCTCAGAGCATTCTGATCACCGATGACGAGGCCTATGCGCGTCAAGTTCAGGATAGCATCGATGTGTTCTTGGCAACGCTTGAAACGGGAAAGCGCGCGCGCGAATCCTGGGACAAACATGGCGCGATGATCATCGTTAATGACCTCGCCGCGGAAGCCCCGGCGCTCGCCAATCGCCTTGCCGCCGAACACGTCGAACTGGCGGTAGAGAATGAGGCGGCAGAGCCGATGCTACAGCAGATCCGCCACGCGGGCAGTGTTTTCGTTGGTCGCATGACGCCCGAGGCTGTGGGCGACTATGTCGCAGGGCCAAACCACGTCTTGCCAACCGGGCGCCGGGCTCGCTTTTCGAGTGGCCTTTCGGTTCTCGACTTCATGAAGCGGACCAGTTTCGTCCAGCTGGATCAGGATGCGCTCAACGCGATTGGCCCTGCAGCCGCAGCGCTGGCGCACGCCGAGGGTTTGCCCGCACACGCCAAATCGGTCGAGGTACGCCTCAAATGAGCGCACCGTCTCAAACTCCCCCACGTTCACAGGCCCGATCCGCCGCGCGCCTTGCGGCGGTTCAGGCTCTTTACCAGATGCAGATGGAAGGCACAGCTCTGCCCTGGCTGCTTGATGAGTTTCACCAGCACCGATTGGGCCGTGTCATCGATGATGAAGACCATGGAGAAGCCACATACGCCGAGGCCGAGGTCGACTTTTTCAACGATATCGTGCGCGGGGTGGACGCGCGGCGCGACGAGATCGATGAAATCCTTAGCGCACGTTTGGCCGCTGGCTGGACACTGGCGCGGCTCGACAAGACTATGACGCAGATCCTGCGCGCTGGAGCCTATGAACTGATCGCTCGCAAGGACGTGCCGCCTGCTGCCGCAATCAGCGAATATGTGGACGTTGCCAAGGCCTTCTTTGATGACCGCGAAGCCAAGTTTGTGAACGGTGTTCTCGATGCGGTCGCCAAGCAAACACGAGTATGAGCTCTACTCCCCTGTCGTAGGTTGCAAATTTCTGTGTCTTTTTTTCGCGGGCCGACCGCTTTAGGCTTGGCACCGGGATCACAGGGATGACGGTAAAGACATGAACGAGCTTGAGTTTGTCGCTGGGCTGCGCACGCTGCCGTTGCACCCCGCTGCTCGCGGCCTGGACGATGACTGCGCGGTTTTCGAATGTGGGACAGAAACGCTCATCCTGACGCACGATATGATGGCCGAGGGCACACATTTCGCGCCAGAAGCTAAAATGGCTGATGTCGCTTGGAAGCTGGTGGCGATGAACCTGTCGGACCTCGCGTCCAAAGGAGCCGATCCGATTGGAGCGCTCATTGGGGTTTCCCTTGGGCGCGACGATGAAGGCTTCTTAAGCGGCCTGCGCGACGCTCTGGTCATCTACGACATGCCATTGCTTGGTGGGGACACCATCGCGTCAACCGGTCCAAGCACGTTCGGCATTACCGCAATCGGTCGCGCCACTCATCAGCCTGTTCCTTCGCGCCGGGGCGCAAAGGAAGGGGACGCGCTGTATGTTACCGGCATCTTTGGCCGCGCGATGCTCGGCTTTGAGGGGCATGCTCAGCATCTGGACGCGTTCCACCGCCCGCAGCCGCGTCTTGCGGAGGGGCGCGCGCTGGCTCCGCTTGTAAGCGCGATGATGGATGTATCCGACGGCTTGCTGCTTGACGCCTGGCGCATGGCGCAGTCCAGCAAGGTCTCATTTCGGCTCAAGCCCGAGCTCATTCCAGTGGCGGACACCACCCGCCTCGACGAGTGTCTGCGATGGGGCGATGATTACGAGCTGCTCTTTACCGCGCACCCGGCCCTTGATTTGCCCGTGCCCGTAACCCGAATCGGTGTCGTGGAAGCTGAGAGTGAGGCGCCGGTCTATCTCGGCGGTACCGCGCTCTTGGAGCCGCAATCACTCGGGTATCAGCACGGCTAAAGTCAAACCGGCGGATAGTGAGCGACCTCTCCGGCCAGAACCAAGTGGGAAACGCCCTATAGGGGCCGCGTTCGCTCGTGCTAGACACCGGCAAGCTCCTAAGCTAACGGCTCTTGCACTTCGAAGGACCAACCTGGCACTCAGTCAGGCGGGGCGCTCCGGGAAAGCCAATCATAAAACAAGAGATACTTGTTTAAGAGGGGATCAATTCGTGAATCTGATACTGATTTCGATCGGTCTGGGTCTGCTTGCCATTGTCTATGGCATCGTCACCAGCCGACAGGTTCTGGGCGCGAGCGCCGGGAACGCCAAAATGCAGGAAATCGCCGGCGCCATTCAAGAAGGCGCGCAGGCTTACCTCAACCGTCAATACACTGCGATTGCTATTGTTGGCGTTGTTGCCGCTATCATCGTCGGTTTCGCGCTGGGTATGATACCGGCTGTTGGCTTTGTCATCGGCGCTGTGCTCTCAGGAGTTGCGGGCTATATCGGGATGAACATCTCGGTCCGCTCCAACGTGCGCACAGCGGCCGCAGCGGAGCAAGGCCGCCAACAGGGGCTAACCATTGCGTTTCGCGCGGGCGCCATCACCGGCATGCTCGTGGCGGGCCTCGCGCTGCTGGCGATCGCGGTGTATTTCTATGTTCTGGTGGGTCCAATGGAACTTGCCCCGAACGACCGCACTGTGATTGACGGTCTCCTAGGCCTTGCCTTTGGCGCTTCGCTGATCTCGATCTTTGCCCGGCTTGGTGGCGGTATTTTCACCAAGGCGGCTGACGTCGGCGCGGACCTCGTCGGTAAGGTCGAAGCCTCGATCCCAGAGGATGACCCCCGAAACCCCGCCACAATCGCTGACAATGTCGGCGACAATGTCGGCGACTGCGCTGGTATGGCCGCGGACCTGTTCGAGACATATGTTGTCACCGTGGGTGCGACCATGGTCCTGACCGCGCTGCTCTTCAGCGAAGTGCTCGGCGATCTGCTCCTCCCGATGATGGCACTTCCGCTGCTGATCGGCGGGGCGTGCATCGTCACCTCGATCATCGGCACCTACTTTGTTCGTCTGGGCAACGGCACCAACGTCATGGGCGCGATGTACAAAGGCTTCATCGTCACCGCCGTTCTAGCCGTTCCGCTGATCTACGTGGTCACGCAGTACGCATTGGGTGACATGAGCGCGGATCTGGGCGCTGGCCCGAGCGGCGTTGCGTTCAGCGGCATGGACCTGTTCCTATGCTCGCTGATTGGCCTGGTGCTGACGGGCATTATCATCTGGATCACCGAGTACTACACCGGCACCAATTTCCGCCCGGTGCGATCGATCGCCAAGGCTTCGGAGACGGGCCACGGCACCAACGTGATCCAGGGTCTCGCGATCAGCCTGGAATCGACCGCTCTGCCGACCATCGTAATCATTGCGGCGATTATCGGCGCGTATCAGCTCGCTGGTCTGATCGGTCTCGCCTATGGCGCGACCGCGATGCTGGCTCTGGCGGGCATGGTCGTGGCGCTCGACGCGTACGGCCCGGTGACGGATAACGCTGGCGGCATCGCCGAGATGTCAGAACTCGATGAAAGCGTGCGTGAGAAGACTGACCTTCTCGACGCCGTTGGCAACACTACGAAGGCTGTGACCAAGGGCTATGCGATTGGTTCCGCTGGCCTGGCCGCTCTGGTGCTTTTCGCCGCCTACACGGCTGACCTTCGGGAGTTCTTCCCGGATGCCAACGTCGATTTCGGTCTTGAGAACCCCTACGTGATCGTCGGCCTGTTGCTGGGCGCGCTCCTCCCGTACCTGTTTGGTGCGATGGGCATGACGGCTGTGGGCCGCGCGGCGGGCGACGTGGTTGTCGACGTGCGTGACCAGTTCGCCAAGGACGCAGGGATTATGGCCGGCACCAGCCGACCGGACTACGCCCGGACGGTGGACCTGGTGACCAAGGCGGCGATTAAGGAAATGATCGTGCCGTCGCTTCTACCGGTGCTCGCGCCGATCGCGACCTACTTTGTGATCTACCTGATCGCAGGTCAGGACAACGCCTTTGCCGCGCTCGGCGCGCTGCTTTTGGGTGTGATCGTGGGCGGTCTTTTCGTCGCGCTTTCCATGACCGCTGGTGGCGGCGCATGGGACAACGCCAAGAAGTACATCGAAGACGGCAATCACGGCGGCAAGGGCTCCGAAGCTCACAAAGCCGCGGTGACGGGTGACACGGTGGGCGATCCTTACAAGGACACAGCGGGCCCAGCCGTGAACCCGATGATTAAGATCACGAATATCGTCGCGCTGCTTCTGCTCGCGGCTTTGGCCGGAGCGCACTAAGCGCACCCGCCGCTGTGATAAAGACAAACCCCGCCGGGCCCAAAGCTCGGCGGGGTTTTTCGTTGGCCTGCCAACCACGGCTATTTCTTAAACTCTCGCTGATAAGCCATTTTGGAACCCCGCGCACGGCGCCACCGGCAAAGGCGAAGACGAACATGAACGCCCCATTTTCCCATGGGCTCAAAGCCGAGACGCTCAGTGGTAGCGAGACGCTCGATGCCCTTGCCCACGCCGAACGCCCCGAGCGGGGTTTCCTGCGAGCGGCGTGGTTTTTGAGCGGCCCGGCTCCGGCAACGCAAATTGTCGTCGCGCGCTCAACGTCGGGCACGCCGCTCGCAGCCTTCCCGCTGCGCCCCAGGCCGGTCGGCCCCGCCGTGTTAGGGCTCACCGTAAGCGAGGTCACCGGGCCCTACTGGCCCATGCGCGGCGTGCCGGTCGACCGCAGCGCCAGCGCAAGCGATCTGGCCGGTGCGCTGGACAATCGGGAGCTCAAGGCCGCGCTTGGGATGGTCCTTCGTCTCGGTCCCGCATTGGAAAGCGACGCCTCGCTTCAGCTGCTGCGAAAGGCGGCCAGCCTGGCGGGCTGGCGCGTGCTTTCTAAGACCGTTGGCCAACTCTTTGCGCTCGATCTGGCTAAGCTCAGTGAGAGCGGTGCCTGGCCCTCGAGCAAGGGGCAGCAAAAGGACCGCTGGCGTGTGCGCCAACTGGAGAAAACGGGGCCCGTCAGCCTTGCTTCCTTCAGCGGCCAGGACTGGAGCCTGGCGGTCCGCGATTCGATCGCGGCGATCGAGGCACACAGCTGGGTCGGCCAGCTCGACGAGGGCGCAGACACCAAGTTCATGGACCCGGACCTGCGCGCCACCTGGGAAGATATCGCCCGTGACCCGGCGCTTGCGGCGATGATCCGCGGCAGCGTCTTATCGGTCGGCGAAACGCCGGTCGCCTTCACCTTCGGGCTGGATTGCGGGACAACGCGCTATTGTATTGCCAACAATTTCGATCAGCGTTTCTCCAAACACTCGCCCGGGCGTATTCTGCTTTACGACGACTTCACCAGAGCCGCCCAACGCGGCGTTCAGTGGCTTGACTGGGGCCTGGGCGACGCGGGCTACAAGCAGCAGATGGGTGCGGAACCCGCGGGCGCTTTCGTAGACCTTCTGTTCGTGCGCAACCCGTTCTTGGCCCGCGCGCTGCAGCCCCTGTGGGAACGCCCCGTGCACCACCAAGCCTCGTCCGCTTGACGGAGCGTCTGCACACTCGCATGGCCGTTGCCATGAGCGAAACCCCACTTCCCGAACGGCTTGTCGCCGGGCTCGTCCGACTGTTGACCGTTGAGCAAACCGCTTCGGACATTTGCCTTGGTTCGCCCCAGAAGGGGGGACTTGGCCGAGTGTTCGGCGGCCAGGTCCTGGCGCAGGCGCTCCAATCCGCACAGCGCGGCGTCGCACGCGGCAAGGTCGCGCATTCGCTCCACGCCTACTTCCTGCGCGGCGGCACAGAGGGCAAACCGATCGAGTACCGCATCGAGCGCGACTTTGACGGAAACAGCTTCTCAAACCGCCGCGTGGTCGCCTCTCAAGAAGACCAAGACGGCCGCTGGCAGCCCATCCTCAACCTCACCGCCAGCTTCCAGATCCCCGAACAAGGCCTGGAGCATTGCGAGGCCCCGATGCCTGATGTCGCGCCTCCCGAAGGGCTCAAACCCGACACCGAGATCCGCCGCGAGGTTGTCGAGCAGATCAGTGAGCTTCTGACCGAAAACCAGCGCAAGCTCATGCTACGCCCGCGCCCGATCGAGATGCGCACTGTGGACCGGCTCCACTGGATGAACACCGATCCGCAACCCCCGCACGCCCACACCTGGTTCCGCACCATCGCGCCTGTCACCGGCGAGGCGGACACCCCCGCTTTGCACCGCGCGCTCATCACCTACGCCAGCGACTTCACCCTGCTCGGCACCAGCGCCTTGCCCCACGGCCTGTCGTGGATGCGCGGCGAGCTGGTCGGCGCCAGCCTCGATCATGCGCTCTGGTTCCACAGCGACGCGCGCGCCGACGAGTGGCTGCTCTACGTCACCGACAGCCCCTGGTCGGGTGGCGGGCGCGGCTTCAACCGAGGCCGCATCTTCACGCGCGATGGCCGTCTGGTCGCCAGCGTCGCGCAAGAGGGCGTTCTGCGCAAACGCAAGCCCAAACCCAAGACCTAACCATCCGGTCCGCACGCCGCCGGTGTGGGAGACACAGGTTACACAATCCAAAAGCGCAAAACCGACCCCGCCAAGCGCCCCCTTCGGAGGCGCGATGAGGGCGCAATCCGCGCGCGTTGAAGACCAGGCTGAGAGAGAGCGTCCAAGCGCCCTAGCACGCGCTTTCCAAGTGGGAAGACGACGCGGCGCAACGCCCTGCGACCCACCCCGCGAGAGCGAGCAGCTCGCCCTTAATGCGCCATGAAAATCGGCAGTTGCGGATCGGTCAGCGAGCGCCGCGTCACCCCACCCAAAAGCAATTCGGCAAGCCGCGAATGGCCGTATGCACCCATCACGATCATTCCGCATTCGCGCATTTTGGCGGCCGAAAATAGCGTGTCCGCCACTTTCGACTCGTTCCTGGGAATCGCGATGATCTCCGCTTCGATATCGTGCCGGCTCAGATAGCGCGCGCCATCGGTTGGTGGGAAATCAAACCGGCTCTTGTCCGATATCTCTTCCACGCTGGCGAGATAGACCGCGTCCGCCATCGCCAATAACGGCACAGCGCCGCGCAGCGCCAGACACGATTCCGCCGATCCATTCCACGCCACCAGAACCGGCGCATGCACATTAAACTCTTTCACATGGCCGGGCACAACAAGCACCGGGATCGGCGCTTTGATCGCCAGTTCGCCCGCCATGCTTGAGGGCAGCCTTGTCCCATCCGCGCCGATATCAGTGGGTCCCACCAGGATTACATCGTGCAGCGCGGATTGTTCGAGCAGGTGGGTTTCCGCCATGCCGCTGAAGAATTGCCACTCCCAGGATACGTCCTCGTTTTGCAGGTGCGCTTCAAGCTTTTCGCGCAATGCCTCGGCCGCTTCGCGGATGCGCGGCATCGCTGCGGCCATAGCCGACCCATAGAAATCACCGGGCGCAAACACCTCGTAACTGACCGCTTGCAGGCAGGTGATATGCGCGTTTGTGGCGCGGGCAATGTCGAGGGCAACCTGCAAGCGCGCCTCCATGCAGCCGTCGCCGCCAATATGAAGCAGAATTGATTTCATCGGCCGGATCCCTTCTCGTCTTTCAGCCATGCTGATTGACAGCGGATGCGCTGTCTTTGACCCATATCAAGTCTGACAGACTCTTTTCCTCAGCGCCAAGGCAAGGTAGTCTCCGTCGCGGAGAGAGCAAAGCCCATGCAGATCACACGCCAACCGCCCGTCAAAACCAGCCTTCAACCCAGCAACCACCCGTACCTTTCGGGCGCGTGGACGCCATGCCACGAAGAAGTGGATGTCGATGAGCTGGAAGTGATCGAAGGCGAAATCCCCGCCGACATTGATGGCGTCTATCTGCGAAACACGGAAAATCCCGTCCACCAGCCGCTGGGCCGTCACCATCCGTTTGATGGCGACGCGATGATCCACCAGGTCAGCATTTCCGGCGGCAAGGCGAGCTATCGCAATCGCTTTGTGCGCACGGCCTGCTTTGAAGCTGAGCAGATTGCCGGCGCAGGTCTGTGGGGCGGCTTGATGGATCCACACGGCACCTCCAAACGCCCTGGCTTTGGCGCGCATGGGGGGCTGAAGGACACCGGATCAACCGACATTATCGTTCACGCTGGGGTGGCTTACGCGACGCTTTACCAATGCGGTGAGGCGTGGATGGTCGATCCGCTCACGCTGGATACGCTCGGCAAAGCGCCCTGGGGCCCGCTCGACGGCGTTTCCGCCCACCCCAAGGTGGATGAAGCGACCGGCGAATGCATGTTCTTCAACTATTCCAAGCACGCGCCGTTTATGCATTACGGGGTCGTCGATCGGTCGGGAGCTCTGGCGCATTACGTGCCGATCCCGCTGCCCGGGCCGCGCTTGCCGCACGATATGGCGATAACGAAAAACTGGTCGATCCTCAACGATATGCCGCTGTTCTGGGACGCCAAACTCTTGGAGCGCAACATCCACGCCGCGCGCATTCACGACGGTGTACCGACGCGCTTTGCTTTGATCCCGCGCCATGGCCAGCCTGAGGATATCCGCTGGTTCGAAGCCTCGCCCACCTATGTCCTTCACTGGACCAACGCCTATGAGGAGGGCGATGAGGTCATTCTTGAGGGCTATTATCAGGATAAGCCCATGCCCGATCCGATCGAGGAAGCGGGCGAATACAGCCATATGATGGCCTATGTGGACGAGCATTCGTTCCAGTGCCGCTTTCACCGCTGGCGCTTCAATCTGGCGACCGGCGAGACCCGCGAAGAGCGGTTGTCGGACCGGGTGGTTGAGTTCGGGATGATCAATCCCAACCACTTGATGAAGCCCAACCGTTACACCTGGTCTACCACGAGCAAGCCGGGCTGGTTTCTGTTCAACGGCTATGTTCGCCATGACACCGGAGGCGGCGAGGATCAGGTTTACACCTTGCCGGAGGGCGTCTTTGCAAGCGAAAGCCCGATGGTGCCGCGCAAGGATGCATCGTCCTCACGTAGCGAAGCGGTAGGACAGAAGAGACGCGAGGATGATGGTTATCTCGTCACCTTCCTGATCGATGAAAACACCGGAACCTCTGAGCTCGCCATTCTGGACGCGAGCGATGTGACCAAGGGTCCGATTTGCCGCGCCGCCTTGCCGCACAAGATTTCGAGCGGGGTGCATTCGACCTGGGTCGAGCACGATCAATTGCGCAGCGACGCGGCGTTCAAACGCAGCGAACTCGCAGCCTAGCGCAGGCGCATCACCAAAACACCTTGGATCCGATCCGGCCCGACCCGCCCGAGTCGTTCTGCGCTGGTGGAAGCGGTCGAAGTGCCTTCCAGCCGCGCCCCACCATCGGGCTCAACCGCGCGCGCGCGTTTCACAATCACGCAAAATTCAGGATGGTCGACCAGAACGACATCGCCCCGCCCCACGCTTTGCTTCGCGCGGAACAGGGCGAGGCTCCTATCGGGCAAGACCGGCTCCATACTGGCCCCGGCGATGCGGGCAATCGTGAAACCGAAAAGGCTCAACGCATGCCCTGAAAGGTTAGCCGAGCTTCGGGAAGACGACCGGAAGCTTGGGCTCGTACGGGCACGGCGCCTTGCCGGTTTCGACGCCTTTGGTCGCCCAGAATATCTCGGCGAACTCGTTGACGAGTTCGACCAGCTTCTCGCCGTCTTCGCGGTGGCAATCCTGCTTGCACTTGGACGCGGTCATCATGATGGAGTGTGTCAGCTCGTGAATGTTCGGGTACTTCTCGACGATCGGCGGCTTGACATAGTCGCCCCAGATCACGCGGATCTCGTGCTTGACGGCCTCGGCCTGCTCTTCCTTGTTAGCGACCAAGCGCGCCTTGGTCAGGAACGCGCTGTCATCAGCGGCGAGGAACTGGTCCATCAGACGCACGACCGAAACGGCGTGATAGAGCGCGGGGCCGGTGTCGTAGATGCCGCAGGGAACATCGCAATGCGCGCGGGCGGTGACAAGAAGGCCGGTCTTTTCGAGCAGCTTGGTGATCATGGGTGTGTCTCCTGAACTCGGGAAATTATTTGCGCGCGATCGAAATCGCAAAGCGGATGGCGACGACTCCGGCGACCGCGAGCGCGGCGGTCCACATCAGCCCTTCGGCGTGGGTGTGGAAGAAGTCGGCTTCGTGCGCAAAGGCCGGCGTGGCAGCGGTCAGCGCGGCCAGCGCAAGCGGAAGCTGATGCAGTTTGGTCATGATGGCTCCTCTGAATCGGATACGAATTGGATCATCCCGACGCCCGGGCTAGACGCGAGGGGCCTCCAGTTCAACTGGACTTTGAAAGCGAAGAGGCTAGGCCGCGTGGCAATCGTCCTTCTCTGGGCAAGGGGCTAAGGCGCGTTGATCAGCGCAGGGCTCATCGCTGGGATGATATGGCCGCCGATCAACGCGTTGCGCCAGCGCCCCCAGACGCCGCCATCGCGGTAATTTCCACCCATAAAGACCACCGCCAGATCAAGCTCGGGCACGATGATCAGCAATTGCCCACCATTCCCGCTCGCTTCGTAGGAGCGGTAGGTTTTCTCGCCCGCTACAACCGTGTCGACGCGCCAGATATAGGCCTGCTCGCCGCCGAAATAGAAGTTGTTGAAGTCTTCCTGCGAAAGCCCCGTCGTCGCGGCGGTGATCGGCAGCTTGGCGGTGGTCGACGTCGCAACCCATTTCGGGTCCAGCACCTGTTGTCCGTTCCACTGACCGCCGCCCGTGTAGAGCGCGCCAACCTTGAGCACATCGCGCGGACGCATATAGGCGCCGCCGCCCAGATAGACTTCGCCATTGGGCGCCAGCGCCCAATGATACGAGCCAAAACCAAGCGGCTGTGCGATCAGGCGATCAAACTGGTGGTGGACCGGGGCGTTGCCAAATTCGACAAGGCTCGCCCCCACCAAATTGGCGCTGCCCGAGCAGTAAGCGTAGCGCGTGCCCGGGTCGTGCAATTGCGGGAGCTTCGCGGTGAAGCGCCAGTAATTGGCCTCTTCTTCTTGTGCCCACATCCGCTCTTCAGAACCCGTGGAGGTGTCGTTGGAAACACAATCGAGGCCGCTTGTATAGGTCATCAGATCGCCCAATGTGATGCCATTGGTGCGCGGATCGTCCGGCGCGACGCCCGCCTGCGCCAGCACCCGCTCGACAGTCCGATCGCCTGGACCAATATCCGCGCCCTGCTGCCTCAGCGCGCCCACCATCACCGATCCAAAGACCTTACCAAGTGAGCGCACATCGTGGCGCGTCTCCCGATCATGGCCGAAATAATACTCCTCGAACACCAGCTTGCCCTTGTGCGCAACCAGCATCGAATGGAGCAATTTGGGCCGGGCCGCCCGCGCGTCAAAACCCGCGATTTCGCGCGCCAGCGCGTCCAGCGCTGAACGGTCAAAGCCCACTTCCTCTGCGGACGCCACGGCCCAACCGTCCTCCAGCTGTTCGGGGACGGAGTATCCGACGTCACCCTGCCGGGGATCGCGCGCGTAATAGCCGGGCATTGGCGTCTCCCCCGCGGGCGTGAAGGTTTGCCAGCCGTCTATCCGGCCATAATCCAGTCTGAGCGCGTCCGGCTGGCTGAGGTCAAGATCGTACCGTGTTTCGCTATCCCCGCGTCGCCGCACTAGGTCCCACTCACCCTTCGCATCGCGCTCCACCGCAAACCGATAGGAGAACAAGATGTTGTTGCCTTCCGGATTCCGGAACGCTGCGGTGATGGAGCCATCGTGTTCCTCAAAGATGTCGAGGAACAGACGGTAGGGCCGGCTCTGAACCGTGATGTCGCTTGCCCAGCGGGCGCTACCACCCGCCGCACGGTCGCCGCGTTCCAGGCGGATGGGCGTTTCGACCCGCTGGTAATGCAGGCTGTCGGCCGGCTGATACCAGAACCCTTCGATGACAGCGCCGTCGGCGCTGAGCGTTCCGCTAAAGCGGTTGTCCTCCGCCGCATTGAGCGACAGAGCGTCGCCTTCGACCGCCACAAGATAGGGCTTGCCATCGACGGTGGCCGACCAGACGCCCAGCTCATCGCGCGCGAAGGCAACGCTTATCGTGTCGGAGACGACCGGCTGGCTGTATTGCCACAGACCGATCGGCGCGGGCGAAAGCTCGTTCTGTGCGGCGGCATAGCCAGCGCCAGAACCGGCGAGCATAAGGAGAGTAAAAGCGACGGGGGGGCGGAAACCGAACATGGCCTTTGTCTCTCCGCACGGGCCTTGAGGGTCAACGCCCTTGGTCGAGCCAGCACGCCGCTGGTCGAGCCCTCACCGTAAAGGCCCATCGGTCACCCCTTGACCGCCACCCACGCAACCAGCTTGGCCAGGTCAAGGCAGGCCCGCTCAGCGGCCAACATGCGCTCCGTGCCCCATCGCACCGCGAGCTTGTCGGCTACCTGGGCCAAGGGCGCATCGGTCCTGTCGAGCAAATCTGTAGCGGCGTCGCACAACGCAATCCGAAGCGCGCGGCGATCGCGTGGATCGGCGCAGCGTTCGACCAGCCCGCGGGCCTCCAACCGATCAAGCAGCGCGGTTACGCTCCCGCTGGTCAGACCAAGCGCGTGGCGAATTGCGCTGGGTGATTGCGGGCCGTTATCGCGCAGCCACTGGAGGCATCGCCAGTCGCTGCGCGCCATTTGGTGGGCCGCGCTGATCGCGGCGTCGCGCTGATCAAGCGCGGTCTGGAGCGCGCGTAGAGCGTTTACAAGGTCGCAAACGTTAACATTTTCAGGCGATTCGGGCTGCATCATGCTGGTGATTCTGCACCAAGCGACGCGGCGATCAATTTAGTCGAAACCCGTATAGCTTGAAAATGAAGACGCTTGACGACCGACCCGACCCTTGTTGGAAATCCAACAAGAGCTCTGAAATCCAACAGAAAATTCACCCAAAAACGAAAAGAGCCCCGACTTGCGGGGCTCTTGAAACTCGTTTTTGTTGGATCGCCTTAGGCGAAAATCCAGTCCCAGATCGAACGCATAGCGAAGCTCCTTAGGTTTTGAAGACCCGTTAGGAGTATCTTAAGCATTCGAGTTTGTAAAGTATTAACCCTTAAGGCGTTCTCCGTAACTGGGTCGTCGCCTGAAGCTTCAAAGTCTCGCACAGTAAGGGCAATGTCTGCGGCCGCGCGATGCAAAAGCCTTGCGCCAGATCGCCGCCCATATCGCGCAGCACCTCAAACGTGGCGAGGTGATCGATCCCTTCGACCACGCTGCGGATGCCAAAGGATCGCGAAAGGTCGAGCATTGAGGCCACGACGGCGCGCGCTCTGGGGCAACGCGCCGCTTCGTTGGCAAACATGCGGTCGATCTTCATTTCATCAAAGGGAAGCCCGTAAAGCGCGTCGAAATTGCCGCTGCCAACACCGAAATCGTCGATGGAGAACTCAATCCCGAGACCTTTGATCTCCTCCACGATCGACCGCGCGCGCACAATGTTCTCAACCCGCGCGGTTTCCGTGATCTCGATCATCATATTGCTCGGATCGGCGCCGGTCGCGCTCAGCGCTATCTCAACCAGATCAACAATCCGGCTGTCGACGAACTGGATCGCCGACACGTTGACCGAAACCTTCGATGGAAGGCCCTTCGCCTGGAGGTCCATCGAGGCGTACATGCTCTTTTCCATGACGCGCTTGGTCAGATCGTCCAGCCGCCCTGCACGCTCGCATTGGAGGATGAAACGCACTGGCGGGATCTCGCCGCGTTTCTGGTCAGTCCAGCGCGCCAGCGCCTCGGCTCCGACAAACAGGCCCGACTGCATGTCGACCTTAGGTTGAAGTTTCACCGAAATACGGTTTTCGGACAAAGCGTGCTCGAGCCGGGATTGCAGCGAATGGTCCCATTCCTCGCTGTCGGCCTGGAAGTCGGAGATGATGAAGACCGGCCGATAGGCCTCACGCGCCTGATCGGCGGCGGCGATGGCGGAACTGATGCGGTTGGACACATCGCCTTCTTTGGACTGGTCAACACCGATCGTGATCGCCACATCAATCGGGGTATCGCCCACCATCACCGCTTGCGAGGCAACGGCGCGCAAGCCCTCGAGGTGCCCTTGCAAATCGACGTAGTCGGAGCGGCGAAAGGCCATCCCCAGATACTTGCCGCCGTCATGGAACACGTTCGCACCCGCTTCGCCCAGCGCCAGACGGCTGGCGACCTGGCGCAGATATTCGCCTTGCTCGCTTCCCTTAAGGGTTGCGAATATGGCGTCGAGCCGCGCGACTTTGATGATCACCATCACATGCTCACCAAGAGCGCCTTGCGCTTCGAGGTGGCGGCGAAACGCGGTGAAGTTGGGCAGACGGCTTTGCGCATCAACATAGAGGTGCCGCCGGCGATAATTGGCGATCATGCGCATCGTGCCATAAGCGAACGCAATCAAAATCGGATCGGCCAACATCACCCGGTGTCCTGACGAGGCCGCGAGGATGAACGCCACAACGAAGAGCGCGCTCCAGAAGGCGTAGGCGATCCGACGTTCGCGCTTGGTAAAGGGCAGGCAGACGATCGCGAGCAGGACAAATCCAAAGGCGAGATTGGTCAACCAGGCGGGATAGAATTTGCCGCTTGCGCGAAGCGCGGTCTCCGCCGCGATGATGTGAAGATGCGCAGAGGAAATGTTGAGTTTGACGCTGTCGGGCGCCTGGAAGACGCGCTCATCGCCATCGAGCGCGGCGAACACCACCTGCTTGGCGCGCACGCGTTGCAGCGCCTCGGGATCGCCCGATGCCAGATCGGAGATGTCGACCGCAGGGATGTCGCGGGACTTGAGCGAATAAGCGGGATAAATCGGGGTGTTCCCAGCCTCGGCTGGCGCAAGGACAGTCCAGAGCGCGGGGTAGCGGTCTGGGCCAACCTTGTGCGCGGGCTCTATCGCCCAGACAAAGTCGAGAAAGTCGGTCAACAGGTCGCTGCTCGCCAGCGGAGCGGCGTTCTTGAACAGGCTTGCGTTGGGGTGGCGCAACCGGCCTTCGGTGATTGCGGGATCAAGCGGCGCGGCGATGACGGCGCGGTCGTCCATTGCGACGATGGCGTCGCGCAGCCTTTGATCCAGCTCGGGATTGGTGCTGGCCCTTAGCGGTGTGTCGATCACGACCCGGCTTGCGCCCGCCTCATCCAGGTTTTCAAGCGCGGCGAGGATCAGCGTGTTCGCCGCAGGCAAGGAATTGCGCGCGGCGCCCTGATCGTCGGTCACCAGCACGATCGAACCGCTGGGCGGATGGGTGAAAAGCTTGGCCTGGAGCGACCAGGCGGTGATGTCGAGTGGGCGCAAAAGCGTCAGGAACGCGGTCAGTGTCGCGAGCGCGATCGCGATCGCGCAATGCCTTACGCGCGGCGTCGCCAAAAGCTTTCTGACTGGTTCCAACACTACCCGTTCCTCAACAGGCTTTGTGTGTTAGGCGACTAAGGTAAAGATCGGGTGTGGAAGCAGGCCCCTCAAAACGTTCGACTTTCTCGAAAATCGCGGTTTCTCAGAGGGTTTGCCTAACCTCCCGCATGGTAGAAATCGTAGATTTGCTGCGCAACCTTGGCGCTAACACCCGGCGCGCGCTGGAGGTCTTCAAGCGCGGCGGCGCGAACCTTGCTGGCGGTGCCGAAATGCAAGAGCAAAGCGCGCTTCCTCGCCGGCCCGATACCGGGGATCTCGTCAAGCGGGCTTGCCGTGATCGCCTTGGAGCGTTTGGCCCGGTGCGCGCCGATGACATAGCGGTGGACTTCATCGCGCAAGCGCTGGGCGTAGAACAGGACGGGCGAATTGGTGGGCAGCGTCTTTTCGCGCCCGTCGGGAAAGTGGAACACTTCGCGCCCCTCGCGCCCGTGATGCGGGCCCTTTGCGATGCCGATCACGGTGAATTCGTCCGCCAGGCCGTATTCCTCGAGCACGCTCATGACGCTGGAAACCTGTCCCTTGCCGCCATCGACCAACAGCAGATCGGGAAGCACAGTTTCGTGGCCTTTCTTGCCGGGTTTCGCGTCGGGCTCGGTCCCTTCGGCGAATTTGCGGAACCGACGCTCCATCACCTCGCGCATCATGCCAAAGTCGTCATTGGACTGCGCTTCGCGGATGTTGAACTTGCGATATTGCGATTTTTCAAAACCCTCAGGGCTGGCCACCACCATCGCGCCGACGGCCTTGGTGCCCTGAATGTGGCTGTTGTCGTAGACCTCGATGCGCTCGGGCGGCTCGCCCATTTCGAGGAATTCGGCAAGCTCTCTGTGAACCTTGGCCTTAGTGCCTTTTTCCGCCAGCCGCCGCTCCAACGCTTCGACCGCGTTGCGCTGCGCCTGGCTGAGCAGTTTGCGCCGGTCGCCGCGCTGGGGGATCGCGATGGTCACCTTCTTGCCCGCCACCTCGGACAAAGCCGCTTCCATCAGCTCTCTCTCGGGCAGTTCGCGATCGACCAGCACGTTGGGCGGCGGGGGAACTTCCTCATAAAACTGCAGCATAACGTCGGCGAGAACCTGCGCCTCCTCCACATCCTTGGTATGGCTAGGAAAGAACGCGCGATGCCCCCAATTTTGTCCGCCGCGGATGAAGAAGGCTTGCACGCCGACATGCCCGCCTTTGCTGGCGAGCGCAAAAACATCCGCGTCGCCCAACGTGCGCGCGTTGATCGCCTGGCTGCCCTGAATGAAGGTCGCGGCGCGCAGACGATCGCGTAAGATCGCGGCGGTTTCGAAGTCCAGCTCGTCTGCCGCCTTGGCCATCTGCCTTTCCAGATCTGCCTGCACCTGGCTCGATTTGCCGGCGAGAAAGTCCTTCGCCTGTTTGACCAACGCGTCGTAGCCGTCTTCGTCGATCCGCCCGACGCAAGGCGCCGAGCAGCGCTTGATCTGGTAGAGCAGGCAGGGCCGATCGCGGTTGTTGAAGAAACCGTCGGTGCAGCTTCGCAGAAGGAACAGCTTTTGCAGCGCGTTCAAGGTGGTGTTGACGCTTCCGGCGCTTGCAAACGGCCCGTAATAACTGCCCTTCGCCCGGCGCGCGCCGCGATGTTTGTGGATGCGCGGAAACTCGTGATCGGCGCGCAGCAGGATGAAGGGAAAGCTCTTGTCGTCGCGCAGCAAGACATTGAAAGGCGGGCGGAAACGCTTGATCAGCTGCGCTTCGAGCAGCAACGCCTCGGCTTCGGAATTGGTTGTGACGATCTCCATCGAACGGCACTGCGAGACCATCCGCATCAGCCGCGTAGTCAGCTGGTTGACAGCGGCGTAGTTCGCCACCCGCGCTTTGAGCGAGCGCGCTTTGCCGACGTAAAGGACGTCTCCGCGCGTATCGAGCATCCGGTAAACGCCGGGAACGGGCTTCAGGGTTGCAACCGTGTTGCGGATCGCCTCCACCCCCGCTTCGAGATTGGGTTGAGCGGACGCAACGGTCTGCGCCGCGCGGCTCTCATTAAACCGTTCAGCGCCTCTTGGGTCGTGGGGACTGCCTGCCTCAGCCTTGGCCATGACCTATGAAATAGGGATTGCAAGGGGGCGTTGGCAATCCGTTCGCACCGGACTATCGGCAGGCGCGTGCAGACATATGACGTGATTATCCTCGGCGCGGGTGCCGCAGGCTTGATGTGCGCGGGCGCGGCGAGCCAGCGGGGCCTCCGCGTCGCGGTGCTCGAAAAAGCCGAAAGGCCCGGCAAGAAAATCCTGATTTCGGGCGGTGGCCGCTGCAATTTCACCAATCTGGGCGCAGGCCCCGCCAACTTCCTGTCCGCCAACCCGCATTTCGCCAAATCGGCGCTGGCGCGGTACACGCCGGCTGACTTTATCGAATTGGTCGATAGGCACGGCATCGCTTGGCACGAAAAGACGTTGGGCCAGCTGTTCTGTGACGGATCGGCCAAGCAGATTGTCCAGATGCTCTTGAACGAATGCACCCAAAGCGTGGACGTCATTTGCGACGCCGCCGTCACAACCGTGGTACACGAAGACGGTGTCTTCGGAGTTTCGGCCTCCGGTGAAACCTACTCCGCCCCGTCCCTCGTGATCGCCACCGGTGGCCCGTCGATCCCGAAGATGGGCGCGAGCGGCTTTGCCTATGATCTGGCGCGACAATTCGGGCTCAAAGTGGTCGAACCGCGCCCGGCGCTTGTCCCGCTGACCCTAGGGGGCGAGGATGTTCTTTTTCGCGAGCTTTCGGGCGTATCGGCTCCGGTGCGCGCCTCGACCGGCAAGGCCAGCTTTGAGGAAGCCGCGCTGTTTACGCATAAGGGGCTGTCCGGCCCGGCGATCCTGCAAATCTCATCCTATTGGCGCCATGGCGAGGATATCGCGATCGCCTTTCTGCCAGCGGCTGAGATCGGATGGTTGCTGTCCGCCAAGCGCGACCGGCCGCGCGCCACTCTCAGATCGGCGCTGCGCGAGCACCTGCCCGACCGGCTGGCCGACGCGCTGGCCGATAAGATCAGCATCGAAAGCGAGCTCGCCAACACCTCCGACAAGGCGCTGCGCGCGGCGATGGAGCGGCTGGCCAAGTGGCGCTTTACCCCCAACGGCACCGAGGGCTTTGCGAAGGCCGAAGTCACCATAGGCGGCATCGCAACCTCGGAACTTTCTTCGCAGACCATGCAAGCCAATCGCGTGCCCGGCCTTTACGCCATTGGCGAAGCGGTCGACGTCACGGGCTGGCTGGGTGGATACAACTTCCAATGGGCCTGGGCGAGCGGGGTGGCTTGCGGTGAGGCGCTGGCCGTGTGATCAAGGGCCAAACAGGGAGAGCCAAGCCATGTCGCAAGCGAGCGTAACAATCGGTCGGGTCCTATTGGGGCTGTATTTCCTCCTGCCCGGCCTGATGAAGGCTGCCGCGCCGGATCAGACCATCGCCTATATGGAGAGCCACAATATCGCCTTTGCGACCCCGTTGATGTGGATAGCCACCGTCACCAACATCGTTGGCGGCCTGCTGCTTATCAGCGGGCGTCACGTAAAGCTCGTCGCCTATGGCTTTGTGATCTACGTCTTGCTGGTCAACGTCATGCTCCACGACTTCTGGAATGTGGCTGAGGCGATGGTGGAACGCGAAACCCAGAATTTCATCAAGAACTTGGCGATCTTGGCAGGCCTGATGGTGTTGGCCGGATTTGCGCCGCTGCGCAGCCTAGGCGCTGGCGACTGGTGGCGCAGCGATCGCGCCGCGGCCCCATGAGCGCGTCTGGGCCAGCGTAACTTTCTTGCCTCCACGCGCATGACCGCCTTTCAACCTGCCGCCCGCGTCAACTTGTCTCGCAACACAAACGCCCTTACCCCGGGTTAAACGCGCGAAAACAGCAGCGCGAAACCGGGATAGGAGAGCGACTTGCGGCAACTGCAAGGCATGGATTCCTCGTTTGTGGCGATGGAATCGCCCAATTCGCCGATGCATATCGGCAGCGTCCTGATCTACAATCCGGAAACCGCTCCGGGTGGCTTTGTCCGGTTTAAGGATATTCTGGCGTTCATTGGATCGCGCATGCAGCTCTCGCGCACCATGCGTCAGCGGCTGGTCCGCGTTCCGTTTGATCTCGACTATCCCTACTGGATAGAAGACCCCGATTTCGATCTTGAATACCACGTGCGCCATGTCGCTTTGCCCAGGCCCGGCGATTGGCGGCAATTGTGCATCCAGGCCGCGCGCATTCACGCGCGCCCGCTTGATCTCAACCGCCCGCCCTGGGAGTTCACCGTGGTCGAAGGTCTCGATGCGGTTGAGGGCTATCCCCCGGGGTGTTTTGCCTTCGTGACCAAGGTTCATCACTCCGCGATTGACGGGATGAGCGGGATTGATTTGATGGAGGCGCTGCACACGCTCGCGCCCAACACGCCTCCCCCGAACGAACCCGACACCTGGAAGCCGGAGAAAATCCCTGGCCCGGTCGAGCTTTTGGGCAAGTCCTACGTCAATTCACTGATCAATCCGCTGCGTCAGGCGCAAGTTGCGGCGCAAAGCATTCCCGGCGTCGCGAGCGCGATCAAGGGGCTGATCGCGCGCGATTTCAAGATCACCAGCGACATAATTCCGCCGCGCACGCGCTTTAACAAGACGATCTCGCCGCACCGCGTGGTCGAAGGGCGAAGCTTTGATCTCAAAGCGTTCAAGTCGATCCGCGCGCTGTTACCCGAGGCGAAGGTCAACGATGTGGCCATCGCTGTGATCGGCGGGGCGCTGAACAAATATCTCACTGCCAAGGATGATCTGCCCAAATCGACGATGACCGCGATGGCCCCGATCTCAGTGCGATCCGACGGGGAAAAGGGCGATATGGGCAACCAGGTCTCCGCCATGGTCGCCCCGCTGGGCACGCATCTCGCCGATCCCAAAGAGCGCCTCGAATACGTCTACAGCCAAACGAGCAATTCCAAGGCGATGACCAACGCCATCGGCGCGCGCACCATGACCGAGGTGAGCAAGGTCAACCCGCTGCTCTACATGGCGCTGGGGGCGCAATTGTTCAGCCGCGTCAGCCTTGCGCACCGGGCGATGCCGTTCAACACCGTGGTGACCAATGTGCCCGGCCCGCCGGTGCACATCTATTCATCCAGCGCGCGGCTTGAGAGCATGGCGCTCTCGCTCATTTGCCTTACCGATGGGTTGGGCCTGGCACACGTCGTCCAATCCTATGTCGATGAGGCCTATATCAGCTTCACCGCGTGCCGCGACATCATGCCGGACCCGGAATTCTATTCCGAATGCCTGCAGGAAAGCTTTGACGATCTGCTGGCCGCCGCCAAGGCTGTGGATGCGAAAGGCGCTCCTCAATCGACGGTTAAGACCGTACGTGCTAACCCGCGCGGTAGAAAACCGGCGGGCAAGCCCGCACCAAAGACAAAACCTGTGTCAAAGAGGACGACACGCAAACCGGCTAGGAAGGGATCCACGGCCAAGCGCAAACCGACATCAGCGTCGGCCGCGCGCATCACCGAGGAGAGCAAGTAATGGCCTCTATGGCACCCATGCAGCCCCTGCCCGGCAGCATCATCGTCAATGACGGCAAGCTTGAGCGCGAAATGCCGACCGAGCTTCCCAGACCGCCGCACCGCATTTGGACGCTTTCCGAAGGCCGCGCGATGCTGGAATTCGCCGCGTTTTACGCCTCGCGGGCCTGGATGACGAGCCTCCCACAAGGCGACGGCCATGCCGTGATGACGCTGCCAGGATTTATGGCCACCAACAGTTCGACTATCCCGATGCGCGGTCTGCTCAGAAGCCTTGGCTATGACGCGCATGGCTGGGATTCGGGCCGCAACGTGCGCGTCAACGAAGAGCTTATCCGGAAACTGGAAGACCAATTGGAGCGGCTGTTCCAGGACAGCGGCGGCAAAGTTTCGCTGATCGGCTGGAGTTTGGGCGGTGTGCTCGCACGCGAGCTTGCCAAACTGCACCCGGATAAAGTGCGGTTGGTGATGAGCCTTGGCAGCCCCATCACCGATGATCGCAACCACACCAACGCCGCGCGCCTGTTCAAGTTTTTCAACGGCGACGAACCTGAACGCATTCGCGACGGCCAGTTCCGTGGCCTCGACATTGCTCCGCCGGTGCCGACCACTTCGGTGCTGACCAAGACGGATGGCGTCGTCCACTGGCGCGGCAGCGTTCAGGACCCGGCCAAGGCGACCGGAGCGCCGAGCGAGAACATCCTAGTCTACGCCAGCCATTGCGGCCTTGGCGTCAATCCTTCTGTTATGATCGCCATTGCCGATCGGTTGGCGCAACCAGAAGGGGAATGGGCCCCGTTTGAAGCGAGCCAAGGCCAAAGCTGGTTGTTCCCCAAGCTGAGCCTGTAAGCGCGGCTCGCCTCAGAACAGCTTGCGGATATCGATCCCGATAAAGCGACCAACCGGATCGATCACGAACGGTTGGTAATTGATCGGTGTGTCCCCGTTTTCGTCCCGCACCGCGCGCTGGGCGTCGAAAATGTTGTCCATTCTCAAGGAAACGCGCAGGTTTTTGAGCGCCGGGCTCCGGCTGCCTGTGATCTGGTCCACATTGCCAAAGACGCGCAGGTCGAACGTAGCGAGATCGTTGAAGAACAGATCGCCGCTGCCGCCCGTATCCGAGCCATCCAGCCGCGTTTCGCCGGTGTAGCGCCCCGACAAACGGAAGCCGACACCGTTGCCAAACAGCCCGGCTTCCAATCGGGAGGAATGGCGCGGGAAGCCAAACGCACCGGTCGCATCGCCATCAAGCTGGTCGAGCACCTCGACACCGGGCGCGATGAGAATCTCGCTCTGCAACTCAAGTGTGTGCGTGAGGTTGACGAAATAGCGCCAACCGCGCCGTCCTCCCGCTGCTAACGGATTGAACGCGGGGCCGCCGGCCCCTTGTGCGGGGGCACCGCCAGCGCTCGGCGGGCCACCCTGGCCGGACTGCGGCATGGTCGAGCAAATCCGACTGCGCATCCGGTCCAGCGCGGCATCCGGGACACTGCCATCGTCAGAACGCATCCGATCGAGCCCGAATTTGAGGAATTGCGGATCCATTCCCGGCAGAATGTCCGAGACGTCCTCGCCGCGCTCAATTTTGGCCACAAGCTCGCGCATTGTGGCCAGACCGTTCTCACCGCACAGCCGCGCCTGCGCACTCGCCATCGCGTCCGATTGCGGCCCCGGTCCGCCTGGCACTCCCGGGCCTTGCGGCTGACCGGGCGCACCGGGTCCACGAGGCGGCCCACCGCGACCCGACAGGCGAGCCGGGTCCAGCGAACAAATGCGCGAGCGCGCCATCTCAAGCTGTTCGTCGCTTACATTCTCCCCGCCGCCGCCCAAACGCGCGACAATGCGCTCTATGGCTTGGGGTGGAAGGCCCGGAGCCAGCGCAGAAACATCCTCGCCATTTTGAGCCGCAGCGACGATCCGCTTCAAAAGGTCAAGGCCGTCATCGGCGCAGATCCGCTCGCGAAACGCCATAAAGCCGCCACCCGGACCGCCACCGCCCGGCAGGCCGCCTGCTTGCGCCGGTGCACCAGGTGCTGTGCCAAAACGCGGTGGCCCGCCGGCACCGGATGGAGGGGTGCTCGATCCGCTTGACGAAGCGGGCGGTCCACCGCGCGCTGAGGCGCCAAAAGGCGGCCCGCCTCGACCCCCTCCTCCTCCACGAGGGCCACCACCCGCGCCGCCAAACCCGCCGCGCGCCGAGAGGCGGAACTGCAAGCGGTCCGAGCGGGTCTCGGAAAAGCTGACCGGACGCCGATCAAGAGCGATCAGCGTGCCGGACGCATCGCGTGTAATCCGGTCTGGGAAGGCTCCCTCGATCTCGTCAGTCACCTGCGGAAACGCGCTGGTCACATCATCAGAGCGGTTGCGAATATATTCGACCGTGAAGCGCACTCCGTCGACAAAGGGCAGCTCCCAATTGACGGCGAACTTCCAGTCTCGCTGGGTTTCCGCTGGCAATTGCGGATTGCCGCCCGTGGTGACGGTGGCCAGCACGGTTTCCCCGTTCACGAAATCGAAGACCGGGACGTTGAAATTGGTGACCGGAGGGTTGCCGAGATCGCCAAGGCTCGGGGCGACCTCACGATAAATGTAGGTCGCTGACAAATCGAGCCCGTCCACAGGCGACCAATTGAGCGAGGTGTTGTAGTCGCCGAGAGTTCCGAAATCGGAGAGCTCTTCGACCCCGATCTGCGCGTTCAGCGTGAAACTGCCCAACGCGTCGGCAAAACCGTTGCGGCGGCTGGTGATCGGGATCACAAAATTGGCCCCGGTTGAAAGATTGCCGCGCGTCAGCTGCACGTCCTCTTGCGTCCGCGTGTCAGCGCTTTCCAGCCGGTTCCAATTGTATCCGATATCAAAGGTTGTGAGCAGCTCACCCCCCGGCAAGTTCGCCAAGGGGCCGCGCACGGTGGTAAGCGTCGACGCAAGCCAAGTGCGCGAAAAGGCGGTCTCGAACCCAGCATCCGCGCTGGTCGGCAGCTCGCCGTCAATCGCAAGCGATCCGTCAAGCGCCGCCAGTTGCAGAGCGCTTGTGTCAAACGGATTGTCTATCTCGGTGGTGTTTTCGGTGAGGCTGGCATCAAAGGTGCTGGTCAGGCGGAAAGCGTTGACCGGCAAAGTGAGCGAACCAGCCACGGCGCCCGTATCGGTGGCGCTGCGCCGCTCGAGCGGGTCGTCCTCGCCAAAGGTGCGCGTCAGGCTTTCGCCGTCCGGATTGGTCAGGGTTACGAGGTTGAGACCGTCGAGACTGCGGCTGTCGCGGCGTTCGTAATTGGCGTTGGCCGAAAGCGAGAGACCGCTCTCCAGATAGGCCTTGGCCCAGCTGATATTGGCGTCGAGGACACGGCTGTCGGGGATGAGGCTTCGGAATTCCGCCTGGCTGGGATCAGTCGCCAGGTCCGATGTCGAACCCGGCGGCTGGATGATGTTGCGCTCATCCTCGGTCAGTAAGGAGACATCTTGCGCGGTGAAGTTGATGTTGAACCGGCCGCCATCGGCGATCTTGAGATAGCCAAACTCTTGCTCGGTGGTGAGATTGCCGCCGCGCGCGGGGCCTTCAAACTCGAGCTCGATCTCGCGGCTGGAATAGTTCTCTTTGAGGATTAGATTGATCACGCGGCGATCCGGCGGGAAACCGAACCGCTGGGCGACTTCTTCGGGGAAAACCTCGACCTTGGCCAACGCTTCGGGTGGGTATTGGAACAGTTCTCGAAAGCTTCCCGGACGAATGCCATTGACGAGGATAACCGGACGCCCGCCTCCGCCGCGTCCGCGCGCGGAACCGGTTTGATTCTGAATCTGCGTCACGAGATCGGCGATAGACGCGACGCCCTCCGCCGCGATATCCGCTTCGCCCAGCTCCAGGATCGGCTCCTGTTCCACGTCTAACTGCCCGCGCAGGCGCACGCCCTCAACGACAATCTCGGTGCCGTCGGGTCCTTCTTGCAACTCATTGCCGGGGCCGCCGCCGCTATCCGCCCCAAATTCGGTTTCGTCCGCCTCTTGAGCGCCTTGCTGCGCGCTTAGGCCCTCATCGCGAGCGCGCTGCGCAGCGTATCCAACCCCGTCACCCGCAAGCGCGCCGGCTTGCGACCCCTGAGCGAAAAGCGGCGCGGCGCTGCCCAAACCGCTTAACGTGGCAAGGCAAACGCCAGCCAGCAGGCAAACGCGCGTTTGGGGGATCAAGGTCATGCGGGGGCCTTTTCAGCAATGCGCGCGAGCAGACAAGCAACAGCGTGTATCAGTTTGCACCGTGAGAACGACGGAAGCGCGGGAGGAGACGCGCCTGGTGGAGGGGTTTGCAAGCCCTAACGCACGAGGCTTCCATTTTGTTCTCTTCATCGCTAAACGCCCGGCCCAGACCGACGGAACGTTTCTCCGAGCAACCGACTTAAGGAATTACATGGCCAAAGAAGAACTCCTCGAAATGCGTGGGCGCGTGGTGGAATTGTTGCCCAACGCGATGTTTAGAGTGGAGCTTGAAAACGGTCATGAAGTGCTCGGCCACACAGCGGGCAAGATGCGCAAAAACCGAATCCGCGTGCTCGTTGGTGACGAAGTGCTGTGCGAACTCACCCCGTATGATCTGACCAAGGCGCGCATCACCTATCGCTTCATGCCGGGCCGCGGCGGTCCCGGACCGCAGTAACGCCGCCCGCGCTCATGAGCGCGCCGCATCTCACTCTTGCCTCCGCGTCCCCTCGTCGGCGCGATCTGTTGGCGCGGCTCGGCGTTGTGCCCGACGCGATCGAGCCCGCCAATATCGACGAAACGCCGCTTTCAAGCGAGCGTCCACGCGACTATGCGCTGCGGATGGGCGAACAAAAGGCGCGCGCGATTGAGGCCAGAGGCTTTGTTCTTGCCGGTGATACGGTGGTGGCGGCTGGGCGGCGCATCCTGCCCAAAACCGAAGAGGAAGGCGAAGCGCGCGAATGTCTGGAATTGCTGTCGGGACGCCGTCATATTGTCCTTTCCAGTGTCGTTCTGCGCGCGCCCGATGGTTCGATCAAATCGCGACTGAGCGAGAACATTGTACGCTTCAAGTCGCTCAGCCGGGATGAGATTGACGCCTACATCGCCGGCGATGAATGGCGCGGCAAAGCGGGCGGCTATGCAATCCAGGGCGCGGCAGAGGGGCTGATCCAGTGGATCCGCGGCAGCCATTCGAGCGTCATGGGTCTGCCGCTCTTCGAAGCGCGCGCATTACTCAAATCGGCTGGCTTTGCCCTTGGCTGAATGGCGGATCGAGGAAGGGATCGGTGAGACCCGCGCGCTGCTGATCGAAGGTGATGCAGTCCGCGCCGCTGCGCTTTCCTGGCCGGGCGAGCTACGGGCAGGCGAGGCGCGCATGGCGCAGCTTTCCACCAAGCCGGCGGGCGCCCGCCGCGGCCTTGCAACTCTGGAGAATGGCGCAAACGTGCTGGTCGATCATCTCCCACAAGAGATAACCCAAGGCGCGCGTTTCGCGTTGTCCATCACACGCGCGCCTGTTGCTGAACGGGGGCGCTTCAAACAGGCCCACGGGCGCTACCTCGCCGACACGCTGCCCAAGGAAGCGGCACAGCCAGGCCCCGCCTTTCCGATGGGCGCATATATGCCCGCTTTTGAGGCAGGGCTCTGGGAGGAGGTCTGGCACGCGGCGTCATCCGGATCGCTGGCGTTTTCGGGTGGAGAGATCGTGTGCAGCGCCACTCCGGCCATGACGGTGAGTGATGTTGATGGCCAGGGCAGCCCGCGTGAGGTCGCGCTCGCCGCGATCCCGGCAATCGCCCGAGCGCTGCGCTGGTTTGGAGTGGGCGGCAATATCGGGATCGATTTTCCAACGATGGAGGCCAAGGCCGATCGCCGCGCGCTCGACGAAGCGCTTGCAGCCGAGCTGAACGGGTGGCCGCATGAACGCACCGCGATCAACGGGTTTGGCTTTGTCCAGCTGGTTGCGCGGTTGGAGGGCCCATCGCTGCTCCAGCGCTTCGCGACATCGCGCGTTGCGCTGTGCGCCCGGTACGCTTTGCGTGTGGCCGAGCGCGCGCAAGGAACGGGCCCGGTGCTGCTGTTAGGCGTTCACCCCGCGCTCAAGGCAAAGCTCAAACCGCAGTGGATAGGAGACCTTGCGCAGCGCACAGGACGCGTTGTTCGAATTGAAACCGATCCCGGTCTTGCGCTTGAGGCGCCCCGGGCCCAAATTGCCGCTTCATGACGAACACCGCCGCAAAATCCTGCCCAATGTGTGGCAAACCGCGCGTGGCGGACTTCGCCCCATTCTGTTCACAACGATGCAAAGATCGCGATCTGGCGCAGTGGTTCGGCGATGGCTATGCGGTTCCCGGTCGCTCGGCGAGCCCCGAAGAGATCGCCAGCGCGAACTGGCCCGAACAAGAGTGATTTTGCGCTTGCCAATCGCGCGTGGCCTCGGCATAGGCGCGCACTCATTTGCTCGCCGGTGGCCTTTGAAGACCACCGTCGCCGCAGCGAATGCCCGGGTAGCTCAGGGGTAGAGCAGCGGATTGAAAATCCGCGTGTCGGTGGTTCGATTCCGCCCCCGGGCACCATTCGCAGCAAGGTGGGCCGCTGCCAGGAGGGTGCACGTTCATGTCCCGTCGTCGTCAGATTTACGAAGGCAAGGCCAAGATTCTCTATGAGGGTCCCGAACCCGGTACGCTGATCCAATATTTCAAAGACGACGCCACCGCCTTCAACGCGGAAAAGCAGGGCACGATCAACGGCAAGGGCGTGATCAACAACCGCATCAGCGAGCACGTCTTCAGCCGTCTTTCGCATATCGGCATCCCGACCCACTTCATCCGCCGTCTGAACATGCGCGAGCAATTGGTGCGCCAGGTTGAGATCATCCCAATCGAAGTGGTGCTGCGCAACGTGGCCGCCGGCTCGCTTTCCAAGCGGCTGGGCATCGAAGAAGGCGAACCGCTGCCGCACACGTTGATCGAATATTACTTCAAGGATGATTCGCTTGGCGATCCGCTGATCGCGGAAGAGCACATCGCCTGTTTCAATTGGGCCAGCCAGGAGGAGATGCACGACATCTCGTCAATGGCGATCCGGATCAACGATTTCCTGTGCGGTATGTTCGCCGCGATTGACATCCGCCTGGTTGATTTCAAGCTCGAGTTTGGCCGGCTTTATGATGGGGACTACAGCCGCGTGATCCTGGCCGACGAGATCAGTCCGGATGGCTGTCGGCTGTGGGACATGGCGACCGGCGAAAAGCTCGACAAAGACCGCTTCCGCCGGGACATGGGCGGCGAAGAAGAAGCCTACCGCGAAGTCGCGCGGCGCCTGGGCCTGCTGCAAGGTGAGGACAACCAGCCGGGTGAAGTGCTCGACCTGTCGACCCATCGCTCACGCCTGCGCGGGCAGCCTCCCAAGAAGTGACATAGGCCTCGCGGCCGGAACAATTGGAAAAATGCGCGCGCAGCCCGCGCGCAGAGCCCCTTTTCAGGCTGTGTAAATCGGCTAAGCTCATCAGATAAGGACAAAACAACCGCTGGAGAGACTGCGCCCCCCATGATCATTCGCCCGACACTGTTCGCCGCAAGCCTTGCGCTCGCTCTTCCGAACCTTGTGCTTGTCCAGTCTCTGGCAGCGCAAACCCAGACCAGCGCGACCACAACGCAAGAGCAAGCGGACCCCGAACCCAGGTGGGCGTTTGAGAACAGCGACGTCGAAGTCGATCCGGGCTATGTCTTTGGCGAGCTTGAAAACGGCCTGCGCTTTATCCTGCGCCAAAACGCGACACCCGAAGGCACCGCCATGGTCCGGATGCGCATCGGCAGCGGATCGCTTGAAGAAACCGACAGCGAGCGCGGCCTGTCACACTATCTTGAACACATGGCCTTTAATGGGTCCAAAGGGATCCCCGAAGGCGAGATGATCAAGCTCCTCGAACGCGAAGGGCTTGCCTTTGGCGCGGACACCAACGCTTCGACCGGGCTTGAAGCGGTGACCTATATGCTCAACTTACCGCGCAACGACGCGGATCTGCTTGACACCGCTTTAATGTTGATGCGCGAGACCGCGAGCGAGCTCCTGATCGCGCCGGAGGCGGTCGAGCGCGAGCGGGGCATCATCCTGGCTGAACGGCGCGATCGGCGCAGCTTTGCCCAGCGCGCGCAGGAAGACGGCTTCGAATTCTACGCGCCCGATGCGCGGTTCGGCGACCGCTTGCCGATCGGGACGCTGGAAGTGATCGAGGGCGCCACGTCGGAACAGATGCGCACTTTGTATGAGCGGACCTACACGCCGCGCAACACGGTCTTGGTGATCGTCGGCGATTACCCGGTCGACGTTATGGAGGCGGCTTTGCGCGCCAGGTTTGCGGACTGGTCAGGCGGCCCGGCGCCAAAGGATCCAGTGACCGGACCGCTCGATGTCACGCAAGGCGGCAAGACCGATATCTACACCGATCCTTCGCTGTCTGAGAGCGTTGCAATCGTCCAATTCGACGCTTGGATTGATGAGCCGGACACGCTCGCCAATCGCAAGGCGGCGGCGCTGCGGTCGCTCGGTTACGCCATCGTCAACCGCCGCCTCGCGCGGCTGGCGCGAAAGGCCGATGCCCCCTTCCGCGGAGCCAGCTTCACGCAAGGCAATTTCTTCGAAGATGGGCGCAACACGGGCGTCAATATTGGCAGCGTCGACGGCGAATGGCGCAAGGGTCTGCTGGCGGCTGTGCGCGAATACAACCAGGCGCTGGCCTTTGGCTTTACCCAGGCCGAAGTGGACGAACAATTGGCACGCAGGAGGACCGCGCTTGAAAACGCGGTCAAAGCCAAGGACACGCGCCCCAACGGCGCCTTTGTCGGCGCGGCTTTGTCGCTGGTGTCCAACGACGCTATCCCGACAACACCGGAGTACCGGCTAGCTCTGTTCGAAGAGATGGCTCCCAACATCACGTCGGACAGCGTCTTCGCCGCGTTCAAGAGCCACGTGATCGCGCTTGAGGACCCTCTGATCCGGTTCCAGGGCCGCAAGGCGCCCGAAGGCGGCAAGGAAGCGCTGAGGCTCGCTTTTGAAGAAGGCATGGCCCTGCCCATCGCGGCCCCGCTCGACACGGGCGCCACCGCTTTCGCCTACACCGAATTCGGCGCATCGGGCACGATTGTTTCGGACACGATGGAGACCCAGCTCGGCATACGTCAGATCGAGTTCGACAACGGCGTCAAACTCAACATTAAGCAGACCGATGTGCAAGAGGACCGGGTGAACGTCCGCCTGGCCGTCGATGGCGGCACGTTGATGACCACCAAGGACGACCCGCTCGCCGTCTACCTCTCGGGCTCTTTGTCCGCGGGTGGGCTGGGCGAACACAGCCAGGATGAGCTTTCTACAATCCTAGCCGGGCGCAGCGTTGGCCTTGGGTTTGACGCGGGCGTCGACAGCTTCGGCATGGGTTCGACAACGACGCCGCGCGATCTGGAACTGCAATTGCAGCTCATGGCGGCGTTGATCACCGATCCGGGCTATCGACCCGAAGGCGTGGAACGGTTTCGCAAGGGCATCGACAATTTCTTTGAGACTCTCACCTCGACGCCAGGCCGGGCGCTTGGCGCAGTCGTCGGGGGAGACCTGTCCGATGGCGACCCGCGCTTCACCTTGCAACCCAAGGAAGCCTTCGAAGCGCTCGACTTTGACGGGCTACAAAGCGTGATCGAGGACCGGTTAAGCCGGGGCGCGATTGAGATTGGCCTTGTTGGAGACCTTGATGAAGACGCCGCGATCGCCGCGGTCGCGTCCACCTTTGGTGCGCTGACAGAGCGCGAAGACCAGTTCCGTGTGCGCGAGGAGGCCCGCTTGCGGACTTTCACTCAGGATCGCTCCACCCGCGTTATCGAGCACGATGGCGAGCCCGATCAGGCCTTGTTGCGTATGATCTGGCCCGCGCCGGACAACCGCGACTATGACGAGGCTGTCAAACTGCAAATGCTCGGCCGCGTGCTTCAACTGGAACTGACAGATACGATCCGCGAAGAGCTGGGCCAGGCGTATTCGCCGCGCGCCAATGTGAGCAACAGCCGCCACTACCGAGATTACGGAACGATCACGATCAGCGTGTCGCTCGAAGACAGTCAGGTCGACGCGGCGCGCGCCGCCATTGATACCATGTTGCGCGAGCTTGTGACCGATGATGGCATCTCGCAGGACCTGGTTGAACGCGCACGCAAACCGCTCCTCGAACGGCACGAAAACGCGCTCAAGGATCTGGGTGTCTACACCGTGCTAACCCAGCGCGCGCAAAGCGACCCAGAGCGTATCGATCGCTTCTTTGCCTATCCCGATGTGCTCAAAGCGGTTTCGGTAGGTGACTTGAAGGCCGCCGCTCAGGTCTATGTCCAGCCCGCTGAGGCCGCGACGTTTGTCGTGCTGCCAAGCGCGTTGGCAAAGTCCAAAGCGGTCGCCGAAATGGCAAACGCCAACTAGCGATAGCTTGCCGGAAAAGGCTCACCAGCCGATCTGATGCCGAGGAGAAAAAAGGGCTGACGGGTCGCCTCCCGCCAGCCCTTTCCTGTATCGCGCGCGCCTTCGCTTACACACCAGCGTCCGGGAGCAACGCGAAAGCCGTTGGCCGCTCTAAAGGCTAAAGCCCACCGAGACGCCGATCACGCGCGGCTCGTTTACGAAGGCGGTGTTGTTGTTGAAATCAACGACGCCTTGCACGTTGTCAGCGTTGGTGATGTTGCGGGCAAACAGAGCCAGTTCGTACTGCCCATTGTTGCCGCGATAGCCCATTCGCAGACCGCCCTCGATGCGGCTGTCGGCATTGTTTTCAAGGCTTTCATAGAGCAGGAAGTTGGTTTCACCCAGATACACCCAGTCAGTGAAGAGGAAGACTTCATCGTTGTCGCCCACCGGAACGGTGTAGCTGAAGGTGAAATCGCCGCTTACCTCGGGTGCGTTGGGGAATGGGTTGCCATCGACCAGCGCAAAGCCGTTCTGGTTAAACGGATCGGTCACGGTGCATTGGGCGCACACACCCACGGCGAGATCGTCATCGTTGATCTGCGTGTTGTTGTAGGCGATGCCCAGCGTCAGCAGGATTTGCGGCGATGCCTGGAACGCAGCGTCAAGCTCGTAGCCATAGGCCTCGCCCTCGTTGGCGTTGATCAGCTGCACCAGGTTGCCCGTACCACCGACCGCAGTGAATTGCGGGTCTTCCACGGTGTAGTAAAAGACCGAACCGTTCAGGCGCAGCCGCCGATCGATGAACTCGCTCTTAAAGCCAAGCTCCCAGCTGGTGATGTTTTCCGACTGCGCGACGCTCGGTGCGCCGAAAAAAGCCACGTCGCGGCCCTGGATGGTCGGCGCGCGGAACGCGTTAGCAACCCGAGCGTAGAGGCTTGTCTCGTCGTCAATATCAGCGAACAGGCTGACATCCCAATCGATGTTGTCATCCTGCACCGAAACCGGCTGCGGCGCGGCGCCTTCGACGACCACAAAGTCCTTCTCATCGTCGGAGTAGCGCAGCCCGCCGGTAACGCGGAACATATCGTTCAGGTCATACGAAAGCTGGCCAAACACGGCCCAAGCGTCGTTCGTGTGGTTAACCGTGACGGGCGGCGGAAAGGTGAAGCCCACCGTCGACACGTCGAAATCACTGGTGAAGATAAACGCGCCGACCTGCCAGCTCAGCGGTCCATCACCGTTTGAGGCCAAACGGGTTTCGCTCGTGAATTGCTGCAGATCGATCGAGTCCTGCGTGTCCGATGGGAACGGGATGAAACCCGGACCGGTTACCAGATTGCCGCCATCGACGTCCCCGCGCGAGAAGCCTTCACTCTCCCAGTAACTGGAAATCTGCG
Source organism: uncultured Erythrobacter sp. (assembly GCA_937899785.1). Classification (GTDB taxonomy): domain Bacteria; phylum Pseudomonadota; class Alphaproteobacteria; order Sphingomonadales; family Sphingomonadaceae; genus Erythrobacter. The sequence goes on along the minus strand of CALCCG010000183.1, from coordinate 44,321 downwards.
TAATCGTCGCGAAGTCAAACTCATAGTCCATCTTCAGCGTGGCGCCGAACTGCTGGTACTCGGCCGGGTTGCCGCCTCCCGCATCATAGAACACCGTGTCGCGGTCGTAGTTCGCGTTCAGTTCGTTGTTGCCCGGACCCAGCACATTGGCGCGGAAAAAGGTTGAGCTGCCGCTAAGGTCGCGAAAGTTCACCGACGCCAGCATCGAAAAGCGCCGCTCTTCATCGGGCACCAGAAGCATTTGGCCACGAATGGCGAAGTCGGTGTAGGCGCCCAGCGCGTCCTCTTCACCGGTAAACCCGTTATCGATCCAATCGCTGCGGCGCTGAAACTGGGTCGAAACGCGGAAGGCCAGCTTGTCCTCGACAATTCCCCCACCCCACGCCGCGTTGGCGGACACGGTGCCAAACGAACCGACGCTCAGCCCAACCTGAATATCGTCTTCAAAGCCGGGCTTGATCGTGTCGATTTTGACGATGCCGGCCGGCGTGTTGCGGCCGAACAGAGTGCCTTGCGGCCCGCGCAGAACTTCCACGCGCTGGACATCAAAGATCGGAAAGGATTTCAGTGTCACGTTTTCCATAACAACATCGTCCAGGATCACCGAAACGGGCTGTGATGCGGCCAGGTCAAAGTCGGTGTTGCCAAGCCCGCGAATGTAAAAGCGCGGCGCCACGCGGCCGTTTGAGCTTTCAATGTTGAGCCCGGGAACCGCTCCGGCGAGCGCGGTGGTGTCCGCGGCGGCCGAAAAAATCGCTCCGATGCGGCCCTGATCGAGGATTTCGGCCGAAATTGGGACGTCCTGAAGGCTTTCTTCGCGGCGGTTTGCAGTCACAATAATCGAAGGCAACTGGCCTTCCTCTGCCTCAGAAGCGTCGCCAGCTTGCGCCGCTGCAGGAGCGGCAAAGGCGAAGACAGCGGCGGTCATAGCGGTGGTGCTGGCCCACAAAGCGCGCGCGGCGGGAATACGGTTTGACATGAGTCGGCCCCCCATTTTCGGTTGCAACAATGCATCTTGCGAGGAAGCCGCTGACAGATTTGCGCGCATGAATCGAGGTTTTCAGGCGAAATTACCCGCAGAACGCGGCGATTGGATATCTTTCTTCGGGTGATTGTTGCAGCGCGGCGACAGATTCGCATCGCTGTTGCAGCAAGACGAAGCAGGCGGTTGCGCAAAACTGGGTCTTTGCGGGGTGCACCGTTACAGCATTGACGTTAAAGCGCTTAGCGGATGAAACGCTGTTCTCACGCAAGACTCTCCTCACGATTTCCCTTTGGAAAGGGCCAGCCATGAAAGTCCGTATCCTTGTTCGTCTCAAGCCCGGTGTGCTCGATCCACAGGGCCGCGCTGTGCATCACTCGCTGGAAGGCATGGGCTTCGACGCCGTGACCGATGTGCGGATAGGTCGCCTGATTGAGATGGATGTCGCCGACGGCACGTCGGATTCGACGCTCCATTCGATGTGCAGCGGCTTGCTCGCGAACACCGTGATCGAAGACTTCGTGATCGAAAAGCTTGAGCCGGAGAGCGCCTGATGGCTTTCACCGCCGCTGTCATCACCTTTCCCGGCTCCAATTGTGATCGCGACATTGCCGTCGCTCTCGAAGCGGTGACGGGCGCGGCGCCGCGGCGGATCTGGCATGGCGACGCTGATCTGCCCAGCGGCCTGGATTTCATCGCGCTGCCGGGAGGCTTCTCCTATGGTGATTACCTGCGGGTGGGAGCCATGGCCGCGAAGAGCCCGATCATGCACGCTGTTGTCGCAGCGGCTGAGCGCGGCGTGCCGGTGTTGGGCATCTGCAACGGGTTTCAAATCCTCTGCGAAAGCGGCTTGTTGCCGGGTGTGCTTATGCGCAACGCAACGCAGCGCTTTGTTTGCCGGACGGTTGGGCTCGAAGTGATCAACACTGCTTCGCCTTTCACCGCAGGTTTCGCCAAGGGCGAGGTCATTCGCGTGCCGGTCGCGCATCACGATGGCAATTATTTTGCCGACACGCCCACGCTGGACTCGCTTGAAGCGGAGGACCGTATCGCCTTTCGCTACGCCGCGCCGTGCAACGGATCGCAGCGCGATATCGCCGGCGTGCTGAGCGCAAACGGACGGGTTCTTGGCATGATGCCGCACCCTGAGCGCGCGATGGCCGAGGTTGCGCATGCGAGCCTTGGCGGCGCGGATGGCCGTCGCGTTTTTGAAAGCGTAATCGCAAGCCTGGTGAGCGCCTAAGCGCGTTTTGAGCGCGGCGCCTTAAACAGCCGCCGGGCGTCTTCGTTGGACATCGGTCGTCCAAAATAGAAGCCCTGGATCTTGTCGCAACCCAGATTGCGGATCAGTTCAGCCTCTTCAACGCTTTCCACCCCTTCGGCGGTTGTGGTCATGTCGAGGCTCTTGGCCATCGCGACCACGGCGTTGATGATAGCAAGGCTTTCGTTGCTGCCCTGCGAAGCTCCCTGAACAAAGGTGCGATCCACCTTGATCGTCGAGAAGCGCAATTTGCGCAGATAACCGAGCGAGGAATAGCCGGTCCCAAAGTCATCAAGCGCCACCGAGCAGCCCAGCGCCATCGCTTGCTCCAGCGCGTTGCGCGCCACGGTCGCGTCGCGCAGGAAGATGCTTTCAGTCACCTCGATCTCCAGCCGCTCGGGGCGAAGGCCGGTCGAAGAAAGAACGTCGACCACCTCTTGGTGAAAGTCCGGCTCGAGCAATTGCTCCGGCGACACGTTGACGTTGACCTTGATCTCTTCAGGCCAGGAGCGCGCCTCCAAGCACGCCTGACGCAGAACCCATTTGCCGATTGGCACAATCAGCCGCGTCTCTTCTGCGAGCGGAATGAACTTTCCAGGGCTGACGAAACCGTGATCCGCGCTGTCCCAACGCACCAGCGCTTCAAAACTAACGATGTTCTCGCTGCGCGCGTCGACGACCGGCTGGTAATGCAGCACCATCTCATCACGCCCCAGCGCTTTTCGCAAAGAGACCTCAAGCTTGCGCCGTTCCTCAGCGGAGGCGTGCAGCATCGGTTCAAAGCGGTAATGGTCGCCCCCGCCGACATCCTTTGCACGGTAAAGCGCGAGGTCGGCGTTGCGCATCAACTCCTCGACGCTGGCCCCATCGCGCGGGCCAAAGGCTGAGCCAACGCTCGCGCCAACATAGAGCGTGTGCTGCTCAACCTGGTAGGGTTCGGATAGCGCGTCGATAACGCGGCGTGCCATCGCGCGCACATGGTTGCCATCGCTGGCATCGCGGATCACGATCGCAAATTCATCGCCGCCCAGGCGCCCGCAGATCGCATTGTCGCCCATTAGCGCCTGCAGCCGAGAGGATACCTGCGCCAGCAGTTTGTCCCCCGTCATGTGGCCCAGCGAATCGTTCACTGACTTAAACCGATCGAGATCCACCATCAGCAACGCGCACCGCGTGCGCCATTGCTCCGCGTAACGCAGCGCCTCGCCCAACGCTTCGGTCAACTGCAAACGGTTGGGCAAAGAGGTCAATGTGTCGAACCGCGCCAGATACGCGATCTTTTCATCGGATTCGCGCTGCTCGGTTACATCCGAACCCACGCCGCGAAAGCCACAGAACTTTCCCCTCTCATCGCGCATCGGCGTGCCCGACAATTCCCACCAACGCATCTCTCCGTGGATCGAGACCTGCACAATCAGGTTGGAAAAGTTCTCACGGTTCTTGAGCTTGTCGGCAAGCTGGTGGAGGCTTTGCGGAAACTGTCCTTCGCTCCATGCGCGAGCGGTCACACAATCGAGAAAGGGTTTGCCCTCCGCTTCGGCCTGGCCTCGGCCGAGCGCAAAGGCAAAGCGCGGGCTGACTGCGCGCAGACGCCGCGCCGTGTCGACCTCCCACAGCCAATCGGCCTCGTTCTCCTCAAACTCTCGCAGCAGCAGCGAGACAACCTCTTCCTTCTCCGCGATCGCGTCTTGGGAAAGCCGGACCTTCAAGAAGGTTTGTCCGGCCTGCATCGCGCCCAGGATGGTGCAGATCGTGAATACGCAGCCGCCGGCCATCGCAAACCACAAGCCGTTGAGCGCCAGATACGCGCTGATCGCAACGCCGGAAACCAGCGCGAAAAGCACCGCGCCAAGCGGCGCTGAAGTGCGAAAGTAGATCGCGCCCGACGAAATGATCGCAATGACCGCCAGCAGAGCCAGCAAGTCTTCCAATGATCCCAGAGGGCCAAAGACCAGCACCGCCCCGCCCCACAGCACGCCCGAGAACACCGACGTCATCGACTGGCGGTAGAACTCAAAACGGCTGATCTTGCGCCGGTCCGCATCGGCCAAAGCCCGGTCAAATCGAGCGCCCAGAAAGTGGAGACCCACCAAGACCACCACCCACCCGCCCAGCCAAAGGGTGGGAACCGTCTTGAGGTAGATCTGCGCAACAAACACGGCGAGGATCGCGTGGCCGAAGACGCGCAGAAAGGTAACGTTCGAAAGCGCCGAATATAGCACCCCACGCAGCCTCGCCCCCTCGTTGCCGCGCGCGCCGGTCAGACCGAGTACGGCCGCGTAGGACACTTGGGCAGGCGCTTCCTGCAAAGGAGTGATCGGCTGGTTCACCCCCAAGCAGGTAAGCGTAAAAGGTTAGAGGCCGGTAAAGTAAAAGGCCGCAATGACGGCGTCTTTTAACCAAAGACCACAACTTCTCTTGGTGGGAATTAGGCTTCACTCAGAAAGGCTTAGCGCAGCACTTTCGCCGCCGCGGCCTGATCCCAATTGCGCCCCTCTAACGCGGTTATACCGGGTCCAGAAGACGAGCATTATCAAGGCCGGCTCAGTCGCGCACCAGCACGGAATCGAGGTTCCGCATTTCGTCGGGCCAAAACCGGGCGATTGCCTTTTCAACATCATCGGCCTTTACTCCGGTCCAGCGCAGAGGGATCTCCTCACTGAAGTGGACAATCGGCGTGATGCAAAGGCCCTCTTTCCGCTTCTCCTCCATGTAGCGCGTCTGCTCATCTGAGAAGCTATATGTAGTCAAATTGCACGCGAGCATGACTAAGCTTAATCCGGTTTATGGACGCCCAACCGATCCGGCCATGATAAGTTTTGTCAAAGTCCACACCTTGCTCTGTCAAGTTCCAGCGCTTTCGTGTTGGCGACCACTTAATGAGGACATAAGTCGATAGGACACCGGCCGCGATGGCACCGATCCAGCCCAACGCCCAGGTCATCGCAAAGGCGCCGGCCAGGAGGGCAAATGGCAGAAAAACAATGGACAGGCGCGTAAACCAGCGTGGTGCGCCGATTTCAAAGACCCTATCATCGTGGAGCAGCGCGGGCGAAGAACCCGTCATTCTACCGTCACCGATTTCGCCAGATTACGCGGCTGATCGACATCGGTGCCTTTCACCACCGCCACGTGATACGCGAGCAGTTGCACTGGGATCGCGTAAACAAGCGGCGCGATCAGCGGGTGAACGACCGGCATCTCGATCGTCGCAAGGCACCCCTCACCCGCTTGCGCCAATCCATCGGGATCAGAGATTAGCACAACCTGCCCGCCACGCGCACGGACCTCCTCCATATTGGAGACCGTCTTTTCAAAAAGCGGCCCGGAAGGCGCGATGACGACCACCGGCACATCATCATCAATCAGCGCAATGGGCCCGTGCTTCATCTCTCCACTGGCGTAACCTTCCGCGTGGATATAACTGATTTCCTTCAGTTTTAGTGCGCCCTCAAGCGCGAGCGGAAAGTCCTGCCCACGCCCCAGATAAAGCACGTCGCGCGCGGGCGCGATAAGAGGCGCCATCGCGGCGATATCGTCGTCGTGATCCAGTGCGGCGTTGAGCGCGGCGGGCGCTTCCAAAAGGTGCGTCACGATTTCGACCTCCGCTTCGCGATCAAGCAGCCCCTTTTTCACCGCCATATGGGCCGCAAGCGCGGCGAGAACGGCCAGCTGGCAGGTGAAAGCCTTCGTTGAAGCCACACCGATCTCCGGCCCGGCGTGCGTGGGCAGCAACAGGTCCGCCTCGCGCGCCATGGTGCTGGTGGGCACGTTGACGACCACCCCGATGACCTGGCCCTCCGCCTTGCAATGGCGCAGCGCCGCCAAAGTGTCCGCCGTCTCCCCGGATTGCGAAATGAAGAGCGCCAGCCCACCGTCTTCCAGCACTGGCTCGCGGTAGCGAAACTCGCTCGCCACATCGATATCGACGGGGACCCGGGCGAATTGCTCAAACCAGTATTTGGCGACCATTCCGGCGTAAAATGAAGTCCCGCAAGCGACAATCGTAAGGCGCTTCACCCCCGAGATATCGAAATCGAGCTGCGGCAGCGCCACAGAGTTGTCCTCGCGCCGGAGATAGGAGGAGAGTGTCTGGGCGACCACGGTGGGCTGCTCGAAAATCTCCTTTTGCATAAAGTGCCGGTAATTGCCCTTTTCCACCGCCGCAGCCGACGCGCCTGAGGCCTGCATAGGACGGATGGTTTCGCGTCCATCCGCGTCAAACACCTGCGCGCGGTCACGCCGCACCACGGCCCAGTCACCTTCTTCGAGATAGGTTATCTGCTGGGTAAGCGCAGCCAGGGCAAGCGCGTCCGAGCCCAGAAACATCTCACCTTCGCCATGGCCCAGTACAAGCGGAGAACCGAGCCGCGCGCCGAGCAGCAGATCCGGGTAATCGCGAAAAGTAATCGCCAACGCAAAGGCGCCTCGCAAACGTGGGAACACGGCGCGTGCGGCGTCTTCAGGGCTGTCACCGGCTGCGATCCGCATCGAGATCAGATGCGCCACAACCTCGCTGTCGGTCTCGCTCTGGAAGGTCCGGCCGGCCGCCGCGACCTCAGCGCGCAATTCCTTGAAATTCTCAATGATCCCATTGTGGACGATCGCGACGTCCTGGGTCGCGTGCGGGTGGGCGTTAGCCTCGGTCGGCGCGCCGTGCGTGGCCCAACGCGTGTGGGCAATACCGGTCACGCCATCGACGGGTTCGCGCCCCAGAACATCAAGCAGGTTGCTGAGCTTGCCTTCCGCTCGGCGGCGCGCAAGCTGGCCTTCGTTGATGACGCAAATTCCGGCGGAATCGTAACCCCGATATTCCATTCGCTGCAGGCTATCGACCAGCCGCTCCGCCACTCTTGTTCCGCTTACGATCCCGATAATGCCGCACATTGTGTATCTTGTTCCCCCTTAGTCTTTGGCTGCGGCGGCGGCTTACGCACCGAGCGATGAACACAGGCTTGAAAACTCGCTCGCATTGCGTGCCTTAGCGCCGATTTTGCAAGGATTTTTCCACTTGGCGAACCAAGCGCTGCCCGTCTTGCCATAGATACAGGCCAGCGGCGATGATCATAGCGGCTCCGACCAACGTCCACTCATCCGGCGTTTCGTCGAAGAACACCCAGCCCAAAGTAACCGCGACGACCATTTGCACATAGATCGCCGGGGCCACTTCCGCCGCGCCCGCCTTGGCGGTGCCGAGATACACAAGCCAATGCGCCGTGCTCGCTGTCACGGCAACCACGGCGCAGCGCGCAACGACGTCCCAGCTTGGCCAGGTGAAGGCGAGCTCGGGAACGCCGGAGATCTTGGCGAAAAGGCTGGCCAGGATAAGGATCGGCGCGCACGCTCCGGCCACGAAGACCTGCGCTGCGAGCGCGCTGCTTCGCCCGGCGCTGGCGCGGTTGGCGACCATCAGAAGAGCAAAGAACACCGCGGACACAAGCGGGAGCAAAGCGGCCCAACCCAGCACCGCAAGACTGGGCCGCAAGATGATCGCCACGCCCGCCAAAGCCACGAGCGAAACGGCATAAACCTTGGGTGCGACGCGCTCGCCAAGCAGAACACCGGCGAAGACCTGCAGCAGAATGGGCGCCAGAAAGCCTCTCGCCATCGCCTCGGCCAGCGGCATCACGAAGCTCTCTGAGAAGACGCACAGAGACGCCATCGCAAGGCACAGACCTCTTGCCATCTGCAACCATGGATTAACCGGAACAAAGGCGGTCGGCCCCTGCGCCCGCCAGAGCAACGCCGAAAGTCCCAGCGCGCCGATCGAAAAGCGCAAGGCCGCCACAGCGTAAGGAGGCCAGTCACCCGCCATGCTCTTCACCACCGCATCGCCGCAAGACAATACCGCAAAACCCGCTACCGCGTAGGCAAAACCCGCTGAGCGGGAAGCAGAAGATGGAGAAGGCAGAGGATTTGTGGTGGTCATGGCTTTTTCACGAAAAGGCGTTGTTGCCTCGGCCCTGTGGGAGCCTTGCTGGCAAAATTCAACGTCTATCGCGATGGGGTGATAAACCCGCTTGAGAGCGCCAGGCGCAACGCTCGGCCAGAGGCCTGACGCTAAGCGGCGGACCGATCGGCTTCCGTCAAAACGGCGCGCGCCACCGCGGCGCGGTTCGCGGCGTCTTTCTTGCCGCGCTGGGTGCCTGTATCCGGCCGGATATAGCTCAGAAGAACGCGCGCGGCTTCGCGTTGCAGTGCGTCTGTATCCACTTCATAAGAGGCATCATAAGAGCGCATCACGTCGACCCAGCCCTCCATCTGATAGAAGGATTTGAGCCGATCGTAGACATCGTCGCTCCACCACGGGATCGAACACGCCAAACGGCTTGCCACAAACCCGTTGGCATCGAACAAAATGCCATCGAGGCTTGAAAGATAGGCAACCGGTCGCCCGCCGCTCAGGACATTCATGGCGACACCGCTATTGCCACAAATGACCATGTCGCACGCTGCAATCTCTTCATCGAGCGGGTTGCCGATGGTGAGCTCGACTTTGGGATCGTCGGTGCTGAGGCCGGAGAAGTCGGTCTTCAGAAGCGTCACAGGGTGTTGGCGGATCAGAACACGCGCCATCGGCAGGCTAAGCCGTATGGTGGCGATCAAGCTTTGCAACGCTTCAACCTTCGTCCCCGATGTGAGGAAGATGCCAACGGTGTTCACCTCATCGCGCCACTGCATCGGCTTGGAATCGCCCGGCTGTCCGATCAGCGCGACCTCAGCGGTGCATGCAGCGCGCGCCTTATAGACGCTTGTCGTTCTATCGCCGTAGAAGAGCCCGCAATCGGCGAGCACGGGTGGCACAACCTCGATGTTGGCAGGGACCGGTGCGTGGTTGGCGTAGACCACTCGTCGACCGTTCTGGTGCGCCGCGGCCGCCAGGCCGATCGCCTCGGGGCTGTAATTGCTGGCGACGACACAGGCCTGGAGCGCGGAACGCTCCCGCAGCAGCTGAGAGAAACGAATGTAAAAGGCGAGCGCGCTTGCAATGCGAGCTGAGGGCATGAAGCTGTGTGTCCGCGTCAAAAAGCGCAGAAAGGACCACAAGCGTGGAGCGGCTCCAAGCATTTTGAGGATTGTAGCGAGCTGACCGAGACCAAAGATGTGCTTGCGACCGACGGTGACCCGGAGCACGGGAACGTCCGGGATGAGCGCAACGACACGGTCTATCGTCTTATGCTCGTTGGGGAAATTTGAGATCGCCACAGCTTCGGCGTTCTTCTGGTTGAAGGGCCCCAGTGAAACCACGCTCTTCAGCATGTAGATGAACAGAAGGAGCGGCTGAAGGAAGCGTCTGTCGGCTCGTGAATACAGCGCATCAACGAGGCGGTAGATCGCGTTTTTGCTCAGAATTTCCTGATAGACCGCGCCGCGACCCAAAGACGATTCTACCCGCTGCACCACTCGCAGCGCAATCGCCAGACTGTAGCCTGCGACACCGGGATCCAACGACGAAACTGCCGGGGGGATTTGAGCTTCTAGCTCGAAGGGTCCAGCCTCCACTGGGCGTGGCGGCTGAATGGATGGATTTTCTATCGGTTTGAACGTCACGCTGACCTAACCCCTGGACAAGGCAATGCCTTAATCGAACCACCAAATTGCAGCTCTGAGCCCGCGAGCTATCGCAGCCAAACCTTAAGATTTCCCGTTTACAATCTCTTTAAGTCCGGTGGCGATCGTCATGGAACACGGTCGTCCATGAGATCGTCTTGCGATGTTTCGCCAAGCACGCGCAACGCTGCGCAATTATCTGCGGAACAAGCAGCCTCAAAGGTTTGCCAACCGGCCTGTTTCGATGCACCTAGAGGTTGCTTTTTCGCTATCGAGCCAACGAACAGGTCAGACCATGTCCATTTCCGTGAGATACATCTACTCGGCTTGCATAGTCATCGAGACCCCTGATCTTAAAATTCTCTGCGACCCCTGGTTTACCGAGGGCGTCTATGACGGTTCTTGGTATCACTTCCCCGAAGTCACAGATCCTCTTGCATCGGTCGGCGATGTGGATCTCATATACGTCTCGCATATCCACCCCGATCACTACGATGCGGAGTTTCTGAAGGCCTATTTTGAACGTTATGGCCAGAAAGAGGTGGTTATTGCGGATCACTCTCCGAACCATCTTTTGTTTAAAATGCGGGCCGATGGCTTAGACGCGACGGTCCTCACCACACCCTGGCAGACCAATGCAACGTCGCTTGAGATTTTGCCGCATAAGACCGGTAGTGCATCGGACATTGATAGCGCTCTAATCGTCAAATATCAGGGCGAAAGGCTACATTGCGTCGCCAATTCGAACGATGTGATTTTCGACGATGCCATGATTGAGACTTTTGTCGAGCGCACGGGCGAGGTCGACATCTTGTGTTGCGGCTACACCGGTGCAGGTCCATTTCCGCAGACCTATTTCGATCTTGATGACCCGGATTTGCCCGAAGTCGCCGAACGCAAGAAGCGTCAGTTTTTTGAGCGCTACATCAAATTGGTGGAAGCAGTGGGAGCAAAGAAGAACCTGCCCTTTGCTGGCAAGTATCTGCTGGGTGGAAAGCTCGCGCCCATGAACGCATTTCGCGGTGTAGCGGACCCCGTGGAAATCCTTGAGATTGATCCAAACGCCGTGATCCTGGCCGATAACGGCGGATCGATTGATACCACCTCCCTCAATCCCAGCGCTGTGCGAACCCAGCGATATGATCAGGAAATGGTCGCGAAACGTATTTCCGAGCTTGCCGACAAGCCGATGGACTACGAGAGGTTGATGGACTTGGCGGAAGCTGGGCAATTGCCCATTCGCCGCCTGCTTGGCATCGCTTCGAAACGAGCGTTTGAGCGATCCGAATGCGACATCGACTATTTCTACGTCATCCCGGTGGGCAATGACCAGTTCGCCGTCCTGAACATCAACAAATCCAACCCGTCGATCTCCTTCGCAAACGCACAGTCCGACTTGCCCGAACCACGCTCGCTTCTGGAGATTGACGCTCGCTACCTTTTCGGGCTGCTGACCAACATCTATCACTGGAACAACGCTGAGGTTGGTTCGCAGTTCGAAACTCGGCGCCAACCCAATATCTTCAATCGTGACGCCCAGCGCTTTCTGAACTACCTCTCGGTCGGTTAGTCGTTCAGCGGGTTCAATCACGTCGGCAAACGCTCCAACCGACGAGGACCTCAGTGACTCCGAAATTGGCGTCCGCACACTCCGTGCCGGGTTAGAGCGGGATTGCGAGACATGAGCACAGATGGGGGTGTCCGCCTGGCCGCTGCGGAGACCGCGGACAAGGTAGGTTAAGCAGATCGTCGCAGGCATTCGTTAACTATTGCGGTTTAACAATTCTCAAGCACTGGCGATGGCGAGTGCGACAGGGGCCAACGCACAAGAGCGGTTGATGATACGCAAAGCATTCACACTGAACGCCAAGAAGTTTTTGGCGCTCCAATCCCTGTTCTACGCCTTTGCCAACGGCATCGAGGCTCTGGTCCCAATTTTGTTGGCACCGATCCTCACACGCATGCTTGACCCGACCGGATATGGGATTTGGGTCCTGTTCGTGACCTACGCCACGTTTATGCGCCCTATTGTTGGTCTGACCTCCCAAGACGCAATCCGGATGCGCTTTTACGATTTTGACGAGGCCCAACTCAAGCGGTTCACACATACGATCTTGTTTGTAATGCTGATCTTGGCCGTGTTTGTGTCGGCTGTCACGATGGTGTTCAGCGGATTGCTTTCTGACGCCACCAAGTTCCCCGAAGCGTGGCTGGTAAGCGTGGTTGTCGCCGCTTTGCTTTACGAAGTGTTCTACACCGTCCTCGCGCTTCAACAGTTCCACAATCGGCGCAAGGCGTTCCTCGCAACCCAGGTCGCGCAGGCTGTTTTGAGCATGGGCTTTATCGTCGGTTTCCTGATGGCCGGCTGGGATTGGCGCGGTGTGGTCATTGGACGCATGCTGGGCATGGCGATCGCCTCGTTCTTCTCGCTGCGCTCGCTCGGCTTCACGTTGTCCTCGCTGATTCGCATCCCCGAGCGCTCCTTTTACCGCAACATCGCCTCCTTTGGCGTGATGTATTGGCCGGCGGGCGCGGTGGTCATGGTGGTGGCGACCACCGACAAAGTGATGGCCGCGCATTCCCTTGGGGTCGAAGCAAGCGCGATGCTCGGCGTCGCCTGGCTGTTTGCCTCGGCCTTCTGGATGGTCAATTACAGCTTTGTCATGGCGTGGACGCCCTGGCTGTTCCGGAAGCTTAAATCGGCGACACCCGGCGATCTGAACGAAGTCCTTTCGGTCTCCGCGCTGTACTTTGTTCTTGCCGCGTTGGCGGCGGCGGCGTTCTACTTCTTTGCCCTTTTGGTCGCACCGATCATGCTTGGGGAGGCCTTTCATAGCGCGATCGATCTGCTGCGCTATGCGATGCTGGCGATCGTGATGCAGGGTTACTTCATGCACAACATGAAGTTCCTGCACTTCGACAAGAGCATCGAGATGATGTCGGCCTTCAGCGTGCTCACGATCGTTTTAAACTACGGCCTCAGCGCGCTGTGGGTCGCAGAACTGGGGATAGCCGGGATCCTGCTCGCAACGGCGGTTTCATTCGGTGTGGCATTCCTTATCAGCTCAGGGCTGGTGATTGCCCGCTACACGAACACCCGAAAAGGAGCCAAGCCCCTTGCTGGATAACAAGAGCATCCTGGTGACTGGAGGGACAGGTTCGTTTGGACGAGCCTTTGTCCGCACCGTCCTTAAGAAGCACCCCGGCGTGCGGCGTCTCGTGATCTATTCGCGCGACGAGCTGAAGCAGTACGAGATGAGCCAGGAATTCTCGCCACGAGACTATCCTCAACTGCGCTACTTTATCGGCGACATCCGCGACCAGGACCGTCTTCGGCGCGCGCTAGAAGGGATCGACATCGTCGTGCACGCCGCCGCGCTGAAGCAAGTGCCGGCGGCCGAGTACAACCCGTTCGAATGCATCAAGACCAACGTTCTTGGCGCTCAGAATGTGATCGAAAGCTGCTTTGATACAGGCGTCAGCAACGTGGTGGCCCTGTCCACAGACAAGGCCGCGGCACCCATCAACCTTTACGGCGCCACCAAACTGTGTTCCGACAAGATTTTTACAGCCGCGAACAATGTTCGTGGTTCGCGCGACTTGCGTTTGTCGGTGGTTCGGTACGGCAATGTCATTGGAAGTCGAGGTTCGGTCGTCCCCTTCTTCTTAGCGCAGCGCGCGAGCGGGGTCATTCCGATCACCGACCCAGCCATGACGCGGTTCAACATCTCGCTTGAAGAGGGCGTTGATATGGTGCTCTGGGCGCTCGAAAACGCCCATGGCGGCGAGATCTTTGTGCCCAAAATCCCCAGCTACCGCATCACTGATGTGGCTGAGGCGGTGGCGCCAGAGTGCGAGCTCAAAATGGTGGGAATCCGCCCGGGTGAAAAAATCCACGAAGAGATGATCACCTCAAGCGACAGCCTCAACACAGTCGATCTGGGACCGTATTACGCTATCCTACCAAGCGCGAGCGACTATCTGACGGAAGACTACTTGGCCAAGCGAGGCGGCAGTCCGGTTGAGCCTGGATTTGCCTATGACAGCGGAAGCAATCCCGACTTTCTAAGTGTTGAGGAGCTGCGCGCTCTTATTCGCAAGCACGTTGATCCTGCGCACACGGTGTGATGGGGGCACCATGGCTCAATTCATACCCTATGGACGGCAATCGGTCAGCGATCAGGATATCGCCGCGGTCGTCGATGTCCTCAAATCCGATTTTCTGACCCAGGGCCCGGTCGTTCCCGCCTTTGAGGAGGCGGTCGCCTCTTATTGCGGCGCAATGCATGGGGTGGCTGCCAACAGCGCGACCAGCGCGCTTCACATCGCCTGCATGGCCCTTGATGTCGGGCCGGGTGATCGGGTGTGGACCAGCCCTTTGACCTTCGTGGCTAGCTCAAATGCGGCGCTTTACTGCGGGGCAGAGGTCGACTTTGTCGATGTGGATCCGAGCAGTTACAATATGTGCCCTGCCAAACTGGCTGAAAAGCTGGAGGTCGCCGCAGCGTCCGGCACTTTGCCCAAAGTCATCATCCCGGTTCATTTGACCGGGCAATCTTGCGATATGGTCGCGATCCATCAGGCGGCCAGCCGCTACGGCATCCGGATTATCGAAGACGCCTCGCACGCTATTGGCGCGAGCTACAAGTCCCGCTTCGTGGGCGCGTGTGAGTTCAGCGATATCGCAGTCTTCAGCTTTCACCCGGTCAAAATCGTCACGACCGGCGAAGGCGGCATGGCGATGACAAACGACGGCGAACTGGCGCGGCGCATGGCGTCTGGTCGAAGCCATGGCGTGACACGCGATCCGGAGTTTGTGCAACTGGAAGACCCTGGCCAGTGGTATTACGAGCAGCACACGCTCGGCTACAATTACCGCATGACCGATATCAACGCCGCGCTCGGTCTCAGCCAGCTTGACCGGCTAACGGAGTTCATTGACCGCCGCCGCGCCATTGCGCGCGCTTATGACGAAGCTTTCGCCGATCTGCCGGTAACAACACCCCGGCAACACCCAGACGCGGCCTCGGCTTGGCACCTTTACGTGGTCCGGATCAATCCCGAACGCGCTGCAAAACCACACCGCGCCGTTTTCGAAGAGCTGCGGGCCGGCGGGATCGGCGTGAACCTGCATTACATCCCGGTCTATCTTCAGCCCTATTATCGCGATCTGGGCTTTTCGCCGGGCCATTGCCCTGAAGCCGAGGCGTATTATTCACAGGCTATCAGCCTGCCGATGTTTCCCAGCCTGACCGATGAACAACAGGGCGACGTCGCCGCCGCCCTAGCCCAAGCGGTCAGCCGATGAACATCGCCATCATCCCGGCACGGGGCGGCAGCAAACGCATTCCGCGCAAGAACATCCGCAGCTTTTGCGGGCGCCCGATGATCGCTTGGCCGATTGCTGCGGCAAAAGCTTCGGACCTGTTTGACCACGTGCTCGTCTCAACCGACGATGAGGAAATTGCCGGTGCCGCGCGCGCGGCGGGGGCCGAGACACCGTTCCTTCGCCCGGCTGAGCTCGCCGATGATTACACCGGCACAAACGATGTGATCGTGCACGCGCTCCAATGGGCGCAAGGAGCAGGCTGGGCACCGGACGCGGCCTGCTGCGTCTACGCTACCGCCGCCTTTGTGCAGCCGCGCGACCTGATCGAAGCGCGCAAGCTTCTCGCGCCGGATTGCGACTATGTCTTCCCGGCCCTTCGCTATGGCCACCCACCCCAGCGCGGCTTTCTGAAGGGGCCGAAGGGCGCCCCCGAATTGCTCCAGCCCGAGTTTCAGAAAACACGCACACAGGACTTGCAAGCGGTCTATCATGATGCGGGCCAGTTCTATTGGGGCAAGGCCGATGCCTGGCTCGAGGAACGTCCGGTCTTTGAGAGCCGTACACGTTTTGTCGAAGTCCCGCCCACCCGCGCTTGGGACATTGATAACGAGGAAGACTGGACCATCGCCGAAGCCTTGTTCGCTGCGATCAATGGGGATGCGGGGTGAAGGCGCTGTTTCGCTGCGACGCGACAGAAGCGATCGGCTTTGGTCATCTAAGCCGCTGTATGGCCCTGGCGGAAGCGCTTGAGGCAAGCAGTGTGGTGTGCCGATTGGCCGGCCAGTTTGACGAGAACGCAAAGAGGAAGATCATCGAGGCGGGCTTCGAGCTTACCGCGCTGGATACCCCGCTGGACCCCAAAGCCTCGTCGTCCGAGATCGCCTCCACGATGGACGCCAACGCCTTCGACTTTGTCGTGCTCGACAGCTACCGCGCGGATGACGGGTACCTCGCCAGCTTTGCCGCGCTCGAACCAGCCTTGGTGGTCATCGACGACTTCCGGCTCTTGTCTGATTACACCTGCGATGCGGTGCTGAACTTCACTTGGGAAGCGCCCGAACTGAGCTATCCCTCCGGGCCAGCGCTCCTATTGGGCCCACAATTCCTGCTTGTGCGTCGGCGATTGGTGGAACAACGTGCGCTCAGCGTCGCCCGCGATCGCGCGGGCGCGGCGCGCAAACTGCTTGTCCTTATCGGCGGGGCGGACCCCAAAAACCTAGCCTTACGGCTTGCGCGGGTCTTAAGCGCCAATCACAAGGATTTGTGCCTTCGGATTATCGCTGAGGATGGCCCCGAGATCGACTCCCTGATCGCCCAGTTCGCACCGGGCAGCGCGGTTGTGCCGCGCCAACCCGATATCTCGGACCAATTTCTTTGGGCCGACGTGGCCATTACAGGCGGCGGGCTGATCAAGTATGAGAGCGCCTATATGGCTGTACCGGTTGCGGCGATCGCTCAGAACGAAGGCCAAGATCGTGAAACGCGTGTGTTCTCACGCGCTGGCCTAGCCCATGATCTGGGCCTTGCCGATGCGGTGACAGACGCCGATCTTACCGCCTCACTGGACCGCTTTCTTGGCGATGCCTCGTTGCGCAGGGCGATGGCCTCTCGCATGCGCGACGCGTTTGTCGCCGATCCCAGCGCGAACGCCGCGCAAACCCTCTTGGAGGCCATAGAGCGCTGACATGGACGCGACCTTTCAGAACGACATAGACGCCCTCGCAAAGCATTATAGCGAGCTTGTGAAGCGCCACGGCGATAGCGCGGAAGGGGCGCAATACGCCGACCGCGACACCCAGGAGCGCCGCATGGAAGTGCTGTGCGAGATCGGCGTCACCAAAGACAGCAAAGTGCTCGATTTCGGATGCGGCACGGGCCAGATGCTAAGCCTTTTGCAGCGCACCATCGGCTTTGAGGGCGAATATGTTGGCTATGACATAGCGCCTGAAGCGATAGAGCTCGCTCGCACAACACATCCCGCAGGCCGGTTTGAGGTGCGCGATATTTTGGCGCAACCGGCCGAGGAGGTGTTTGATTACGTGCTGGTGAGCGGTGTCTTCAACAACCGCATCACTGACAACCGAGCCTTCTTCGAAGCGGTTTCGCGAAAGCTAATGACGATGGCCGCGAAGGGTTACGCCTTCAACATGCTGAGCCGCTTCGTCGACTATTTCGATGACGGGCTTTACTATGAAGATCCGCTGCACGCCTTCCGGTTCTGCAAGGAGCATCTCTCGCCGCTTGTCACGCTGCGCCACGATTACTGCGTGCGTTCAGGATCGATCCCGTTTGAATTCAGCGTCTTTGTCTATTCCAGCGATATCGAGCCGCGCGCGCTCAACCTCTAATCCGAACGAAATCCGGATAATCGTAGTTAACGGATTGTCTACACCTTCGCCGTATTCGCCTTGGTATGCGCGCCGAAGATCACAATCGTAACGCCCCTTTTCCGACATCGTTCGGAGGGGCTGGCGCCACCCCCTTCGCAGCGCGCGTGCGCATTGTTGGCGGGGGACTCACCGGGATCCTCGCTGCGTTTCAGGCGCATCACTTGGGCGCCCGAAACATCGAGCTTTTCGAGCGCTTGGACCAGCTGGGCGGTGTAGCGCAGCCGCACAGTCAAGATGGACGCGAAATGCGTGACGGCTGCCACTATTTCGGCCCGCAAGGAGATCCTATCCGCGAGCTGTTGGAAGAGCATGGGGCGCGCTTTCAGGATTTTGACAATCGCTTTGGTGCAGTAAGCCAAAGCTTGGATAATCCGGCAATTGCTCAGGACTTTGGTGGACCGGCTCTTGCTGGATCGAACATTGAGCTGGCTCCGCTCGCTGGTAGGACACTGGGCGATCGATTAGCGTGCTACGATGACGAGCTGCGCGCGCCACTGGAGCGCTATGTCAGGTGGCATGTCGGCTGCGAGCCAAGCGAATTGCATGCCGATGCGGCGCATCCTCTGGCGATCAACCGGGTCTATCCGAAAGGAGCCTCTCTTGACGCGCTTTGGCAGGCCAAGCGCTCAAACCCGCTCGCCGATGACCTCTTCGGAATTCCGCGCGGTCTTTGGGGGTACACCACCAATGCCAAAGCGAGCCTTCCCGTTGGCGGCTTTACCGCTCTGTTCGAACAATGCCGCGCCGCGCTCGCCGCGATCGGAGTGCGCGTGCACGACCGCAAGCTCGCCAATCCAAAGACGCTTCTGGCAGAGGACGCTCCGGGCGATACACTGGTATGGGCCGCAAGTCCTATCCCCTTGTTCAAGGCGATGGGGCTGCCAGTCCCCAGAGCCCCGGCGCCCAAATTCGCGACCTATACGTTCGAGGTCAACTGGAAGGGCCCAACTCCCGTCTATTTCCACAACTTCACCGCTGAAGGCGCGTGCTTCCGTGCTTACATCTACGAAAGCGCAGGGAGCACGCTGCTTACAGCGGAATGCGTCACGAAGTGCGACGAGAACGAGCTTGTCAGGGACATTTATCGTCTGCTGGACCACTTCGAAGGCGCGCTTACAATCGGGGCGTTGCAATTTAAGTCCATTAAACCGCGTTGGCTGTATCATTCGGTTGAAACGATCGATAGCTTGGAGCAATTGCGCCGCGCGCTCAAAGCGCGCATGGGCGACCGGTTCGTCGCCGGGGCCTGGGAGACCTACGCCAAAGGCGCCAAATTTGTTGAAGTGGAAGCGGACTTGCGAAGAGCGCTTGAGATCACCTTGGCGCTGGAGGCGATATGATTGCCGCAATCATGCAGCCCACCTACCTGCCCTGGATCGGCTATTTCGATCTTATCGACACGGTGGACCAGTTCGTGTTTCTCGATGACGCTCAGATCTTGAAACGCAGCTGGGGCGTGCGCAACCGTATCGCTGGAGCCAATGGCGAAGCTTTTTTGAGCGTGCCGCTTTCTGGTCACAGCCAGAAAGAGAACTGCACCTTTGTGAACACGCGCCTCGCACCCGAGCCGAAGTGGCGCAAGACGCATCTGGCCACCTTGCGCCACGCCTACGGCAAAGCGCCCTTTTTCGCGAAAGAGTTCCCGCATCTCGAAGCGCTGCTATCGAGAGATCATGAAACGATCGGCGCGCTCAACATCGCGTTCATTACCGCGACTGCGCAGCGCATCGGCATCAACACACACTTTATCGAAGCGTCAACGCTTAAGGGCGTGACGGGCCGCAAGGATGATCGGCTGCTTTCGATCTGTCGTGTGATCGGCGCAGATACCTATCTGGCGGCGCAGGGAAGCGCCGCGTATATCGAACAGGAGAGCGAAGGCGGCGCGTTTGGAGGCTCTGGCATCACGCTGCGCTATCACGGGTTCGACCATCCGGTTTACGCACAAGGCGCCGACCCGTTCATAAGCCATATGAGCGTTGTGGATCTGCTTATGCGCTGCGGCAGTCAAGCGGCGCTCGACATCATTCGCTCGGGCCGAACGCCGATGCTATCGTGCACCGATATGAGGGAACTGATCGCATGACCAATGCCAAAGATATCCGGATCGCCGGTCGGTCGATCGGGCCCGGTCACGAACCCTATGTGATCTGTGAGATGTCCGGCAACCACAATGGTAGCCTGGAGCGCGCGCTTGAACTGCTCGACGCCGCCGCCGCGACCGGAGCCGACGCAATCAAGATGCAGAGCTACACCGCTGACACGATCACCATCGATCACGAGGGGCCCGAATTTTGCATCGAAGGCGGCCTGTGGGATGGCCGCACGCTCTACGACCTTTACGCCGCAGCACAGACCCCGTTCGAATGGCACGAGCCGCTCTTTCGCCGGGCAAAGGAACTGGGCGTTACTCTGTTTTCCTCGCCCTTTGATGAAAGCGCCGTCGACCTGCTCGATGAGCTCGGCGCGCCAGCCTACAAGATCGCCTCTTTCGAAGCGGTCGATCTCCCGCTCGTTGCCTATTGCGCCTCCAAGGGAAAGCCAATGATCATCTCGACCGGGATGGCTAATCTGGATGAAATTGGCGAAGCGGTCAGCACGGCGCGCGCAAATGGATGCGAAGATATTATCCTACTGCACTGTGTGAGTTCCTACCCCGCTCCCGATGAGCAATCCAATGTGCGCACGGTGCCCGATCTGGGTGAGCGGTTTGGCGTGATCTCAGGTCTATCCGATCACACCAGCGGATCGGCAGTTGCGGTGGCATCGATCGCGCTGGGCGGATGCGTGGTTGAAAAGCACTTTACGCTTGCCCGTTCGGATGGCGGACCGGACGCAGCCTTCAGCCTCGAACCCGAGGAATTCACGGCGCTCGTTGCCGATTGCAAACGCGCCTGGCGCTCGCTCGGCGAAACCACCTATGAGCTGCAAGGCAGCGAAAGCGGCTCAGTCCAGTTCCGCCGCTCGCTCTATGTGGTGCGTGATGTCGCAGCTGGGGAAGAGTTGACGCGTGAAAATGTTCGCTCGATCCGTCCCGGACACGGCCTCGCGCCAAAACATCTGGACGAGGTTTTAGGTCGCCCGGCAGCACGCGCACTCCAACGCGGCGAGCCGCTGGACTGGGCTGGGGTCAAAGCCTTCTGAGCGCTTATTGCTTGCGAACTAAATAGGTGAATTCAAGCAATTCGCCTTTGTGTTCAAACACAGGCTCGTAACGGTCTAAGAAGGACTGAAAGCGCGCGTCCTTCGCAAAGGCTTCTTGCCAACGGACCTTTACATAACGCAGCGGCCAGCTGTGGCTGTGATCCAAGATCAGGATCTCGGGCGGCTGATCTTCCCAAAGCCGCAACATATTGTCGTGCAACAATTGGCGACCCGGATCCTCAAGGAGCACCGC
Source organism: uncultured Erythrobacter sp. (assembly GCA_937899785.1). Classification (GTDB taxonomy): domain Bacteria; phylum Pseudomonadota; class Alphaproteobacteria; order Sphingomonadales; family Sphingomonadaceae; genus Erythrobacter. The sequence goes on along the minus strand of CALCCG010000183.1, from coordinate 23,411 downwards.
AGGAGGCGTGACATCTTGGTTTTCCGGGCGGTCGAAATTTTTCAGCTCGGCCGCAACATACGCGTTGTTCATGCTGGTGTTCCATCGAACGGCGCCGTGGGTCGCTAGGAACTCGTTGAAGGGCGACGGGTGCATCGTAAGGAGACCAACGCGCTTGCCTTCCACCGAAAGACCAGCGTTGGCCATTGTGACGTAGAGCTCGCTCGTAGACCTTTGGTAGATGGCGGTGTTGCGAAACTCGCCGACGACTGGCCCGAAAGCCAGCAGCAAGAACGCCCACTGCCAAAGCGGCCTAAGGTGGCCGCGCAGCATCCAAATCCATGCAAAGTACGCCATAGTGATCGGAAACAGGTGGTGGCTGTACCAGCGGCCCTGAACCCACGAGGCCAAGACGGCAGCGACAACAAGGGCTATCCCCATGGCGCTGATCCGCACTGGCACCTTGAAAACCAGACCCACGATGAGGAAGACAACCGACAGGGCCACGTTCATGACCGCCTGTGCGACATTGGTCTCAAAATCAGCGAGGTTGCCATCGATGGCGCTTACGATCGCGCCCATGGCTTCTCTCTGCGCGGGATCTACCCCTAGCCACAAGAACAGATAGAGCGCGACGACACTGGCTGAAATCAGGTTCTCTATCCGAAAGAGGACAAGAAGGCGCCGCTGAACGAGCGCATCGACGACCTCCACTAAGAGCACAACCAAGGCGTAAATGTATTTGAACAGCAAGCTGACGCCGAGCCAGACGCTGACGAAAAACCGAGTTTTCCGGTCGATCTTGGTCTCGTCAGGATCCGACAGGCGCAGAACAAGATAGGGCCAAAGCCCAAGCACCACCATATGCTCCCGCAAGCCGAACACATTCTTGAACAGAACCGGAAGCACCGTCAGCAGCGCAAGCGACACAAGCAAGAAAACGGGTGATGTGCCGGTCGCCGTTCGGCGAATATGATAGGCGAGCCAGGAGGAAAACAGGACCGCAAGGTTGGTCATCGCCATCACACAAAGATCGAGCCGAAGGCCCGTCAGATCGCTGAGTGAAACCGCAACACCGAACCACGCGTGCTCAACCGGTGGGAAGTAAAGGCTATACTCCTCAAAAGCGCTTCCCAAGGACTTGGCTAGCCGCGCCGAAAGCGCTGAGCCAGCCAAATCCTGATGGAGTGAGTAGACACTCGCGTAGAACGCCAGAACCCCGCCCAGCAAAGCGATGATCGAAACCGCGAGAAGTGAGAGGGTCGCGGCTGATATTGGCCCTGTTTCACCAGTTTGCCGAACGGCCCCTTGCCCTTGATCAGAACTGTTCTTCGCGGTCCTTGGAATCATCGCTGCATTGGTCATTTCGTAAAACCGCAATGGTACATGTGATTGCGCTCGAGTAATGGAAGGAACTGATAAGTTGGTTAACGCTGAGATTTCCTGAGAGCCGCGATTGCCCGGCTCGACAACCCTGGGATCCGACCGCCGTGTTCATAGCAACCGCAACTTCTTAAAGGCAGACAGGGCACAGGCCTACAAATTAACACCGCGCTAACCTTTCCTCTTCATATCCGATTTGGCCAGACCTTGGGATTCAATCGCCCGAGCAGGGGAAACACGAAGCCATGGCCGATGCCTTAGCTCAAGCGACGATGACCGACACGCGCTGGCGTATAGCAAAGCCGCGCGAATGGAGCGCGCTGCAAAACTGGCTTCTGGTTTGGGTGGTTTTCGCAAACGCGGGCTTTGCTCTGACATATCTATTCGGTTCACCCCCGCGATACCCCGAAATCTTGATCTTCGGCGTCGTCGGCCTGCTTGTGCGCAACCGAGCCTATCTTCTGCAGTGCTGCGCTTTCATCGCTGTTATGGGCTATTCGGTCCTTTCGTTCATTGCGGGGCTTTTCAACCTCGCGATTGTCTCCCTCGCCCATTCGCTTGTGTTCTTTGCCGAACTCGATGTGGGTCAGTCCCTCGAATACATCCTTGGCGGGATCGTCCTGACGGGCCTGATGGCAGGAGCCTGCATCGCTATGCGGCGTCCAACGGCGTTTCAAAGCAACGCGATGACGATCCTGGCCGCGTCCGCTGTCCTGGCCCTGGCGGTCTTTGACCTTTACATGGGCATGGGAATGAGAGGGCATTACAACCGTGTTGCGAACGAGGACACTCCCTTCGCCTCGGCGATCAGCCAGTCAGGTGCTGCCCCTCTTTCCGGACCGATCGACCGGCATCTGGTTGTTGTCATGGTGGAATCGCTGGGAGTGCCAGAAGACAACGAGGAAATGAACAGCCTCCTGTTTGCGCGCTACGACGCTGACGACATCTCGTCTCGCTTTGACATAGAACGTGGGACAACGACCTATTACAGCTCAACGACCTCTGGCGAGATCCGTGAATTGTGCGGGCGTTGGGGCGAATACTTCGAACTCACAACCAAGCGTGATGAGACGTGTCTTCCAGCAAGGTTGGCCAGAGTGGGGGTCGAAACCACAGCCTATCACAGCTTCAAAGCGACATTCTTTGATCGGCATTTGTGGTATCCCAACATCGGTTTCCAAAAAACCTCGTTTCGAGAAGACTTGGTAGAGCAAGGCGCTGCAAGATGCGGCGGGGTCTTTCCGGGCGCGTGCGATCGGGACGTGCCCGCACAGATTGCCGAACACCTGAAGCGAGCCGAAAAGCCGCAGTTTCTCTATTGGCTTACCCTCAATTCGCATCTGCCCGTACCAATTGGCGGCAATCTTGAAGTCGAAAACTGCGAGCGTGTCTCCGACAAGCTTGCCCGTGATTATCCTATGATTTGCCGACAATTCGCCATTTGGGACGCGATCGACGAGGCCTTGGTGGCGCAGATCGTCCAAGATGATTTTCCTCCGACGGACATCCTCATCGTCGGCGACCATATGCCGCCATACTTTGATCGCCACAATCGCACCCAGTTTGCAGCTGATCGGGTCCCGTGGCTCTTATTGAAGTGGCGCAATTGAGAACATGTATCCGGACAGCGAAAGGATCGTCTCATCTCGTCGCCGCGATGATGATCAACGCGCTCTGTCGCCATTTTCGCTGACCATTTCTGAAGTTGGCTGTGCGGCAGGATTTCGACCGAAATGAAGGTGTGGCCGCCAAAAGGTGCGCCAATTTCTGTGGGGTCGCTGACTTTGGTCTTGGCTCGGATTGCACATAGCAAGGTCGCCCGCCTTAGGGAAAAAATAAGCTTTCCAGTCTATTCACCAAATTTCGACAGGGACCTTTTGCCACTGTGCGCTTGAGGTGCTGCGGACGTTTTTGGAGCCTTGGGGGCTTGGAATGAGTGCATTCGGGAAAAAGGGCAACGCCGGCAACATGAAGCCGGGCGGTCGGCCTGCCTTCGGCGTGGCTCGACCCATGAAAACCGGCGCCCGCGCCCCAGAGCAGCCCAATGGTGGAGAGCAGTTCCCCCCGTTGCCCAACGACGCAGAAGAAGCGGCACCGGCGAAACCGACACCCGCGCCCGAGCCTTCGCAATCCGGTCCGGCAAAGGGCAGCACCGCGGAGGCCATGGATCGCCTTGCCGAACGCGCCGCCGCGGTTCAGAACGCTTCCGGCCAGCCAGAAGGCTTTGAAGCGAGCGTCCACAAGATCAAGGAGCAGGTGCTCCCGCGCCTGCTCGAACGCGTTGACCCGGAAGCCGCCGCGACGCTTTCGAAGGAAGAGCTGAGCGAAGAATTCCGCCCGATCATCATGGAAGTGCTGGCCGAGCTGAAGGTCACGCTGAACCGCCGCGAGCAATTTGCGCTTGAGAAAGTTCTCATCGATGAACTGCTCGGTTTCGGACCGCTCGAAGAGCTGCTAAACGATCCGGACGTGTCTGACATCATGGTCAATGGCCCGGATCAGACTTACATTGAAAAGAAGGGTAAGCTCATCATCGCGCCCATCCGGTTCCGCGACGAACAGCACCTTTTCCAGATCGCCCAGCGTATCGTGAACCAGGTCGGCCGCCGAGTTGACCAGACGACGCCGCTGGCTGATGCCCGTTTGAAAGACGGCTCTCGTGTGAACGTCATCGTTCCGCCGCTGTCGCTGCGTGGCACCGCGATCTCCATTCGTAAGTTCTCCGAGAAACCGATCACCTTGGACATGCTCAAGGAATTCGGCTCGATGTCCGATAAGATGTGCACCGCGCTGAAGATCGCGGGCGCATGCCGGATGAACGTCGTCATCTCGGGCGGTACCGGTTCGGGTAAAACGACCATGCTCAACGCCCTGTCGAAGATGATCGACCCGGGCGAGCGCGTGCTGACGATCGAGGACGCCGCCGAACTTCGTCTGCAACAGCCGCACTGGCTGCCCCTCGAAACGCGTCCGCCCAACCTTGAAGGTCAGGGTGCGATCACGATCGGTGACCTTGTCAAGAACGCCCTGCGTATGCGTCCGGACCGGATCATCCTGGGTGAGATTCGCGGCGCCGAATGTTTCGACCTTCTCGCGGCGATGAACACGGGCCACGATGGCTCGATGTGTACGCTCCACGCCAACTCGCCGCGTGAGTGTCTGGGCCGTATGGAAAACATGATCCTGATGGGCGACATCAAAATCCCGAAAGAGGCGATCTCCCGTCAGATTGCCGAATCGGTCGACCTGATCGTTCAGGTGAAGCGTCTGCGCGACGGGTCTCGTCGCACCACCAACATCACCGAAGTGATCGGGATGGAGGGCGAAGTCATCGTCACGCAGGAATTGTTCAAGTTCGAGTACTTGGACGAGAGCGAGGACGGAAAGATTCTAGGCGAATTCCGCTCATCGGGTTTGCGCCCTTACACGCTTGAGAAGGCGCGCCAGTTCGGCTTTGACCAAGCGTATCTGGAAGCCTGCCTCTAAAGCTCGCCCAGGACGGCGGGAACACCCATCATCAGGCACCCGCCACCAACCATCGCACACATAAGAAAAATCGGCGTCCATGGGACCCAGCCGACCCTCTCCAACCGTTCGAGAGAGCGCAGGCGATTGCGCCGCCACTCCATGGCCGCTGCGCCACCGGCGATCAGCCAAAGCGCGCATCCCGTGGAAGCGAGCCGCATCGCATCGCTGGCCAGCGCCCATTGGGTAAGAGGATCCGGCATCATCCGATGCATGTAGGGCTTCGCCGCGCTTGCGCAACACGCTTCGCTGCCCCAAGCGCTCGGTTGCAATGGATGGAACAATCGCTCGCCCCCGCCCCTTTCTCGCGCTTGGATTGCGGCTCCTGACCGCCTTTGCGCTAGCAACCATGGGAATGCTCGTGAAACTGGCCGGAGAGCACGGCGCGCACCTGGTGGAGCTCATATTCTGGCGTCAGGCGGTCACCTTTGCACTGATCGGCGCAGGCCTACTCGCGCTGCGCCAAACCGCGCTGTTGAAATCCGAACGGATGAAGTCCCACGCGCTGCGCGCTGCGATGGGGCTAGTTGGCATGCTCTTCACCTATGGCGCGGTGCTGCTCTTGCCGCTTGCCGAAGCGACGACGCTAGGATTTACCGCCCCATTCTTTGCAGTCCTGATCGCCGTTGTTCTGTTTGGCGAACGTGTGGGCAAATACCGATCGCTAGCAGTGGTTCTGGGTTTTGGGGGTGTCTTGATCGTAATGCAGCCGGGCAGCTTGACCGACGGGGTCTCGGTCTGGGGTGTAACGGTCGCTCTGATCGCGGCCCTGATGGTCGCGCTTATCAGTTTCCAGATCCAGGATCTCAACAAGACCGAAAACCCGTGGGCGATTGTCTTCTGGTTCACCGCCTTGAGTTTGCCGGTTCTCCTGGTTGCCCTGCCCTTTTTTTGGGCAACGCACAGCCCGTGGTCTTGGACGCTGATCTTCGCAACCGCGATCATGGGCGGCATCGTACAGATCCTGCTGACAACCTCCCTGCGGTTCGGCTCGGCCGCGGTGATCTTGTTGATGGACTACACCGCTTTGCTGTGGGCGACGTGGTATGGCTACGCCGTGTTTGATCGCGCCGCACCGGCCACGCTGGCTCTTGGAGCGCCTTTGATCATCGGAGCCGGGGCGCTCATCGCATACCGAGAACGGCTGCTCGCACAAAAGCGGCAGGCCGGGCCCGAAGCGGGCTAGCGTAGGACCATGAAGAGACAGACAAGCACCCACCGCGGTTTCGCGTTCCTGACTTTGGCCGCTCTTTCGCTTAGCGCGGCGGCCTGCAACACAGTCAAGGGGTTGGGGGAAGACATAACCTCGGTTGGCGAGGCCGGCGAAGACGTCATCAACGACGACGACTAAGTCACATCCTGCGGTAGACCAGCGTCAGGTTGTTCGCGGGCATTGTATGCCGAGAGCGACGCGCAAAGCCGTGATCGCTGGCCACAGCGTCCACATCATCCACATTGCGGATGCCCCAGTTCGGATTACGCTCTTTCAACCCGGCGTCAAACTGGAGGTTGGACACCGCTGGTGGAATACCGGACTCGAAATAGGGTCCATAGAGGATCAAGGGTGACCGGGAGTTGCTTAGAATTTGGGCAGCGCCGGCAAACAGCCCCTGCGTCGCAGTCCACGGACTGATATGGACCATATTGATGCACACAATTGCATCAGCCTTCGCAACTGGCCAGTCTGGAACACTGGCGTCGAGTTCCAGGGGTGCCTCAAGATTAGGCAGTTTGGCCTCGCGCGCGTAGGCAGCGATACTGGCGAGCGCGTCGGGCGATGGATCCGTGGGCACCCATTTGCGAGGGGCCAGCCATCGGGCAAAGAACACCGCATGCTCGCCCGAACCCGCCGCGATTTCGAGTACACGGCCTGTCACCGGCAATTCCTCGCGCAAAACCGACAAGATCGCGTCGCGGTTGCGAAGAGTGGCGGGCGCGTGCTTTTTCACGGCGACAAGCGTTCAGTTGACCTGCCGCTCTTGTCCCTCCCAATAGGGCGCGCGCAATTGGCGGCGCAGGATCTTACCCGAAGCGTTGCGTGGCATTTCGGGAATGACATCAACGCTTTTCGGCGCCTTAAAGGCCGCAATTCGTTCGCGCGTATAGGCGATCACATCGTTGCAGTCGATTTCCATGCCGGGCTTGGCGACGATGCAGGCCTTGACCTCCTCACCCCATTTCTCACTCGGTATGCCGATCACCGCGACCTCGGCAATCGCCGGGTGGCCGTAGATCGCGCTTTCGACTTCGGCGGGGTAGACGTTTTCGCCGCCCGAAATGATCATGTCCTTGATCCGATCCTGGATGTAGACATATCCGTCGTCGTCCATGATCCCCGCATCGCCGGTGTGCAGCCAGCCATCTGGATCAATCGTCTTGGCGGTCGCTTCCGGCAGCTTCCAGTACCCGGCTGTGTTTGATGGTGAGAGGATGCACACCTCGCCAATCTCGCCGCGCGGCAGCTCTTTGTTGTTGCCCCCCCGCACCTCGATCTGGACCCCTGGGACCGCCTTGCCCGCTGACCGCATCCTCTGATTGCCGGCAAGGTCGTGATCCTCCGGCGGCAGCATCGAAATCGTGCCGGTCGTCTCAGTCATACCATAGACCTGCATGAAGCCGGTGTCGGGCATGGTGCGAACGGCTTCCTTGAGCAATTCCAGTGGCATAGGCGCAGCGCCATACATGAGGTAACGCAAACCGGAAAAGTCAGTTTCGGCTGCTCTGGGGTGTTGGATCATCATCTGGATCGCCGCCGGAACAAGGAACAGCAAAGTCGCCCCGCCCTCAATCGCCTCAAGCGCACCAAGTGGCGTGAATTCAGGGAGAATGTGAATGCGAATCCCATTGCCAACCGCAATCGGCCCGGAGCCCGTTCCACCAATATGAGCAATCGGCATGGCGCCTAGGACGCAATCCGTTGCCTCGAACTTCTGCCACGGCAAATCGGCTTCGACGCTCGGCTTGCGCAGCGAAAAGAGGTTCCGGTTCGAAAGCTGCGCGCCCTTCGGATTGCCCGTGGTGCCGGACGTGTAAAGCTGCAACACCGGCTCATCCGGATGCGGCGGCGTCACGGCGGTCAGCACCATGTCTCTAGCGGCCGTAAACGCCTCAACCGCATCAAACACCGCAGGGCCGCCTTCCATGCTGCCACAAACCGCCTTCGCCGTATCGAGGAATTCGGCTTCGGCAAGCAGCAGCTTTGACCCCGTATCGCCAAGGATATAGCCGATTTCGCGCGGGGCGAGGCGCCAACCGATTGGCGCAATCACCGCCCCCATTCGCCCAGCGGCGTAAAGCAGAAGAAAATAGCGGTCTGAATTCTTACCCAAATAGGCGAAACGATCTCCTTTGGTCACACCGTGCGCCGCAAGGAACGCCATAAGCTGGCGGGTCAAAGCCTCGGCCTCGCCGTAGGTTGTACGCCGCTCACCCTCTTCAAGCGCAACGCCATCGGGACGCTCACGGGCCCAATAGGTCAGGAATTCGTCTAAAGAGGTATAGTCTGCTTTCGCGCTCTTAGCCATGTACGTCTCTCCCTTACGGAACGCTTTGCCAAAGCTTAGCAGCGCCGGACCAGCCGTCCAGCCGTTTTGCCGTCAGTGAAAGCGTCCCCTTGCCCGCGCGCGCGGCTCGCGGATGACAAGCCAGATAATCAGCCCAAGCGGACCGGCCAGAAAAGTCGCCAGCAGGATCGGCGCCTGCACCCAGCGCGAAAAGAACTTCGCGTCAGCGTCGCGGGCAATCCAAAGGCCAACAAACAGATCAAAGGCGAGGTAATGGGTCCAGCCGATCACCACTCCAACGTCGCTAGCGAAAATCGCGCGGATGCCCTCGATTGTGGTGAAATCCGCGCCCCCATTTCCCGCAGGGATGAAGCCGCTCAAAACACTGATCACCATGCTCGCGTAGAGCGCGCAAAGCCCACCGATCGCGAGATAGAGGATTCCGGAGAGCAAAGCGGGCCAACGCGGTGCACCGATCAACAATAGCCAGGCGACCAAAGCAACGAGATTGACGCCATTGAAGACAACGCTCCAGTCCATCCGGGTCTACTCCGATCGTGTCCGCCATTCGCGGGCGGCTCGCCGCATCGCTTCGTTGTCGTGAATAAAGCGCCCTGCGGCCCGGCGCATGGCAAGGCCCAACGCCGCCTCGGCCACCAATTGCGAGCCAACTGAGCGAAAGGCGGCGTATCTCTGGGGCAAAAGCGGTTCGATCACCGGGCTCATAGCCAAGGCGAGCCGTTCAAGAAACCGAAAGTCGCCCACGCGCTGCCCACGAAGAAGACCTGGCCGCAGGATATCAAGCCGTTTAAACTTTTGAGCCGCCACCAAAATTTCCGTTTCGCCCTTTACCCTTAGGTAGAGATTCTTTGAACGCGGATCCGCGCCCGCCGCGCTGATCAAAACCAGGTTTGAGACCCCCGCTTCCTTTGCAGAGCGCGCGGTCTCAACAATCAGATCCTGGTCAACGGCGCGAAAACCCTCTTCCGTCCTGCCCGCCTTGCGCCAGGTCGTGCCGAGCGCACAAATGAGAGCGTGCGGTCGCACAGCGGCAAGCACCTCGCCCCACTTTTCGGGATCGGCGACAAACAGCTCCATACGGGCGCCTTGTGGCATTTCGATTTCGCGCCGAGCAATGCCAACCATGCGGGCGACGTCGCTTGCGCTCGATATCTGGATTAAGGTGCTGCCGATTAGGCCGGTTGCCCCGACCAGCCCCACGCGCTCGGGCTGTTCGGATTGGCGCTGAGCGTCCCTTCCTTGCGGCGCACGACTAGCCCGAAAGCCCCCTTCTCGCCAGCCTTCAGACATTGACCAGACCTTTGGGCTGTGTGCCGTAGATCGCAGCGCAGGAATCCATCGCAAACCGATCGCTCATTCCAGCGACAAAGTCCGCAATCATTCGCGAACGATGCGGCTCTTCTTGGGGAAGCACAGCCCGCCAACGATCGGGCATCAAGGAACTGTCCTGCGAGTAGGCCGCAAAAAGACGCGCCACAACGTCGCGCGCGCGCTCCGCCGCTGCGACCTGATCAGGATGGTAGTAGAGCTTTTCGTACATGAAAGCCTTCAGAGTGCGCTCATAATCTCCCATCATAGGCGAAAAACCGGCGAGCCGACGACCGCTGGCGCGAACATCCGCCACCGATTCCATACCCGCCACGGCTTCGCGCGTGTGCTCCAGCGCATCGTTGACCATCACACCGATCTGATCACGCACAAGTTCGCGCAATTGCCGATCGCGAGGCGCGCGAGGAAACCGCCGCTCAACAGCGCGCCACTGATCGGCAAGGAACTCAAGCTCGAGCAGATCATCGAGATCCAGAAATCCGGCGCGCAGTCCATCATCTATGTCGTGATTGTCGTACGCGATATCATCCGACAACGCCGCAATCTGTGCCTCGAGCGAGGGCCAGGTGCGAAGCGCCAGCGGAAAGTCTGCGTCGAGTTCGGCCAGCGCCCAGTTTGGCTGAGCGACCGGGCCGTTGTGCTTAGCGAGTCCCTCAAGAAGGTCCCATGTCAGGTTAAGCCCATCATGCTCGGGGTAGGGGCTTTCGAGCCGCATGACCGTGCGCAGCGCCTGCGCGTTGTGACAAAAACCACCAAAGCGCACCATCGCGTCGCTGAGCGCGTCTTCCCCGGCGTGACCGAAGGGCGGGTGTCCCAGATCGTGGGCCAAGCAAATCGCTTCGGTCAGGTCTTCGTCCACTCCCAAAGCGCGCGCGATAACGCGTCCGATCTGCGCCACTTCAAGACTATGCGTAAGACGGGTGCGATAGTGGTCGCCCTCTGGCGCGATGAAGACCTGGGTCTTCGACTTCAAACGCCGAAAGCTCATCGAATGGATGATGCGGTCGCGGTCGCGCTGAAAGTCGGTCCGGGGGCCTCTCACCTCCATCTGGGCAGCCAAGGCTTGAGGCCGCGGGCTCGCGATACGTGCAAACTCGCGGCCGCCATGCGCGGCGGGATCAGCGGCAAAGGGGGCGCGAGGTGTCACACCACTGCAATTAGTCACCTGTGCGGACGCGCTCAACGGGAACAGATCGTAAACTGCGCCAGCCTGAGGCCGATAAGAGTGGAAAGCCAAGGTCACTGGTCCCTTTGGACCAATCACGGCGCCACACTGAGAAAGCGTAGGGGGCCACCCACCGGGTGCTTTGGGGGGTGGTGAGTGGCCCCACGGATCTTCGGATTGCGACCCGAGGACCCGTTAAGCTGACTGTTACAATTCAGTTACAGCTTGCGGCGGGCATCTAGGGGCCACGCGACGAACTTGCACCCTTTGCAATTGTATCATTCGATCAACGGTTTTCTATCCGCGACCAACGGCAGACTACTGCGCGGGTTCTTGCCCCAAGATCCAATCCGCAGCCGCGTCGCAGTGAATTCGAGTGGAATCGAACACGGGAAGCACATTGGCATCAACATCCACCACAAGGTCCAACTCGGTGCAAGCGAGCACAATCGCATCCGCGCCTTCCTGCGCCTTGTTGGTGAACATGGTCTTGAGCGAGCGCTGCGCGTCACGGGTCACCTTACCCACCATGAGTTCGTCATAGATTATCCTATCAAGCGCCTCGACATTGGCCATATCCGGCGGGAGGAGATCAATGCCCTGAGCCACCAATCGTTTTCGGTAGAAGCTTTCCGTCATGACGTTGCGTGTACCGAACAAAGCCGCACTCTTGTGGCCCGACGACTTGAGCGCAGCGCCTATATAGTCAGCGATGTGCAAAATGGGTATCTCGACGGCCTCGGCCACATCGTCATAGAGCTTGTGCATGGAGTTCGCGCCGATGATCAGCGCCTCGGCCCCAGCGCCTTCTAGACGTTTGGCGCTTTCAGCGAGGACGTCGGCAGCCCTCTTCCAATCCTTGTCATCGCGGATGGCGTACATTTGAGCAAAATCGAGGCTTTCGATCAGAAGCGGTGCGCTCGCCATGGGAGCCGCACGACGCTGCACTATCCGATTGATTCTATCGTAATAAATACCGGTCGAGACCCAGCTCATTCCGCCAATCATGCCCAGTTTGCGCAACGCCCAGTCCCTCGAATCCGGTTAGCCCTGCTTTAAGGTGTAGCGATGAACGCGCGCCAGCGTCCATAGGGTAGGAATTATTCTGCCGCTTCGGGCTCTTGTATGGTTTCCGCAAGGTTAAGCAGCCACTTCTCAAAGTCCGAAACCGAGGTTTCGGGAGCCTCTTCCATGGGGACGTGACCCACCGCGTCATAAGTGATGGCGGTGTCATTAGGCAGGTGCTCAGCGTAAAACTCCGCGCCGCTGGGCGGTGTGACCTGATCAAGCGCGCCCCACATGACCAGAGAAGGCATGGTAAGACCCGCCACATCCTCGGGCGCAAACGGACCGCCGCGCGGGGTGTTGGCGCGGTCCACCGCCGCCTGGCGGTTGCCGGGATAGCGCAGCAATTCCCAATAGCGATCAACCGTCTCTTCGGTGATCCCCGAGGGATCGGCGACCGCGTCCTCTAGGCTGGAGCGCACCAGATCACGCGGTGTGATCATCGTCATGATCGAATTGAGCACCGGTGTTTGCGCGATAGTCGCGCCCAAATACAAGCGTCCCTCGTCGGGCTTGCGCGGCGCGCCGCTAGCGTTGAGCAGCGCAAGACCTGCGACACGATCGGGGTGCGCAATCGCGTAAGCGGTGGAAATCCATCACCCCATCGAACTGCCCGCCACCACAAAGGTCTCAAGCTCAAAGTGCTCGGCCAAAGCGTCCAGATCCGCGACGTAGCGCTCCTTCGAATAATCGCCATCCTCGGCCGCGCCGGTGAGGCCGTGGCCAACCGTATCAAATCGAATAACGCGGTGATTGGGTGTGAGCTCCTTTGCCCATTGGTCCCAGGTGTGCAGGCTCGAATTGGCGCCGTGGATCAGAATGATCGGCGGCCCGTCACCCGCACCCTCATCGCGCACATGGATCGTCTGACCTGACGGCAGCTCGACAAATTGCGAAGGCGCACCGCCATACTTGGCGCGCATGGCGTCTGGGTCGGTGTCAGGGGTGCGGAAGATGACAAACAGGACGACCAGCAAGGCGATCAAAACGCCAAGAACACGCACAAACCACTTCAAGAGGACGCCTCCATACTTTCAATCCAGGCGCGGATGGCCGCGATGCCGTCGTCATCATTGGTCGAGCGGCCCAGCTCAGGCATGGCGACGCCCGGTTCGGTGGAACTCATGCGGTAGAGCAGGATAGAGGCATCGGGATCACCCGGCGCGATCGAGACTTTGTGACCGCCCGCTCCGCGCCCGGCAGCGACCGGCGGCTTGCGAATGCCAACCGCGTAGGTGTCTTTCTGCTCCCAGCGCAGGTCCAGCCCGCTGTTCGACGCGCTGCCTCCGGGCTGGTGGCAATGCGCGCAGTTCACATCGAGATAACCTCGAGCGAGCGCCTCTTTGTCCGAGTTATGCGCTCGCCCCTCCCACTGCGGCACCGTGTCATGGATCGCTGGCAAGGCTTCGATCCGGCCCGCGCTCGCCTGCGCGGCAAGCCAGCCCCGCGACAGGTTGCGCGACTTGGGTCCGATGGGCGTCACCACATCGTGCTTCACATGGCATTGTTTACACTGGTTCTTGTTGGGGACCTGATAGCTGATCGTTTCTCCGTCAGGCCGGGTCAGTTCCATCCGTGCACCCACCAGAGCGAGCTTCGCCTCGGTCTGTTCCTCATTCCACTTGTACGGCAGCGCCAGCCAGCCATCGGCGCGGTGCAGCAGCAGGCGCGTCTCGATATAGTGTTGATCCTCTCCCCCGCCGAAAGCAAAGGTTTTGATGATCGCAGAGCCCACAGGGAGGTCGAGCAACCCGCCCTCGCCCGTATCCGTCATTGTCGCGCCTTCGGGCAGAAAGATATATCGCAGCTTGTCGGCTCCGTCGGAATAAAGGGGCGTGTTGAGCTCGTATGGGATCACCCGCGCATCGGGCTCGCGCCCAGCGGCGTCGAGGAAAAAGCCGTATTCGCTCAAGCTGCGTGGATACTTGCTGACTTTCCCATCAAGCTGCTCGACGCCCAAGACAGCTTCCACATTGACGCGATGCGTGGGAAGCGCGCTGGCCGGCAGCGAGCGCGCTCCAATCGCGATGGCGCACACGGCAAGCGCGCCTAGGAAGATCCCATTGGCAAGCTTCACTGCAATCGCGCCTCCATTCCTTCCGGCAGAACAACCGCAGCTAGCCGCTTGGACGGCACTTCATCCGCCTGACTCCAAGGCTGCGGCGAGGCCTCCGCCAATTGCTGGCCCACTTTGGTAAGGCCGAGCGACAGGACCGGCACCTCATCCGTCACTGTCAGGCCCTGCTGCAGGCCATCGACAAGGATGGGAGGAAGCGCGCCGCCCACGGCCGCAGCCAACATGTCCCCGCCCGGAAAATCGGGCGCGGTGCCACCGCTCGAATAGACATTGCCGCTGATCGCGACGTCCACCGCGCGCGGTTGATAGCGATCGTCGTTGTAGTCCTGCGTGTAAGCGATCAGCATCACATGACTGGTGTTGTTGTTGATCAGCGCGTTTTCGCGCACCTGCACGTTAGTGTTGGCCATAATCATCACGCCGGTGCCCGCGGGCACGCTGGCGACGATGTTGCCTTCAGGGGCAAAGTTATCGGTGTTGTTGTCGATCACCGCGTTGCGCGCGACCAGCACGCTGCCGCCGCCTACTTTCGGCAAGCCCGGCAGGTCAAACACGAGGATGCCGCCAGTGTTCTTTGTGGTCAGGTTTTCAGTAACTTCAGCGTAGTTCGAGTTCTCAATCTCGATGCCCGCCACGTTCTCAACCACTCGGTTACGGCGCACGATGATGTTTTCCGACTGGCCCACGTAAATGCCAGCGTCTGAAGCGCCGCGCACATAGTTGTCCTGTACCAGGACGTTCGAGCTTTCGACCGGATAGATGCCGTAAGCGCCGTTCGAGGCCTTGGGCCCCGCCGTCCACTCAATCCGCAGGCCGTGATAGATGATGTTGTCGGCGCCTTTGGACTTGATACCGTCGCCTTTGGCGTTCTCGACCGCAAAATCGCGCAAGGTGACGTTGTCCGAGGTGACGAGGAGCCCCTCGCCCGCGCCCTGCTGGTTGGTGAAGTCCAAGATGGACTGCGTATCGCCCTCCATGCCAGCGCCCCTGATCGTGACGCCTTCGACGTCGAGACTGAGCCCTTCGGTGAGCGCGTACCGCCCCGCTTCGAGCATGATAGTGTCACCCGGCTCGGCCAGGATGAGCGCTTCCTGCAGGCGCTCAGCAGCACCATCGCCAGGTGCAATCGTGTGATTGTCGGCAAGAACGGGCGCGGCTGACGCGAGCAGCGCGGCGGCGAATAGGGTTCTGGTCATGGCTTAATCCCTCCCAAGATTAGTGTCGCTACATCTTCGCTGATACCGGGCTCGTTCACAATAGCCTGATCGCCGAGGAGTTTAGCAGCATCCAGACCGGCAAGCGACAGCCTGCGTCCCGGCGCCAGTTTTAGCGACTTGGCAAACGCCTCGGCGGCCTCGGCCTGGCGGCCTTCGGCCAAGTGTATCTCGCCCAGGATTTCGTAGCTTGGTTTGAAGATGACGGGCGGGCCAAAGACGATCGGCAAAGCAAGCTCAGCCGCTGCCGCTCTTTCGAGCGCCGCCAGCCCCGCTTCGCGGTCGCCTTCAGACATCTCCACGATTGCATCACCGCGTTCGATCGCGCGTTCAAGCCAGACGCCATAAGCCGATCGGGTTTCTTCATCCATCATCGCGTTGAACTGAGCGTAGAGCGCCTTCATCTGCGCCAGCCCCGCTTTGGCTTTAGGCAGGTCGCTGTCGTGATACCGCAGAATTTCCGCATGCGCCTGCGTGAAGCGCGCCCGGGCGGTCTCGGGGGTCTTTGGAAGGTCGATCGGTTCGAGCCACTCGCCCTCGTCCACCCCGAGGAACAGCGCCATGCCCGCCGCACTCCAAGCGCCGCGCAGATATTCCGTGCCCTCCGCCTTGGCGACCATGCCTCGAACCTGATCGACGCATTTGCGGGTCAGCTCGGCGCCGGCCTGCTTGCCTTGTTGCAGTTGCGCGTAAGCGAGCCACTCGTTGTAGTGGCCGCAAAAGAGCTCAAAACGCCCCTGCGCTGCGCGCTGGAGGTTGACCACCTTAGCGGCGTTGACATTGGCTTTCTCCGTCGCCTCCCAGTCGGCGAGCGCGAGATAGATATGGCTGACCATATGCTGCGCATGGCCCGCATCGGGCGCGACCACGGCGTAACGCTTGGCCATGCGCTCGCCCAAAGGGGCGTGGGTGGGATCGTCGTAAGAGTGGATCAGATAATGCAGGATGCCCGGGTGCATCGAATGCGTCATAAAACCCGGCTCAAGGATCCCGGCGGCCTCCATATAGATCGCGATCTGCCGTCCTCCGTGCGAAGAGCCGAGCGTCGCCAGACCGGCGAAGGCGCGCGCATCGATATCCTCTGGGTCCGCCGCCAACATGGTTTGCATCACGGCAAGGTAGGCCAGATCACGCTCAATCTTTGTCCCCTCAACAGCGTACAGCGTCTCCACGGCCGCGAGCCATTGGCGCTCTTTGTCGCTGCGCGCTTTCGCCGCGCGAGCCGCCGGATCGGCGCCGAGTCGGCCAAGGATCTCTTGCGCTGCGTCACGATCCTGTTCGGCCCACAGCGGATGATTGTGCGTCATCGCTTCGCCCCAATAGGCCATAACGAAATCGGGATCGGCCTCCTGGGCTTTGCGAAATTCCTTGGCGGCGAAGGCGTATTCAAAGTTGTGCAAAAGGGCGAGCCCGCGCAGGAAAGACCCCTTGGCCTCCTCGTTCGCGGTGGTTTCCATCACCATATATTCCGCGCCCACGCGCTCAGGCGCAAAGTTGGATTTGGCGGTGTGTTCATCGTGGCGCTGCGCGTGGATCGGAGGCGCAAAGGCCAGCGCGCACGCCACCAGGATTGTCGAAGCGCGGGCAATGGCTGCGTTCATGATTATATCCCCCTCAGATACCCGCATAGTGGCGCGAGGAGCGAGGATTGCAAGAGCGCTAAATTTCAGCCGATCAGCGCCTCAAGACCGCATTTCCCCGACACTCGGGCTAACTGTTCGACTGCGTGGCGGTCTTCAACCCGGCGCAAGCGTCTTATCGCCTCACCCGTGGAAAGCGGAACAGCGAACTCGCCATCGCGTGGCGCAATCCGCTTGAGCTTCTGAAGCTGCTCCCAGTTCAGCCGATCCGCCAGCGCCGTCGCCATACACTCGGCCTTTGTTGGAGGTACTCTATTGTCGAGCATGACTTGCTCGACCCGAGCGGCTGTGACTTGCTCCAGAATGCCATCATCGCGAAGAAACAGCCAGGCAGCGAAAACCCCGGCAACAAAAACAGCGGCCATGATCAGAACCAGCTGTGCGGTGTTGCCATTATTCGCTGTGCGTGCCTTGCGTCTCGCCATAGTATTCGATCCTTAAACCGAGCCCCCTGGTGCCAAACGCATTGCTGACGCGCTCGCTATTGTCTCGCAACGCCCACTTAATCGAGCGCCTTCACGATCTCTTCAACCATCTTTTTGGCATCGGAGAGCAGCATTACGGTCTGCGGCATATAAAACACGTCGTTGTCAACGCCGGCATAGCCGACGCCGCCCATTGAGCGCTTGATGAAAAAGACCTGCTTGGCCTTGTCGACATCGAAGACGGGCATGCCGTAAATGGGCGAGGCTTTGTCGGTCTTGGCCGCCGGGTTCACAACGTCGTTTGCCCCGATGATGAAAGCAACATCGGCCTGCGCGAAGTCGGAGTTGATATCTTCGAGCTCGAACACCTCGTCATAGGGCACATTCGCTTCGGCGAGCAGCACGTTCATGTGCCCTGGCATACGACCCGCAACCGGGTGGATCGCGTATTTGACGTCAACGCCCTTTTCCTTAAGCGCGTCCGCCATTTCGCGCAGAATGTGCTGCGCCTGCGCAACAGCCATGCCGTAACCCGGAATGATGATAACCTTTTCGGCCTGTTCCAGCATGAAGGCCGCATCGTCGGCGCTGCCTTGCTTGTAAGGGCGCTGCTCACGCGGCGCGCCGTCGCCGCCCGCGCCGTCCTCCGCGCCAAAGCCCCCAGCTATCACGCTAATGAAGCTGCGATTCATCGCGCGGCACATAATGTAGCTAAGGATCGCGCCCGATGATCCAACCAGCGCGCCGGTGATGATCATCGCGGTGTTGCCGAGCGTGAAGCCCATCGCCGCCGCAGCCCAGCCGGAATAACTGTTGAGCATCGAGACGACCACCGGCATGTCCGCGCCGCCAATCGGGATGATCAGCAAAAAGCCGATGATGAAGGCCAGCGCAGCGACCGCGGGGACCATCCAACCCTGCCCCGCCGCGCCTTCGGGCGAGACCGCGTAGAATCCGATAATGCCCAGGATCGCGACGAGAGTACCCAGATTGATAATGTGGCGGGCGGGCAAAAGGATCGGCGATCCACTCATCCGGCCGGAAAGCTTGAGAAACGCGATGACCGAGCCGGAAAAGGTGATCGCGCCAATCGCGATCCCCAGACCCAGTTCGATCCGACTGACCATCTGGATCTGATCCGTACCAGGCTCCAGAATGCCAAAGCTGGCCGGATCCAGCCATGCCGCCAGGCCCACAACGACTGCGGCCAGGCCCACAAGGCTGTGAAATCCCGCTACCAGTTCGGGCATGGAGGTCATCGCGATCTTGCGCGCAATGGTCACGCCGATGACGCCGCCAAGGAAGATCGCAATACCGATCTCAGGGATGGTGGCGAGGCTGTGGGTGACCAGTGTTGTCGCCACCGCGATCACCATGCCGATAATGCCGTTGCGGTTGCCCGCGCGGCTCGTGGCGGGGCTCGAAAGACCGCGCAGCGCGAGGATAAAGAACACGCCCGAGACAAGATAGGCTAGCATCGCCCATTCGTTGACCTCACCGCCGCCAGCAGCGTGGGCGGGAGTGGTTGATATCGCGGCGATGGCCGCGGTCGCGAGTACGGAAGGGAAGCGGCTCATAGTCACTTCTCCTTCTTTTTGTACATGGCGAGCATGCGCTCGGTCACGGCAAAGCCGCCGAAGATGTTGACGCTCGCAAGCACCACACCGAACAGGCCCAGATACTTGGCCGCCGGGCTACCCGCCTCAGCCGCCGCAATCAGCGCACCGACGATAATCACCGAGGAAATAGCGTTGGTCACTGCCATAAGCGGCGTGTGCAGCGCCGGGGTGACCGACCAGACCACGTAATAGCCGACGAAACACGCCAGCACGAAGATCGAGAGGATTGAGATAAAGTCCATTATTTACGCGTCCACCCCATCATTTTTGATTTTGATCTTTGTCACATAAGCACCGAACGCATCGGCCATTTTCCGCCAATTGGCCAACAACCAAGCTTGCTGTTCGCCCCACTGCGCCTTGTCGGCTTTCTTCTGGATACCTGGCATGTAAAGCGCGATGCGTTTCTCGTGCCCCTGCAGAGTCGCCCACGACAATCCATGATCGATTTCGCTTTCGATCTCGTGCTTGAAGGCCAGCAACTGATCGAACGCCAAAGGCGCCGCTGTACCGCTGATGTACGCCTCTATTCGCAGTTTGTTGCCGCTCACAAAGCAGGCGTTTGAGTCAACCGCAAACCCTGGCCCAGACCCAACACGTTCGGCGGTTTGCCAGTTCCCCTTGTACGGTTTCCGGGCCGCAAGGGCAGGGTAAACGCCACTGGCTTTGGAAATGAGCTGAGTCCAAAACTCTCGATAGAGCGCTTGGGTCGGACTCAAGCTTTCTTCCGCAGCAAACTTGGCAGCAGCAGTTTGTTTGGACCAGTCATTTGGTTTCGCTACGACCGGAAAATTTGGGGCGAAAGAGCTCTCTCCAATCTTTAACAGTTCAACTCTCACACCGAAGAAGAGGTGATCTTCGTCAGTCACGCGGTTCAAGAAATCGAGCGCCGCACGGTGCTGCTCTCGAAAATCGCGCGCTATCCAGATTATGACCGAGACATCAAGCCCAGCTGCGTAGGTCAAAATCTGCCCAAGGTGAGAGTGATCGGTAACTTCGATCTGGTTCTCTATAAGAACCCATCCACCACCAGAGCATTCTTTGGCAAGAATATCGGCCGCGAAGGGCCCAACCTGCTTCTCAACCGCTTCAAGCTCAAGTTGCAGTCCGAGAATACTGCCAAGCAGAGCCAGATTATCCTCTTCGGCGAGCCAAGGCGTGAAGTTCTTAGCCTCATCCGGCCAAGCTTGCCGCAACTCGACAGGTTCAAGTCGCCCCAGATCGACAACCGAACTCACCCCTTCAGCCTCTCATTGACCACTTCCCCACCCTTCGTCAGGCGGATGGCGTCGCCGATTTCCTCGTCAAATTCCGGCTTGCCCGCTTCCTTGTCCCAGAAGGCCTGAAACATGGTGAAATGGTTGCGCGCAAACAGCGCCGAGGCGTCAGCAGGAAGCGACGCAGGCGTGTTCGAATAGCCGATGATTTTGACACCGTGCTTGTCAACCATTTCATCGGCAACCGAACCTTCGACATTGCCGCCCTGAGCCACAGCGAGGTCAAAAATGACACTGCCCGGCTTCATCGTCGCGATCTGTTCATCGGTGATCAGCACAGGCGCCGCGCGCCCTGGAATCAGCGCGGTGGTTATCACGATGTCCTGCTTGGCGATGTGCTCGCTGACGAGCTTGGCTTGCGCGGCCTTGTACTCGTCGCTCATCTCGGTCGCGTAGCCGCCCGAGCCTTCGCCTTCGATGCCTTCGACGTCCTGCACAAAGATCGCTTTGGCGCCGAGGCTTTCGATCTGCTCTTTGGTGGCCGAGCGCACATCGGTCGCGGAAACCTGCGCGCCCAGACGCCGCGCGGTTGCGATCGCCTGGAGGCCCGCAACGCCCACACCCATGATGAAGCACTTGGCCGCCTGCACGGTGCCTGCCGCCGTCATCATCATCGGGAAGGCGCGACCATAGGTGTCCGCCGCCGCCAAAACCGCCTTGTACCCGGAAAGGTTCGACTGGCTCGAAAGCACGTCCATCCCTTGCGCGCGGGTGATGCGCGGCATGAATTCCATCGACAGCGCTTCAAGCCCGGCTTTTGCATAAGACGCCAACAGATCGCCGTTGTTGAAGGGATCAAACAAAGCCGCGACCATCGCGCCGTCCTTTGCCCCTTTGAGCAAGGTCACATCGGGCGCCTGTATTGCAAGGACAATATCGGCGTCCTTCATGACATCGGACGCGCTGCCTACGCTCGCGCCAGCATCGGCGTAAGCTGCATCAGGGATAGCGGCGCTTGCGCCGGCCCCGGTCTCCACCGCCAGCTCGCTGCCAAGTCCCGCAAACTTCTTGATAGTCTCAGGGGTTGCCGCGACCCGGGTTTCACCGGGTGCGCGTTCTTTCAGAACCGCAATCTTCACGTAAGCTTTGCCCCTTTTGCAGCCGGATTATCCAGCGATCAGCGCGACCACCAGAAAGACAATAATCGCGATGAGCGGGATGACCCATTTCAGCGTGCTCATGAAGCCGCCGTAGAGTTTGTCTTTCTGGTCCAGATCCTGGCTTGCCATGCCTTTTTGTTCCCTCTTGATGATCCCTAACGGAGCAAGCGGCAAAAGGTTGCCGATTTCTTGCTATGCCGCTTCGGGATAGCCCGTATCGGAGCCTTGCCGATAGCTCAAGCCCTCCAGAATGGAGGTATATCGTCTTGGGTCGGTCGAACACGCTTAATCCCGTCTTTACTCGTCTTGCCTATGCCCTTGTCCACGTTTCGCCCCGGGACGCAGAGGCCGGGGCATCTACGGGAGCCTGAGCTGCGCGCGATGTCCGACGCTGAACCACGCCTTGTTATGCTGATCGACGATGAGCCTGCGCAAAGTCGGCTGATCTCCGCCATCGCTGCGCGCGATGGATGGCGTACCGTAGTGGCAGGCGACGCAGAGACGGCGATCGCCACGCTTGGCACGCGCGAAGGCATGCAGCTTTCAGCGATCCTCCTTGATCAGTGGGTGCCCGGTGATGACGCCTGCGAGCTTATCCAGGAACTCAAGGAGCGCCGCCCGGCCTTGCCGATCCTTATGCTGACCGCTAGCGCATCGCCGCTGCTCGCCGTTGAGGCGATGCGCGCCGGCGCAAGCGACTATCTCGTCAAGCCCGTCTCGCCCGATCGGTTGATGGAAGCCTTGCGCGCCGTCACTCGCCGCGAGGCGCCGCGCGATGAGCTTGCGCCGCTCACCGAAAAAATGTCGGCAAGCCTCGATTTCGACGCCATGATCGGCACCGCACCAACCTTCCGGACCGCGCTGGCGCAAGCGGCCAAGGCGGCGCGCGGCCACACCCATTCGTTGATCGAAGGCGAAAGCGGCACGGGCAAAGAAATGCTCATGCGCGCGATGCACGCTGCCTCCCCACGCTCCAAGGCCCCATTGCGCATTATCAACGTCGCCAGCGTGCCTCAGAATTCTCTGGAATCGGTGTTGTTCGGGCATGAACCCAACGCCTTTCCCGGTGCCTTTGATCGCCAGATCGGCGCCATGCAGCATTGCGATGGCGGCACGCTGGTTCTCGACGAGGTTGATCGGATCGCGCGGCCGCTCCAAGCCCGGTTGGCAGAGGCCTTGGAGACCGCGATTATCCGCCCCGTCGGAGCCGCGCATGGATTTCGCGTCGATGTTCGTATCCTTTCGGCCAACAATCGCTCGCTTGAGGCGTTGGTGGAAGCGGGCCAGTTTGATAAGGCGCTTGCTGAGAAGCTCGGGACAACACGGATCGCTTTGCCGCCCTTGCGTGAGCGGACCGGAGATATACCGGCATTGGCCCGCCACTTCCTCAGCCGCATCGGAGAGCAGCCGGGGCTTCGCCACCTCACCGCCAGCGAAAGCGCGCTGGCGTTGCTGGGAGCCTATGACTGGCCGGGCAATGTTCGCCAGCTTCAGTCGGTGCTGTTCCGCGCAGCCGTTTATTGCGAGGGCAACACACTGACCGCGCAAAGCTTCCCGCAGCTTTCCGAAATGCTTGGCGAGCAAGACGTGGTTGATGGTTCGCACATGCACGAAGGGGCGGGCGTGATGCTCTATACCGAGGATGGCAATCTGCGCCCGCTCGAAGAGATCGAGGCCGACGTCATCCGCCTCGCGATCGGCCATTATCGCGGTCGGATGACCGAAGTGGCCCGGCGCCTCGGGATTGGTCGCTCGACGCTCTATCGCAAGCTTTCAGACCTGGGAATTGACAACGCGGCCTGAGCGCTGCAGGTGGGCGGCCTTACTCGAGGAGTTGGTCCGATGAACATCAGCGCGCGCTAAACCACAGCCCCGCAACAGCGCGCGATCGCTGAGCGCTGACCCTTCATCCGACTTTTCGAGGAATCCCCATGTCTAGACTTGATGGCGCGCAATGCGTTGTAACCGGTGGCGCGCGCGGTATTGGCCGCGCCGAGTGCAAAGCCATCCAGGCCGAAAGCGGTAGCGTAATTCATTACCCTAACCAAACCCCCACAGGGGCCAGCCCCACCAACGAACAAAGCAACGC
>CALCCG010000182.1 GCA_937899785.1 uncultured Erythrobacter sp. | reverse complement strand
TCTTCCCCTCTTTGCTGGTCCCTCTTTTTCTCTTCTCTCCCCTCCCCCAGCCGCTATCCACACTCGTTTCGTGTTCATGCTCCACTCCTCCTGCCGATTGCTTCTAGGCTATCGCCCGGATGCTACGTCTTCAAGGCGCACCCCCTGCGCCTTTTTGCAGCACACCCTGGTCAAGGCGTGGTTTCTGATTGTGCAAGCAGCGGAAATATGTGAGCTTTTCGCCCAAGTTGCTGCCACAGGTTCACGCTTATCAAGGAGGGTTTGAAAGGGTAATGCGACAGGTTTTGACGACAGGAATGGCCGGAACCCTGGCGCTGGCAACCCTGCCCGCCCACGGGCAGACTCAGGCGCCCCCGACCCCGGCTCCCGATCTCGCGCCATCGCTTGCGCGCGGCGCCGTTCCGAAGGAGCTCAATCAATGGGCTGGCCAGGTGGCGCGCGCTTACCCCGCCGAAGCTTTGCGGCAAGGGCTTGAGGGACGCGTGGGCGTTCGCGTCGGAGTTGACCCGACGGGCCTTGTGTCGAGCTGCATGGTGATCCGTTCGAGCGGCCACCCGATCCTCGACCAGGCGGCGTGCACCAGCATGACCCGCTTCGCCAAGTTTCACCCAGCGCGCGACGTGCAAGGCAACCCTGCGCGCGGCAGCTACCAGACGACGGTCAGCTATTTACTGGGTTCACCCGAGCCACCGCCATCCCAATCACCCGATCGGGCGATGGACGCCCCACCGGTCTGATCCGCCCCCGGGTTCACGCGCCGCTGACTCATCCAAGCGCCCGGCGCCGGGCTTTGCGGTTTTGTTCCCTCGTCGATGCGCCGTGCCTGTGGTAGGCGAGCGAAGCGGCAAGGGTAAGACCCCAAGACCGGCTCTAAGAAGGCACCATTGATGACCAAATCCATCGCGACAACGCTCACCCTGGCCGCCATTGCGCTGCTGGCTGTTCCTCCCTCAAGCGCGCAGAGCCGGACATCGAGTTACGGCTGCGACACCGCAAGTGGGCGTTTTTCCGAGTTTGCAATTCCGGTTCAGGCGTCGCGCTTTACCTTGCGCGGCCGGGTGAAACCGGTGCTGTTTCGAAGCGATGCAAACTATCGTCCGACGGCGGTTATCCGCCTGCAAAATCCGCAAACCGGTACCGCCATGGCGATCCGGCTGAAGGCGGTGAGCGCTGAGGCCGAGGGCGCGCTGGTCACCGCCGAGCTGTGGAAGGACGGCGACAGCGAAACCGCGCCGATTGGGACGCTGGCGCTCGGCAAGGTCCTCGATTTTACGGTGGCCTATGCGCAGGGCGGCGCAAGCCGTATCGTGATTGGTGAGCGCAACATCGACGTTGCCGCCGATCTTGGCGCGGATTTTGATCTCAAACTGTCCTGCTCAACGGGCGACTTTGTGTTCGACCGGCTTACATGGGAGGTTGGGCGCTGATTGATCACAGCGTTGGCTGCGAGGTCGCTGGCCGACACATTGCCCGGCCGACGGCTCTTCAATCCTCCAGCGTTTCCCCAACCGGTTTGGAAATCCAAACCTTTCGGCCCGTCGACGTCTCAACCGCTTCGAAGCCGAAGAGGTGGTAGTTCTTTCCGGCAAAACTCAAAAAGAGCGTGTCCATGGTCAGCGCTTTGCGCCCGGCCTCCAGCGTCGGAAAATCGCCATCCAGATCCGGGACCGAGCCGACATCCACCGCCGAAAACACGCGCGAGCGTTCCAGTTCGGGCACTGCGCCCACTTCGCCGCTCAACCGGGTCCAGCGTTCGCGCGCCGACCCGTTGATCCACAGGCTGACCAACCCGGTGTCGATATCGTAAGTGACGGTGGATTCATCTTGCGAGGTGTCGCGCGACAGGTCGAAGGCGTAGTCGCCCCCTTGGCCGAAATAGCCGATCCTCGCTCGATCGCGCGTGGCCAGATCGGCCTTGAGCGCCTCGACGCTTTGGGCGCTGAGGCTTGCAGCGAGCTGGGCCCCGGTTTCAAACAGCAGGTAATGCAGTTCGGGGTCCGCCTCCTCGCCGGGCGCGAGCTCGCTCCAGGGATAGAAGGTGAAGGATTTGGGGGTCTCTTGCCCATCGGCAGAGATCGCCTTTAAGGAGATATACGCGCCGGGATAGTCTTCGATGATGGCGGGATCGGCCACCAGCCGACGGCCAAACTCTTCATAGCGGCTAAACACAGGCTCCAGCGCCGGCACGTCGGGCTTAAGCGCGAAGACCACCGTCGCGTTGAGCTCGCCGATAGGATAGGCGGCGCGCTCAATCATGCGGTCTTGTTCCGATTGCGCCTCGGACTTCGCGACACTGGCTTTGCGCTGCAAGTCGGAATCCAGCCAGAACGCGGTCGCGGTCAGGCCGGCGGCGGTGAGCGTGATCGCGATGGAGCCCCAGCCCGCGCGCGTGAGGCGCTTCTTCCCATGATCGTCGATCCGCGTTGTCTGCGTGACCAGAGCCCAGACGCTGGCGAGCGCGGTGATGAAAATCCCGGCGTATTTCAGCGCCGATAAAGTCGTTTCATCAAACATTTGTACGCCCCGTCCCCGACAACCAATAAGGGCTTTGTATCGATCAAAGGCGATGCGTCAATTGACCAGACGAAAGCGACAAGTCTGGCCCTTGGATAGTGTGATGATCTGATCCGGACGGATGCGATGGTTCCGGCTCATCTTGAAACCATTTTTCTACCCGCCCTTTGCGCGCTACTCCCGCTCCTTGAGACCGCCGCGATACTGTGAGACCCCATACGCCCGCGGGCGACGGCCTGATGCCGAGGTGTGGGGTAGGGCTGACGCTTTCTTTGAAGGTCAAACGGATTGGATGGCCAAAGTCCGGTTTGCGCTCTTAGACTGTGTAACCTGTGTCTCCTACACGGGGACGCTGATCGGGCTTGGCCCGGCTTGTCCTTGCGGTAGAAACGGCCCCCACTTGAAGTGCCAATTGCGGCGATTGGGGCAAATGTGCGAACTCTGGGCTCAAGAGCGACAAGGAGAGGATTCGCATGACCGGTTACACGCAGATCGCGGTGGAAAAGGCGGATGGCATTGCCACCATCACGCTCACCCGTCCGGAAAAGATGAACGCGTACACCCGCACGATGGGCGCGGAGATCATCGCCGCGATGGACGATATCGACGCCGAGGATGGCGTGCGCGCGGTGATCTTCACAGGGGCGGGCGAGCGCGCCTTTTGCGCGGGCGCCGATCTGACGCCGGAGGGGGGCGGGCACGTCTTCTCGGACCCCGAGAAAGTTGATGACCTTGCCGATGAACGCGTGCGCGATGGCGGTGGCCTCCTGACGCTGCGCCTGTTTGAGAGCACAAAGCCGCTGATCAGCGCGTGCAACGGTGTCGCGGTCGGTGTGGGGGCGACGATGCAGCTGGCGATGGACATCCGCCTCGCCAGCGCGACCGCGCGCTATGGGTTTGTCTTTGCGCGGCGCGGGATCGTCCCCGAAGCGGCTTCGAGCTGGTTCCTGCCGCGCCTTGTCGGGATCAGCCAGGCGCTCGAATGGTGCTATTCGGGAAGGGTGTTTGACGCCGAGGAAGCGAAAGCGGGTGGCTTGGTGCGCTCGATCCATGAGCCCGGCCTGTTGATGAGCGCCGCGCGTGAGATCGCGCGCGAGATTGCGCACAACACAAGCGCTGTGTCGGTGGCCATGACGCGGGCGATGATGTGGCGCTTGATGAGCGCGGACCACCCGATGGAGGCGCACAAGATCGACAGCCGCGCGATCTATCGTCTGTCGCGCGGGGCGGACGCGCAAGAGGGAATTGCCAGCTTCCTCGAAAAGCGCGAGCCGCGCTATCCGGGCAAAGTGAGCGCGGATATGCCCGACTTCTACCCCTGGTGGCCGGCGCGGATGTAGGAGTAAGCCCTAAAGGGGTGAGTCCGGTGGGCGGGGTGTCTTGCCAAAGCGTGTGGTTTCATTAGTAACCACTTTCATGAGCCGCGCTTTGGACCCTACCGTTTGTGCCGAGAGTGATCTCGCCGATGAGGCGGGGCAGCTGGCGCAGTTTCTGCCTTATCAGCTTTCGGTCGCATCCAACGCGGTGAGCGCGCTGATCGCGGAGCGTTATCGCAAGCGGTTTGCGCTCAAGATTCCGGAATGGCGGGTGATGGCGGTGCTGGGTGATGTTTCAGGCCTCGGCGAGGGCGAAGGGATGACCCAGCGCGCGCTGACTGAGGCGACCTTGATCGATAAAGTGGCGATCAATCGGGCGTGCAAGACGCTGGAAGATCGCGGGCTGATCGCACGGGCTCCGAACGCGGCGGATGGACGCTCGCATATCATGGTGCTGACGCCCGAGGGCGAGGCAATCCATCAGGAGGTCCTGCCCCTGGCGCTGGCGACCGAACGCGAATTGTTGCAAGGCTTTAGCGAGGCCGAAGAGCGCCGCCTTCGCGCGATGCTTGAACGGGTGCGGACCCGGGTCGACGAACTCGCCAAGGCGGGCTCCTGAACGCAAACGGCCCGCAAGGTGGTGTGCCTTGCGAGCCGCTTGGATGGTTTCACAAGGTGTTCGCGATCACTCGATCAGAGCGTCGTTGATCGAACAGGCTGCGGGTCCGAGAATGACGATGAACAGGACCGGCAGGATGAACAAGATCAGCGGCACGGTCATGATCGCGGGAAGACGCGCGGCCTTCTCTTCGGCGCGCATCATACGCTCGTTGCGGAACTCGGCGGAGAGCACGCGCAAGGACGAAGCCAGCGGCGTACCGTAGCGTTCGGTCTGGATCATTGTGGTGACCACGCCCTTCACCGCTTCGAGGTCGACGCGGTAGGCGAGGTTGTCGAACGCCATCTTGCGCTCGGAGAGGAAGGACAGCTCAATCGCGGTGAGCGCGAATTCGTCGCCCAGTTCGGGATACGCGCGGCCCAGTTCCTTGGCGACCCGGTTGAACGCGGCGTCAACGGTAAGACCAGCTTCGGCGCAGATAACGAGAAGATCGAGCGCGTCGGGCAGGCCCTTCTGGATCTCTTTGGTCCGCTTGGACGACTTGTTTGAAAGGTAGAGTTCGGGGCCCTTATAGCCCGCGAAAAGCATAACGCTGACCGCACCAAGCCGCGTCATCGGACCCCAATCGGGGAAGTAGTCGATGACATAGATAAAGAGGAAGCCAAGCAGACCGAGCACGATGGGACCGATCGCCCGCAGGCCGATGATGATGACCGCAAGTTCCTTGTTGCGATAGCCCGCGTGGGCGAGCTTTTGCTGGACCTCTTCGATCTGGCTTTGCTGCAGAACGTTGAGCCGCCCGAGCTGATCCTTGACCGCGTTGGTCGCATCGGACTTGCGCGCGAGGCTGGCGCGCTTCTTCGCGCCCGATGTCACGATCCCGGCCTTGAGCTCCTCGCGGCGCTCGTTCAGCGCTTTGACGCGCTTGGCCATGGGGTCCTTGATCGTAAGGGCCGTGTAGATCGCGAACAGAATCGCGAGAGCGGCAAGACCGGCCATGACGGTGCCCACAAAGACAACGTCAAAGCCAAGCAGTGTTGGACCGGCGGGTTGATCGATAATCATGTCGCTTGCGTGCCCCCGTCAGATCTCAAAGCTGACCATCTTGGCCATGATGGCCACACCAATGCTCATCCAAACCAGTCCGCCAAGCCCGGTAACGATCAGGCGGTCATCGGTGAAAAAGGTCCCAAGATAGCTGGGATTGATCCAGTAGATCAGGCCGAACACGATGAAGGGCAGCGACCCAACGATGTAGGCCGAAGCTTTCGATTCCGAACTCATCGCCTTGATCTTGAGCTTCATCTGCGCGCGTTTGCGCAGCACGTCGGCGAGGTTGGAAAGCGTCTCTGCCAGGTTACCACCCGTCTCGCGCTGGATCGCCAAAGTGATGCAGAAGAAGTTGAATTCCGGAATGCCAAGGCGGTCCGCGGTCTCCTGAAGGGAATCCTCCATCGTCTTACCGATCTTGATCCGCTCAACGATCCCTTTGAATTCGATGCCCACCGGGCCTGGCACCTCCTGCGCCACAACGCCCAGCGTCTCGGTCACCGGCAAGCCTGAGCGAAGGCCGCGGACAAGCAATTCAATCCCGTCGGGAAACTTGGCGTTGAACTGTTTTGTCCGCTTGCTGATCATAATACCGATCGCAAAGTGAGGGATACCGGCGCCAACAAGCAGGCCGATACCGAGCGACAAAAGCAGCGCGCCCGACTGGATGTAGATCACAACAGCCACGGCCAATGCGAGGCCGATCGATGCGTAGATGTATTGCGAGACCGTGAAGTCCCGCCCCGTGCGATCGAGGCGCATCGCCAGCGCGTCCAGTTGCGAGCCCGAACCGGCAACCTTGAAGGTCTTGGGCTTGCGCGCGGCAATCGCCTTTTTGAATTGCGACTCCACCTTCGCATCGGTGCTGTCCGAGTGGCGGAAGCGCAGCGCCTGAAGGCGACGCTTTTGCGCGGTCGCGACGCCCGAGTTGGCGACGAAGTAATACACTCCGACAAGCACGCCAAAGATCACCAGTGTGATGAGCAGGGTCTGGATAATGTCCATCGAATGTGCGTCCTGGTTCGTCGTCTGCGTTGGCTGAGGCGGAGTGCAAAGCGAGGACCAGAGAGCCCCGCGCGATCACGCACCGGGCGACATCTGGTCGCTTGCTTTACTCGGCCGCTTCGGGTTCCTTGTCTTTCTTGGCGAGCAAGCCTTTGAGATCAAAGCCACCAAGCAGCGACTTCTTCTCATCGTTGAGTGCGGCGCCTTCCAGATCTTCTTCGGTGGCGCCCATGATGCGCACCGCTACCTGTTTGATCGCCGCTGTTGCCTTGCTCGAACGGTTCGCATCGACGAACACTTGGCCAAGCTTGGCCGCGTTTGAAGCCGCCTTGACGTCATAGGGGATCGCAAAGTCGATCCGGCGCTCAATCGAGGCCTCGAAATCGGCTTTGCTGATTTCCGCAACACCCGACTGGACCTTGTTGGCGATGATCATCGGGTGCGCGTGCGGCGCGTTGGCCTTGAGCCATGACAGGATACGGATCGTGTCGCGCGCCGAGGCGAGCGTGAGTTCGCACGTAAGGAGCACCAGATTCACATCGGCCAGCAATTGCGGAAAGTTGATCAGCATATTGCGAGGCATGTCGATCAGCGTCATCTCGAAAGCCTGCCGGAACTCCTCTTCCAGCTGCACAAAGGCCGAACCATCGGTCATAAGCGGCTGGTTGATAGGCGCTTCGGCTGACAGGATCGAAAGGTTGTCGTTGGCGCGGATCATGGCGCGTTCGATGAACAGCCCGTCAATACGGCTGGGATTGTCGATCGCGTCAGTCAGGCCGCGACCCGGCTCCAGATCGAGCGCGAGAGCACCCGTGCCGAAGTGGACGTCCAAATCGAGCAGCGCGGTCGGCGAATTGTGCTCCGCGCTGAACAGCCAGGCGAGCGAAGTCGCCAGCGTAGAGGCACCCACGCCGCCGCGCGTTCCGACCACTGCGGTGGAGATGTGCCGCTTGACCACGCCATCATCCCCCGCCTTGGGCGCGGTGAAGACCGCAAGCGCTTGGTTGAGCGAATCATGCACCGCTTGGGCCGAAAGCGGCTTAAGCAGGTAGTCGTGAATGCCGCTCGCAAGCAGGTCGCGATAGAGACGGACATCGTTGACCTGGCCGATCGCAATCACAACCGTGCCGGGCTCGCAAACCTCCGCAAGCGCGTTGATGTCGTTCAACGGATCGCCGCTTTCCGACAGGTCGACCAGCAGGATTGCCGGGCTAGCGCTTACGGAGAGCGACTGGATCGCGTTGCGCAGGCCACCCTTGTTGCACTTTTCAGGCTGCCAACCCATTTCGATCACGACAGGGCGCAGCACATCCAGCGCGCTGTCGTCGCAGATGTAGGCCGCAAAAGGATCGCGATTGCCGGGGAGACCCGATTTCCAGGGCGCGTTCATTGTCCGTTTCCTCCACTTGCGTTGCCAAGACCAGCCGCTCCCGTCGGGTCTGCATCGCGGAGTGTCTGGATAGCTTTGGTGCCCGTTGCGATGATGGTTTCACCACTACCCGACTGCCCTTCAAGCAGGTCTTCAGGATTAGCGACCATCGCCGCCAGATTGCTGTTTACAGCGCAGCCATAGCCGGGGCTGGTTGCGTTGAGATAGTTCATGTCCGACTGCTTTGACCAGTCGGGGCAACCCGGCACTTCCGCTGTTGATCGCGTGATCACAACCCGCGCTTCACCCGGCTTGAGAAATCCGGGTGTGGTCGGGGCTGTTTCAGTGACGATCAGGCCATAGCGTCCGGCGAGTTCGTTAATCGCGCTGGTCACTGCGGGGTTTGCGCCTGGATCTTCGATCGAGATGCGGTCGCCATAGCCTACGTCCATCGCTTCGAACCAGCCGTTGAGGCGGACCTGTTCGGACACTGGAAGGCCGTTGGAGATTGTTTCAACGTCGAGGCTGAAGTTCTGCCGTTCGACCACAGCTTGCTTGGAACTGTAGAGCGAGGTGTTGGTCGCCATTCCGCCGCATCCGGCGAGCGCAAGCCCAAGAGCGGCCGCGATGGCCAGCCTACCAGCCGACTTGAATTTGCTATGCTTTGCGTTTTGCATCGTCATCACCTGTTTTCCGTCGGTCGTGTCTTAGAGGCTAAAGCCGGGAGTTGCGGCTTCGGCGGTGTTGGTTTTCTTGCTCGGTTTTTTCTTCGCCTT
Organism: uncultured Erythrobacter sp.; assembly: GCA_937899785.1. GTDB lineage: Bacteria > Pseudomonadota > Alphaproteobacteria > Sphingomonadales > Sphingomonadaceae > Erythrobacter. The sequence goes on along the minus strand of CALCCG010000182.1, from coordinate 12,042 downwards.
GCGGGTTGAGCTTGACGAGGAACCGGGAATCGTCGCCGATGGGTCGACGCTGCTAATATCAGGCGTCGGGGCCTCGGGCTGCGCGGCCACCGGACCCGGGCGCTGTTCACCCGACACACCATCCTGCTCCTGGAAGCCCAGCAGCTGCTGGAATTCGTTGGCGGTGTGGAAGCCGTCGGTCGGCAGTTTGATGTCTCGTGCGTTCACCGGGCTGACCAGATAAGGGGTGACAATGATCACCAGCTCGGTCTCGCCGCGGTTGAACTGACGCGACCGGAACAGGTTGCCAAGGATCGGCAGATCACCGAGGCCCGGCGCCTTGTCGATCGCGTTTTGCGAGTTGTTGCTCATAAGCCCCGCGATCATAAAGCTCTGGCCCGATCCCAGTTCCACGGTCGTTTCTGTACGACGAGTTGTCAGGGCAGGGACCTGAAAGCCGTTCAGAGTGATCGCGCCCTGGCTCGAAAGCTCGGAAACTTCCGGACGAACGCGAAGCGAGATACGTCCGTTGGCCAACACGGTTGGCGTGTAGGCCAGCTGCACGCCGAAATTGCGATACTGGATCGAAACGTTGCCGAGACCCTGGCTAACCGGGATCGGGAATTCGCCGCCCGCGAGGAACGTAGCCGTCTCACCCGAAAGGGCCGTCAGGTTGGGCTGCGAAAGTGTGGTGATGAGGCCCAGTGTCTCGGCGATATCGATCGCGCCAACGACGTCGACGCCAAACAGCGAACCAAGTCCCGAGAGCGTGGTGTTGCCTGCGCTATTGACTGCGGTCCCATCAATGTCGGGAAGGTTTTCGAACAGAAGAGCGCCGGTTGCTGGATCGACAGCTTGGGTCCCATCGGGAAGCAACACCGGTCGCACGATATTTGTCAACGCTGGCTGCACAACGCCATTACCTGTTGCAAGCGGGCCACCGAAATTCACTTCGCCATTTGTAAAGTTGCGCCCCGTACCAATCCCTCCGCGGAAACCGCTTGTGCCGGCATCAAAGGTGCTCAAATTTCCGCCAATGCTGCGCACAAGGCTGCGGCTGACTTCGGCGAACTTGACCTGCAGATTGACCTGCAGCGGCGTGGCGGTTTTGAGACGCGTGATCACGTTCGCTTCCTCGCCCAGAAAAGCCTGCACCAGACGCTCGGCTTCCGCCGCGTCTTCAGGCGCGGCGACGGTACCAGTCAGCAGCACCGTGTTGGTGCCCATCGTTGCGACATTGACCTTGGCTTGCGGCATAGCGAGCGCCAGCATCTGATCGATGCTGTCAATGTTGTTCCCAACACGCACATTCGCTGACCAGATTATGTCACCGGCCTTGTTGCTCGCGTAGATCGTGGTTTCCCCGCCTGCACGGGCGAAGACATAGAGCTGACGCTGCGATTTGATCTGAACGTCCGCGACGGCGTCGTTTGAAACGAACACATCGCTCATCGTACCAGGCACGCTTACGAGCTCGCCGCGGCCGATCGACAGGACGATGTCCTGCGACGGACTGACGACTTGCTGTGCGGTTGCACTGGTCGTGGCCGTGGCCGCGAGTGGCACCAGCGCGAGGCTGGCAAGCAGCATCCGAAACTGTGATTTGCGTGTCATCTTACGCCCCCTGATGGGTTCCCCTCTGTCCGCAATTGCGGTGTTCTGACCGTCGATGCGGCTGTGAATTGTCAGTGCCATGATCGCCTCGCCCTTCTTATTTTATCAGCGTCGCGCTGGCGGCTGGAACAGTCTTGCCGGCGCTGCGAAGCCCATTGGCTTGAGAGCTGAGCAGCCCGTTGGCGGAGGTGATCAGATCTTCCGGATCGCCTGAAGCGCCAGCCGGGACTTCGGAAGCCTGATTGCCGCGGATCACGCGAACCACCGGACCGGCCTGACCGCCCGAGAGGTTTCGGCCTGAGGCTCTGGCAGCGGCGCGCGCACGCTGCTGCGCGAGCTCGGCGGCGCGTTTGGCTTCCTCACGGCGGCGGCGAGCGGCCGCCTCTTCCTCGGGGAGAGTCTTGCGCTGGAAGCGCGACACATCTCCGCCCGTCTGAAAGGTCGTGCCCTTGTCGACAGGCATGCCCATTGCGGTGCGCAAAATACGCTCTTCTTCTTCGGCAGTCGCGCCGTCAGGAATATCAATCTCGCCTGAAGCGATAGCGCGCTCAAGTTCCGCCTGGTTGTCAGCGATAGAGCGCAGAACCAAGCTCAGCGTGCCGATTGTTTGCGCGACCGAGACTTTCTCCGCCAGTTTCGGCGTCACTTCGATGGTGACGGTGCGGAAAGTCCGAACAACGGTTTTGTCCGTTTCAGGGTCCTTGGTCTTTTCGGTTTGCTGGTCCGTCGCCAAAACGCGCAGGTTGCGCAGCACGGTCTCAGCGGTCCGCAGCGGGCGGCCCTCGCCTTCAACGGTCTGGGTGAGGACCAGGTCGACACGGTCGCCAGGGAAAACGAAGCCAGCCACGCCCGTGCGCGCCGACACCGGCACGGTGACCGCGCGCATGCCCGGTCCAAGAGCGGCCGCCAAGAAGCCGCGGTCGCCCGGGCTCACTAACGAACCTTGCGTTACAGGCTCCCCTGCGGTGATCGGGAAACGAACGACTGTCCCAAGCAGCGTGTCGAGCTGCGCGTTGCCTTCAAGATAATAAACATCCTGAACAAGCTCTTCCGGCCATTGCTGGAAGCCCATCGCATCCGCGGTGATGATCGTACCAGCGGGCAGAGCGCGGTTGGCGACTAAGACTTTCGGGCCAAGCGGTTCGGCCGGAGCGGCTTCCGCTTGTGGAGCGGAGCTGCCCAGAAACAGGCTTCTGGCGGCGAAAGCGGTACCGACCGCGATAATCAGCGCACCAAGCAGCAGAACCAGTTTTTTCCTATCCATGGCTTATCAAGCCCCCTCGTGTTCGGCCCAAAATGAATAACGGGCGGGTATTGTTTCTACGCATTCGGTCGAACTGGTTTATATCGTGTTCTCTGCAGACCGGCCGCGGGGGCCGCCTCGGGCAAGTGCGTCCAGCCAAGAACCCACAACGCTCCCGCCGCGATGGCGACGCCATACGGCACGGTTCCGGGAGTCTTGGGCTTCCAGACGACTCGGCGCACGATGAACCCGACAGCGATGGCGCCGCCGACGAAAGCCATGACAAGCAGCAGGTCGAGAAAGGCCAGCGGGGTTAACCAAAGCGCCAGCGCGCCGAGGAATTTGACATCCCCGCCACCCAGCACAACGATGCCAAGAGACTGTCCGATGCCCCACAGCGTGACCAAAGGGACACAGATCAGCAAAGCAAAGCCGAACTGCATGGCCATGTCGGGCCACAGCGCAAGCCCGCTCGCCCACCAAAACACAGGCGCCGACAACGCAATCGCGGCGTTTACCCAATTCTCAATACGGCGGTGACGAATATCGCTGATCGCGGCGAAAACGAGCGCGATTGCCAAGGCAACCAGCAATCCGTATTTGACATATTCCATGATCGTGTCGCCCCAGAGATCTGGGCTTTCCAGCGCAAATTGCGCGAGTTAGCCCGCCTTGAACGCGGTGCTACAGACGAGTGCTTACTAAAAAGTAACCAAGGCCGGAGTGACGAAATTAGCAACGAACGCGACGCCCAGCTTGTGGACCGGCCGATCACTCGCCGCGCTATTCCTGCGGACGCAACCGAAAGCGTTTGGACACTGGCCGACGGCCATCGCGTGCGCCGGATTGACTGGCCCGGGGCATCGCACGCGGATGCGGGAGACGCGCGCGGTTCTATCCTGTTCTTTCCTGGACGCGGTGATCATTATGAGAAGTATATTGAGAGCCTAGAGGAATGGCACCGCGCGGGCTGGCGGGTTACCGCGTCGGATTGGCGGGGACAGGCAGGCAGCGGTCGCCTAGGCAAGGATCCGCTCACCGGCCATATTGAAGACTTCGCGATCTGGATCGATGATCTGGCTCACCTTTGGGCGGGCTGGATCGAAGAGGTTCCGGGCCCGCACATTCTTGTCGGACATTCCATGGGCGGACATCTTGTTACCCGTGCGCTTGTCGAAGGGCGTGTCGCGCCCGACGCGGTTGTTCTTTCGGCGCCAATGCTGGGGTTTCAAACGCCGCCCTTGCCGCTGTTCGTGTTGCAAGGTGTTGCTGCCATGATGGCAGCTTTGGGTGATCCAACGCGCCCGGCCTGGAAGTGGAGCGAGAAGCCCGGAGAACTTCCCGAGGCGCGCAAGAGCCTTTTGACTCATGATCCGGAACGGTACGGCGATGAACAGTTCTGGCGCGATACGCGGCCTGAACTCGCCATGGGCCCGGCAAGCTGGCGTTGGGTTGAACGTGGCTACGCATCCTTGCGCGTGCTTGAAGAGCCTGGCGCGATGGAACAAGTGGATCGGCCCGTTCTTGTCTTGTCCACCCGGATCGATAAGCTGGTGAGCCACAGCGCGAATGTTCGCGCCGCCGAACGGTTGCCGCAAAGCGAGCTGGTTGAGTTCGGCGCTGAGGCTCATCATGAGATTCTGCGCGAAGTCGACGCTGTGCGCGATCTCGCGATGGGAGCGATTGCCGATTTCCTCGACCGGGTGGCGCCAGCTCGATGACCAGTCACGCGCTCTATGACTTTGCCGTCATCGGGGCGGGAATGGCAGGCGCAAGTCTGGCGGCCGAACTTTCGCCTTACGCCAGTGTGCTGGTGATCGAGGCCGAGGACACTCCAGGCTATCACTCGACGGGCCGCTCAGCGTCGTTTTGGGAAGAGGGTTATGGTGGGCCTGGTGTTGTTCCGCTGACGCTGCCGTCTGGGGCATATCTGCGGGATCACGGATTTCTGCGACCGCGAGGCGGGCTCTACATCGGGCAAGCGGGCGACAGGGCGAAGATGGATGACTTCGTCAAAACCTTTGACGGGACAGGCGTGACGATCGAGCGGCTGGATCGCAAGGAACTCACTGCGCGAGTGCCTCACACGCGCAAGGAATGGTGCGACGCGATTTGGGAACCGGCTTGCGCGGACATTGATGTCGCCGGTCTGCACCAGCACTATCTCAGAGCTTTAAAGCAGTCCGGCGCGGACCTTGTCTGCCGGGCGCGCGTCGCACGGCTTGAGCGCGAAGAGGGCGGATGGCGGATCACATGCGAAACCGGCCAGACCTATCGCGCGGCCAAGGTGGTCAACGCGGCTGGAGCCTGGGCGGACAGCTGCGCGAAACTGGCGGGCGCACAGCCGCTTGGTATCACCCCGCTGCGTCGCACTGTCGCGCAGTTGCGAGTGGCTCCCGCCGCGCCGGACGATTTGCCGCTCGTCCTCGACATAAACGGCGGATTCTACTTCAAGCCGGACAATGGCCGCCTTTGGCTCAGCCCGCACGACGAGATCCCGACAACGCCGTGCGACGCGGCACCTGAAGAGATCGACGTTGCGCTCGCGATCGACCGGTTTCAGGCGGTGACCGACTGGCGCATTGAAGCGGTTGAGCGCCGCTGGGCTGGCCTCAGAAGCTTCGCGCCCGACCGTTTGCCGGTCTACGGCCCCGACCCAGAGGTTGATCGATTTGTCTGGTTTGCGGGCCAGGGTGGCTTTGGCATTCAGACGTCCCCAGCCGCTGCGCGCCTGGGCGCTCAGATCATGCTTGACCTAAGCGCGGACGCGATGACCCAGGCGATTGATCGGCAGGCCTACACCCCTTCGCGTTATCATGGGGCAAAGTCGATTCAAGCTGGCTAGCCAAGGGCTAACAAATCGCTAAGGTGCCGCATGTCATGCCAATTCAATGGAGGGGACAGACCATGGCTCATAAGTTTGAAATCTATAAGGACAAGGCGGGCGAGTTCCGCGTGCGCTTCAGCTATAACTCTGAGGTGATGTTCTCGACGCAAGGCTATTCTTCGAAGTCGAGCGCCGAAAACGCGATCGCCTCGATCAAGAAGAATGGTCCGGACGCACCGACCGAAGACAACACCTAAGCGATCCGCTTTAGAACCTTATCAATCGGGCGTGTCTCTCGCGAGACGCGCCCGATTGACTTAGCTTGTTGGTGTGGATGCGGCACGCTCGGCTTCGTCGCTGGCCAGCTTGTCAACTCGTTCGTTTTCCGGATGACCGGAATGCCCTTTGACCCAGTGCCATGAGACATCGTGGCGACCCGAAACGTCGATCAGCTTGTGCCACAGATCAGCGTTTCGCACAGGCTTCTTGCTGGCGGTGACCCATCCGCGTCTTTTCCAGCCCTCGACCCATTTTGTGATTCCGTCGAGGACGTATTTGCTATCCGAGTAGAGCTCAACCCGGCACGGTTCCGTAAGGGCGGAAAGCCCTCGGATGATGGCGGTCATTTCCATCCGGTTGTTTGTGGTCTCCGCTTCACCACCGGATATCTCTTTCTCATGCGCTCCCATGCGCAAGAGGACGCCCCAGCCACCAGGGCCGGGATTGCCCTTGCACGCCCCATCGGTAAAAATTGCCACTGTCTTCATGGGCCTCTTCATGTCCGCGTCTTTGCCGTGTCGAAGCCTTCAGGAAAACAGTTGGCTGCCAGATTTTCGATAGAATTCCCAACGCTGGGCGAACTGCATCGGGTCCTTCTTTGTGACCAGCGCGTCGTCTGGGGTATCCAGCCAGTCTTCGGCGCGGCTCGCGACAAAGCGCAAAGCGGCCCCTTGAGCAATAGCGGGTAACAGCTCGCGTTCGTCCGGCGTAAGCGTCCGAACGCTTTCATAGCCAGCCACCAACGCCGATCCGAGCTCGGCGCGATACGCGTTGTTTGCATCGAAGCACCACGCGGCGTGTGTCACCGCCAGATCAAGCGCCATTGGACCGGTGCAAGCGAAGTAGAAATCGATAAGGCCGGTGACCTCGCGCCCCAGCATCAGCACGTTGTCGGGGAAAAGGTCCGCGTGAATTTGCGCAATGGGCAGGGCGTCCAGGTTGAGCGCAGCCGCGTTGCGCGCCGGGGCAAGTATCGCAGGCAGATCCGGGTGGATCGCGGCCAATCCGTGCTCGCCACACGCCTGCAGAACGGCGTAATTGTCGATAAAGCCCATTGTGTTGGCCCGGGTGAGCGCGAAGTCCTTACTGGCCAAATGCATCCGCGCGAGAACTTCTCCCAAGTTTCGGATCTGCGCAGCGGTGGGCTGCGTGGGCGACACGCCAGGGAGAAACTCAATGAGCGCAACGGCCTTGTCTCGTTCCATCCGAAACGCCGCGCCGCTGCGATCGTGGATGGTCCGTGGCACTGGGCATCCCATCGCCGAGAGATGATCGAGAAGACCTAGAAAATAGGGCAAATCGTCAAGCTCGATACGCCGCTCATACATGGTCAGAATAAATCGAGCACCCGCGCCATCGGGTCCTGTGGTCTCTATCAGCCAATTGGAGTTTGACACTCCCTCGGCGATTCCCTTTGCCGAGACCAGATCGCCTACATTGTAGTGGGCGATCAGCTCTGCGAGTTCCTCTGCCCCAAGGTGAGTGTAGACGGCCAAGAGCGGGAACCTCTAGGGTTTATTCGGTCAGCTGACGCGGCAGCTTGAACACCATTTTCTCTTCGGTGTGGGTGATCGTTTCTTCCTGCACCGGCCGCAGCGCGGCGATGCCGTCAACCACTTCGCGCACCAGCACTTCGGGCGCGCTTGCGCCCGCTGTCAGCCCGACCGTATCGACACCGTCCAGCCAGGCCGGGTCAATCTCGGAGGCACGCTGAATAAGCCGGCCCGGTGTGCCGAGCCGTTCGGCGACCTCGACGAGCCGCAGCGAGTTGGAAGAGTTCGGCGCCCCAACCACAATCACCAGATCGCAGTCAGACGCCAGCTCCTTGACCGCCGCCTGGCGGTTCGACGTCGCGTAGCAGATATCCTCAGCCTTGGGACCGACTATGTTCGGATAGCGCCATTCGAGTGCGTTGATCACTTCGCGTGTGTCATCCACGCTCAGCGTCGTCTGGGTGAGATATGCCAGCGGCTCGTCGCTGTCGAAGGGGAGCTTGTCCACATCCTCGATGTTTTCAACCAGCGTCATCTGACCCGGTTTCACCTGACCCATCGTGCCGATCACCTCAGGGTGGCCTTCATGGCCAATAAAGATGATGTGCATGTCCTTTTCGATCAGCCGCTCGGCTTGGCGATGAACTTTGGAGACAAGCGGGCATGTCGCGTCGAGGTAGATCATCTCGCGCCTTTGCGCCTCAGCGGGGACCGATTTGGGCACGCCGTGCGCACTGAAAACGACCGGGGCGTCGGCGGGCACTTCATCCAACTCTTTAACAAAAATCGCGCCTTTGGCCTTAAGCCCTTCCACGACATATTTGTTGTGAACGATTTCGTGTCGGACATAGACCGGCGCGCCGTATCGTTCGAGCGCCTTTTCGACGATTTCGATCGCCCGGTCGACGCCCGCGCAAAATCCGCGCGGGGCGGCGATTAGCAGCTTTAGGGGGCGCAAGTCCGCTGGCCGTGCGGTCGTCGAGTCTGGAAAGGGCGCGTTCATGCGTGCCCCTCTAGCGCTTTCGCCTCGCCCCCGCTAGGGCAAGCCGAATGGCTCCGGCGGCGTGAAGCCCTTTCCGGGATGAGGCCCCGACTTTTCAAGGACGTTTTTTCGATGAAGTTTCGCTCCCGTGTTTTGCCTGTCGTTGCTGTGGCCGCCGCGTTGGCAGGGTGCTCCCGCGAAGGTGAGCTGGTGGTTAACCAGGGTGTCGGCATCACCGCTGTTCTGTCGTCCTGCCCTACGGTTGGTATTCCCGATTACCTTGGTGATGTGACGACTTTTCAGGGTGAGGGCGGCTTCACTTACGCCAATCTTGATATGAGCGCGACGATGACCAACCTGCGCGCGACCTGCGATGATACGGGCGAGAAAGTCTATTCCGAGGCGACGTTTGACATTGTGGCTCAGCGCGCGGATGTTCGTGGCAGCCGGACGGTTACGCTGCCTTACTTCGTGACCGTTCTGCGCGGCGGTACCGCTGTGGTAACCAAGCGAGTGGGCGAGGTAACGCTTAGCTTTGCCGACGGTTCTGCGCGTGCAGAGGCGAGCGGGAAGGCGGGCAGTTTTGTTGACCGATCCGCATCGACCCTTCCCGAAGACATTCGCGAACGGATCACGCGCAAACGACGAGCGGGCGATATTGATGCCGCGCTTGATCCGCTGGCCGACACGGAAGTGAAAGCCGCGATTGCGCGCAGCCGGTTTGAGATGCTGGTGGGCTTTCAGCTCACTGAAGAGCAGCTCAAATACAACGCGACGCGATAAGCTTTCCCTTGAATTGACGGCTGGTCCCCGCGAAAGGCTGGGCCTTGCCAAAAACGGCACGCAATAGCGATGTATCGAACACGGTTCCCCGACCCGCGGGAGCGCACAGGTATTCGTCATGACAAACCCAAAGACCCTTTACACCAGCTTTTCCGGCACGCTCGAAGCCGCTCTCACCGAATTGGTGGCCGAAGGCGCTTTGCCCGAAAACACTTCGTTCAAGAATGTGACTGTTGAACCGCCGCGCGATCCTTCGCATGGCGACCTGGCGACCAACGCGGCGATGGTGCTGGCCAAGCCCGCTAAGACCAATCCGCGCGCTTTAGCGGAAGCGATCACAGCCAAGCTTGCAGACCACCCTCAGGTCACCAGCGCCGAAATCGCCGGTCCCGGCTTTATCAACCTGCGTCTCGATCCTGGGGCCTGGCTGACCGAGTTGGAAGCGATCGCCGATCTGGGCGACGCCTACGGTCGCAGCGCCATGGGCTCGGGCATCACGGTCAACGTCGAATATGTCTCCGCCAACCCGACCGGTCCAATGCATATGGGCCATTGCCGCGGCGCTGTGGTGGGCGATGCGCTGTCGAACCTGCTTGAATTTGCTGGCCATCGTGTGACGCGCGAATATTACATCAACGATGCGGGTGGGCAGGTGGATACGCTCGCACGCTCGGCACACCTTCGATATCGCGAGGCGCTTGGCGAGGATATCGGAGCGATACCGGAAGGCCTCTATCCGGGCGATTATCTGGTGCCCGTCGGCGCGGCTCTGGCTGATCAATTCGGCGATCAGTACGCGAAGGCGGACGAGGCCGATTGGCTGATCATTTTCCGCGAGCAAGCGGTCGCTCAAATGATGGAACTGATCAAAGCCGATCTTGCTTTGCTTGGTATCCACCACGATGTCTTTGCATCGGAAGCGGCGCTGCACGAAGCGGGTAAGCCCGACGCGGCTGAGGCTTGGCTGCGCGCGCATGATCTCATCTTTGATGGCGTGCTTGAAGCGCCCAAGGGCAAGGCACCGCCGGAGGATTGGGAACCGGTTGAACTGCCCCTCTTTCGATCGACAAAGTACGGCGATGATCAGGATCGCCCGATCAAGAAGTCCGATGGGAAATGGACCTATTTCGGCGCGGATCTCGCCTATCACATGGAGAAGGCTGCACACGCTGACGCGCTGATCGACATCTGGGGGGCGGACCACGCCGGCACAGTCAAACGTATCAAGGCGGCGGTCGCGGCTTTGTCGGAAGGGGAGGGCAACCCCACCCCCTTTGACGTCAAACTTGTCCAGATGGTGCAGTTGATGCGCGCGGGTGAGCCCGTGAAGATGTCGAAGCGTTCCGGTAATTTCATCACCATCGCTGACATGGTGGAGGAAGTGGGCAAGGATGTGGTGCGTTTCACGATGCTTACGCGGAAACCCGAGGCGCAGATGGAGTTTGATTTCGCCAAGGTCATCGAGGCTTCAAAAGACAACCCGGTCTATTACGTTCAGTACGCGCACGCGCGGATACGGCGATCTTTGCGCAAGGCCTCAGAAGAGCACGGCTTTTCGCCCAGCGCCGAGGCGCTCGACCGGCTTGGCGAGGACGAAATCGCGCTGATCCAGCGCGCTGCGCAATTCCCGCGAGAGATCGAAGCCGCCGCCAAAGCGCGCGAGCCGCACCGGATCGCGTTCTACCTCTACGATCTCGCCTCGGACCTCCACGCCTTTTACACCGCTGGTAACAAGGACACCCAAAAGCGCTTCATCGTGGAACAGGATTCGGCTTTATCGAGCGCAAGGCTTTTCCTCGGGCGCGCAATCGGGCAGGTATTGCGCAATGGGCTGGGCGTTTTGGGCGTCGAAGCTGTGGAATCGATGTAGAGCCATCCATACACGGTCTCAGCCAAGACCGTGCGTGATCACAACCAAGGGGCGACATCCGTGATAATCGAGGCGGAGTTCAACGAGATAGAAGACGCGGGCACCGGCGCCGAGCTTGAATTCCCCGACGACGACAGCCTGCCATGGCTCGAAGCGGATGAAGAGGAGATCGGTGCGGGCGGCGTAGACACCGCGCAGCTTGTCGGGTTTGTAGCGGCTCTTCTGGCGGTGCTGCTGCTTGTTGTGGCCGGTGTGTGGTACGCGTCAAACAGAGGGGTTGGGCCTGTGCCCGTGGCTGACGGCAGCACGATTGAAGCGCCCGAGGGCCCTTACAAAGAACGCCCCGAAGACGCGGGCGGCAAGGAGTTCAAAGGCACAGGCGATGTGGCTCCGGGTGTGGGGCAGGGTCAAGCGCCTGACGGACGCCTCGCCAGCTCAACCGGAGCGGGCTCAGGCGAACCGGATCTGGATATCAACATGCCTCCCATTGAAGGAGGGGGGGCTTCGGCCGAGCTAGGCGGCGCTGCAAGCGCCGGTAACGCGGGTTCCCAAGCCGGTGCGAGCCAAGAACGACCTCCCAGCGCGGCGGGCGCGACAGCGGCTCCCGCTGCGGCCGCTGCTAGCGGAGTGGGTGTCCAACTCGCGGCGTATAGCAGCCCCGCGCGCGCAGAGGCCGGATGGCGCGAATTGCAGGGTCAATCGCAAGCGCTCAAGGGGCTGGAGCACCGGGTGCTAAAGGGAGAGATCGCGATCGGCGTTGTCTATCGCCTGCAGGCGGTTACCTCCAGCCGTGCCGAGGCGGACGCCTTGTGCCGCACCCTCAAAGGCCAGGGGCTGGATTGTCAGGTCAAGCCCTAAGAAGCGACGTCGGATAGCGCCAGCGGGGCTCACTTTGGGCGATTTTGCACCTATTTTACACGTCCTTTCGCCGATCTGGATGGTTACCGCGCTTGCCTAGGCCCTCTGCGACTG
>CALCCG010000181.1 GCA_937899785.1 uncultured Erythrobacter sp. | reverse complement strand
GACTGCCAAGTGCAACCCGAGCACGCTGTCTGGGCACCGCTCATTCGCGATAGATGAGGGCAGGTGGTGACTTTGCTGAAGCCGGGCTGGGCTGGGCTGGCTTTCCGTCGTCGACCGCTTGATAGAAAGGCGCTCTCTGGTGATACTGTGCCGGTTGTCTATGTCTCCGGGGCTTTCTTTGCTGTTCATCGTCAATTATTTCTGGAGCTAGGGGGCTTCTCGAGCACGGTGTTCCTTTATGGAGAGGACTTGGACTTGTGCCTTCGGGCTGAGGCGCTTGGATCGCCGGTATTCCTGCTAACTTCGGTCGAAGTCCGTCACTCAGGTGGAGGTAGTTCAGGCATTTTGGAAAGGTACCGACGCTTCTTTCGCGGGATAAGTGGACACTACGCCGTTTTTAGGGGTCTGGGATGGGGGAGGGCATACTCCTTGCTGAACGCTGTGCACCTCTCTACGGGGCGTCGTTTTTGAAGGTCGCCTAAGAGCCTGTAAGTGGGCATGCGACGGCAAATTGAATCATGGATCAGACATGCGCAAAAATGAAGAGCTAAGTCTGGTTTGCCCTTGCGCACAAAAGTCGGGTCTGAAGTCGGCATCCGGCCGCTTCCTTTGCTCCTGTCCACAATGCGAGCATGCCGATCTCGAGATGGCCTTCGGAACGCTGGACGGGACGCCTGTTCTCATTAGTGAGACCAGATGTGACACAGTGTGTCGCGTTGCGAATGTCCAGAGTTACGTGGCTCGCGCTGACGAGAAAACGGTTGGTTTAAGGGCTCTTTTGCTTGGTGAGGGTGCCGTGACGCAGAAAAACGTCGCTCGGTTTCTCGAGGAGGTAAAACATTCGGGTCCGCGACCAAAGATATTGGTGATTGGGTCCGGCACGCGTGGAAAGGGTTCTGACCAGATGTGGCTTGATGAAGGGGTCCTGGTGCACGGTACTGATATATACAACTCTGAGTCGGTCGATGTCGTGTGCGATGCCCACTATCTTCCATTCCCATCAGAGTCCTATGAGGGTGTCTATGTCCAGGCCGTCCTAGAACATGTTGTTGAGCCTTTGAAGGTCGTCGGAGAGATTGCCCGCATACTTAAGCCCAGCGGAGTCGTGTACGCTGAAACGCCATTCATGCAGCATGTTCACGAAGGCGCGTATGATTTCACACGATACACAGTTTTAGGGCATCGGTACCTGTTCAAGGAATTCGAAGAGGTGGCTAGTGGCGGCAATGGTGGGCCGGAGGTCGTATTCAGCTGGTCTATTAGATACCTTGTCTGGGCCGTCACACGGAGCAAGCGCTTGGGCAAACTGTTTGGCGTGGCTGTAAGCCTGTTGTCTCGGCCCCTTGGAGCGCTGGCCAGTCGACCATCTATGCATGATGCGTCGTCAGGTGTGTATTTCCTTGGTCGCAAAGTGGCCGGACATACCCTCACGCACAAGCAGCTAATCGGGCTCTACAAGGGGCAGTTTCGGCATCGGTAATTCTGCAAGAACTGATTGATTCTAGAGTTGTACCAGCGGAATCGGCCAAATCCCGCCATGAAAGACAAAGTATGAAACACCGTATTTGTCTTTTTAGCCCTTATGGCGGATCGGGCAATGTCTCGGGCATCGAGGTGCGACTTCGAAAGGTGGCAAAGCACCTTCATGCTCTTGGTCATGAAGTGCATGTGGTCGGCCCGCATGCACTTATCGAAGGTGCCACGACGCATCGCTTCTCCCTTGATGTCCCTCTCTGGCGCCGACCCAGCAAGAGCCTGCAGGCCGGCCGCATTATTCGCAAATTGGATCCCACAGTCGTGATCCTCGAGGGTCCAGCGATCCTATGGGGTATCGGTAGAAGGCCCGTCTTCCAAATGATTCATGATAGCAAGTTCGCCACCAAGCATCGTCGGCGAGGCGGACGTCTCCTATGGCTCTACTACTTTGTGATGTGCCGCATATATTCGCGCACGATCACCGTTTCGAACGCGGAAAGGAGGCGGATCGCATCCAGTCTTTGGTTGCGCTCCGATAAGCTCCTTGTATCTTACAATGGCATTGGCGACAACTGGCTTGAGGTTCCGGAAAGGCCCGAAAAGACCTTTGACCTGTTGTACGTATCTAACTTTGCGCCGCACAAAGGACACACGAGGCTAATAAAAGCACTTGTAGGTGAGGGGCTCTCGGTAGCCTTTGTAGGAGGAGACCTTGGAGCCCTGGCCGATGCTCAGCAGGCGACAGCTGACTTCGGCATAAATGCAAGCTACTTTCGGAATCTATCAGATGCGGACCTCATTGCACTTTATGATCGCTCGCGCGTTTTTGCGTTTCCTTCGCACCTTGAGGGATTTGGAATCCCCTTTCTTGAGGCTCGCGCTCGCGGGCTTCCTGTCGTCGCTTCGGATATCGAAGTGTTCCGAGAATTAGCCGATAAGATAGGTGGAGCGATTGTCGATTTTGATGATCAAGCGGCCGTTCTATCGGCCATTGCAAAAGCGATGGAGGAAGCGCGCGCACAACCCAAGACGATAGGCCAGTTCACATGGCGAGAGATTGCGCGAGATCTCATGGCGGCGATAAGTAGGTCACCGGTTTGAACGCAGAAATTCAGTCGCGGGCCTTTCTTGAGGGCTTGAAATCAAGCTCTTTATAGTGCACCTCGCACTGAGTGAGCAGCCGAGGGTATTGAGGGCGGCCAGCTTTCTCGAACTGTTATAATAAGTAAACTGAACAGCCGCGTGAAAAAAAGTCCAACCTCTGATTTTTTGCCCTCGGATCTTGCCGTTCCGTTTGGTGTCGTAGTCGCCTTTGCCCTTGTGCTTTCGGTGACGGGGGGTACTTCGCACTGGAACGTAATACACTTGGCTTTTCTCCGCGCTTTCTCCGCGCTCGTGCTAATTCCTGCAGTATATTACATATCGACTCGCCAACTGCTCTTGCACGCCCATCTGATTATCTTCTATGCGATGCTTGCCATCTGGATGAGTATTCAGCTTGTTCCCTTGCCGACGGCTTGGCTGGGAGGCTTTGAGAGCGCGCTCGGCGATGCCTCTTCAAAAGCGCAAGTCCTTACTCAGTCGACAACGCGAAGCATTTCTTGGGTGCCAATAAGGGGATGGAACGCTCTTGCAGCCCTGATCGTGCCGATAGCGGCTCTGGCGCTTGCCCTAGCCTTGAAATCCACATCGCGATTGTTGTTGGTTCTCATTATCGGGCTTGGCCTGGCCGACTCGTTTATGGGAATAGTGCAATCGATTAGTGGCGGGCTGGACGGTTTATACCTTTATCGAATGCGAAATCCTGGAAGTGCGGACGGTTTGTTCTCTAACGAGAACCACTCCGGAGTATTTTCGGCCATCGTCATGCTTGTCTGCACAAGGCTTATAGTTGAAAATAGCCGACGCGCCGGGACAGCTTACATCAATCTCGTTTGCTCGGGTGTGTTTTGCCTCAGTTTGCTCTCCGTACTTGTCGGCGGTTCCCGCGCGGGGCTCGCCACAGGTTTGTTCGCATTGTCGGTTGGTTTTGGGATGGTGCTAATCGCTCTTCAGCCAGCGGCGACTGAGACGCGTTTCGCCTCATGGCTGAACCGTATTGCCTCTTACCGCTGGATTCCGGCTTTTTCACTTGCGGGCACGGCACTCCTTTTGGTTGCCGTTTTTTGGCTCTTCGATCGCGCTCCCGGGCTGCGCGAGTATCTTTCGCGTGACACCTTCGAAGATCTTCGCTGGAGTATTTACCCGATTGTTGCCGAAATGACTGCCGACCACTGGTTCCTGGGCATAGGATTTGGCTCATTCGAAGAGGTCTATCACCTCTATGAAACTTCAGATTTGCTATTTCCTCGCTTTATAAATCAAGCCCACAATGATTGGCTTCAATTCCCGCTGGAGGGTGGCCTGCCTGCAGTCACTATTGCAGCCGGTCTCTTGGCCTGGATTGTGAAGTCCTGTGTGACGCTGACCACCGGGGGCCGGGACCATGTGCTTCTTTTTGTCTTTTGGTCGGCTGTTTTTGCGATCCTGTGTCTAGCTTCATTTATTGATTATCCACTCCGAGCGCCGATTACTCAAGTCGTCGCTACGTGGCTTTTGGTTTGTCTTGGCTGTGACAGAATGGATAAATCGCAAAACCTATAAAAAGACATACATGTTAAGGAGGGGGCTTCGGGTTGGAATTCCAACGCTTTTCCGCAAGGGCTGTTTCGAGGGACCGTTTAATGAATAACACAGTGACTTTTTTTGTGGCTGCATTGTCGGTGGCGGCTCTATCTGCCTGCGCCACAGATCGCACCGTTGCTGCCGATTCCTCGATCGAGCTTACCGATCTTGCTAAGTTACCAGCACCAACTGGTGAGTTCTTCTATACTATCGGCCCTCAAGAGAAGCTTGAGATCGAAGTG
Organism: uncultured Erythrobacter sp.; assembly: GCA_937899785.1. Classification (GTDB taxonomy): domain Bacteria; phylum Pseudomonadota; class Alphaproteobacteria; order Sphingomonadales; family Sphingomonadaceae; genus Erythrobacter. Next base: position 6,747 of record CALCCG010000181.1, on the reverse strand, counting down.
GTCGGTGCAGAAGAGATTAGCGGTGCCTATCTGACAGATGTAGACGGGCATATCGGTTTCCCCTATCTTGGTCTAGTCAAGGTGGGGGGGGGTCGCCTGGTGATGCGGCTGAAATGATCGCGAGTGGACTGCGTGAAGACTACATTCTGGACCCGCAAGTTCGAGTTATTCCCGAGGAGTTGCCTCCTCCTTCGATCACGATTGGTGGTGAGATTACAAAGCCAGGCGCGTATCCGGCGGCAGGTCGGGTTACTTTGCTGCAGCTGGTCAGCCAAGCTGAAGGCTTGGACCAGTTCGCAAAGGAGGATGACGTCCTAGTTTTTCGAACGGTGGAGGGGCGACAGTACATCGGCGTCTATGATATTCGTGCCATTGGCCGGGGCAACGCGCCTGACCCTGTTTTGTATGCCAACGACCTCGTTGTTGTCGGTGATTCGCCAGCTCGCCGTAGGCTTGACAACATCATCGGGCTGTCACCCATACTGACTCCAGTTGCGATTCTGATTGATAGGCTTGGGTCATGAATTCGGAAACCTCATTGCCTGCGGTGCCACTTAGACCTTCTGATCGCGACGATGTGCAGGCTTCAGTTTCTGGTCGGGATGACACCTTGTCGATCGAACTTGAGCGCTACCTTATTGAGGCGAGGCGCATGCGCGTTTGGCTGGTTGGGATAATCGCGGCCTGCGTGTTTGGCGGTCTTGCGATCACTCTGTTGCAGACAGCCCTATTCCGGGCAAACGCGCGCATAGAGGTCTCACAAGTGGCGGCCAATGTAACGGATATTGATCCACTCGAGAACGATGCACGGGTGTCCGAACTCCAGTATCTGAACACGCAATATGAACTACTCGAATCTCGGTTTATGGCGATCCGAGTGGCGGAAGCCGGCAACCTGATGCGCGATGACGCGTTCATCGAGGCCTTCCGAATCGATGAACGCGAAGACTTCACTGAAGCTGATCTCGAAGAGCTCTTGTTAGAAAATCTGGCGGTTGCTCCGATCAACCAGTCCAGCCTGATCGATGTGTGGTTTTCCAGCTCTTCTCCGGGCATGTCAGCTCAGATTGCCAATCTTTGGGCTGATGAGTTTATTGCAGCCAACTATGAAAAGCGATTTGGAGCCAATATCGAAGCGCGTGATTTTCTCATCGGGCAAGTCGAAGAGTTGCGTGACGCGCTGGCGCGCTCCGAAAAAGAGCTTGTTGATTACGCAAATGCCAATGAGATCCTTGTTATTGATAGTCTTGGGAGGGCCAATGGCTCAGACATGTCCAGCCAAACTCTGGCCTCTGAAGACCTTACGATCCTGAACACTGCGTTGGCGCAAGCTATTACGGACAGGATTACCGCTCAAGCCGCTTTGTCTTCGGGCGACCTTAGCGAGCAAAACATCTCCGCTCAAACTGTCGGCTTGCTTGCTGCTGCCGAGGCCGAGCTGGAGCAATTGCGTACGAACTTCGGGCCCGAATATCCGCCGCTTAAGCAAAAGGCAGCAGAAGTAGATGCATTGAGAGCCTCGCTTTCCGGAGGAGTCCAGTCCGCACTGGACGCTGCTGCGATGCGCGAGCGGGATCTGCGAGAGCGGCTTGAGAGGGCGAAGGCGCGCTTCCTTGGCCAGCAGAATGAAAGCATCCAATACGGGATTCTGAAGAGGGAAGTGGACACTAACCGCCAGCTTTATGACGCGCTGCTGCAACGGTATAAGGAGTTGGAGGCTTCCGGCGCCGGACAGAACAACATCAAGTTGATCGACGCAGCTCAGCCCCCGAAGCTGCCATACAGCCCGTCGCTGATTCAGAACATCTTTATTGCTGGAGTATTGGGCGGGGTGCTTGCCGCTGGTCTCGTGTATCTGCGTGTAGTGTTGAGCCAGACATTGAAGGATCCCCAGGACGTCCAACGTGTTCTAGGGCTCCCCACCTTGGGAGTGATCCCGGATGTCGAAAAGAAGAATATCCCTTCCGAGATGTCTGAGCGATCGTCGGAGATTAACGAGGCGTACCGCACGGTTCGTTCCAATCTGTCGCTACTTACGCCGACGGGAGCTCCAAAGGCTTTGCTCTTGACGTCATCAGTGGCTGCTGAGGGTAAGAGCACATCCGCGTTTGCTCTGGCGACTAGCTTTGCGCAATTGGGCAAAAGCGTTCTTCTCATCGACGCAGACTTGCGCGATTCTAAACTCGATAAGACGCTTCAGGTCGAAGGTCACAAGAGAGGCGGTATGGCCGCTCTTCTCACGGGCCAATCCGACCTTTCGTCCGAAACAATCACGCTCGATGAGTACGGCTTCGATTATATCCCTATCGGCCATAGTCCGCCCAACCCCGTTGAGCTGCTTGCAGGCGCGCTGTTTGCTGATCTGCTTAAGGAAGCGCGAGCGCGATACGACCAAGTCCTTATTGATGGCACACCGATGCTGTATCTCGCTGACGCCGTTGAGATTGCGAGACCGGCAGATGGGGTGATTTTCACGATTGAGCATGACCGACTGAAAATGCGAGCGATCGAAGCGTCTCTCAGTCGCCTCAAGAAGTCTCGTGCCCAAGTGTATGGGGCTATTGTGACGAAGGTTGATGAGCGCGGCGCGGGCTACGGCTACGGCTACGGCTACGGCTACGGCTATGGCTATGGCTCCGACAGCCGGGCGAAATAGCGTGGATCGTTCATTGGGCACTCGCAGATCGACCGGCAAGGGTATAAGGTGGGCAAAATTGAGCTTAGCCACCCTGATCGGGGTGCCGTTTGCGGTTATTTTGGCGATGCAAGCCTTGAGCATTGGTTTGACGAAGCGTGCACCTGGGCTCGCCGTGACCCTCTTTCCAGCGAATGGCCTAGCCAAGGAGCAAGTGGCTTTCGACAGTTTTCAAGATAAGGTGAAGGCGGGTGTCTCCGCTGAAGACGCGGCCCGAGCCAACGCGCCCATGGCGCGAGAGGCCCTCATGTCCACCCCGCTTGCCCCCCGGGCCCTTGCTATTCTTGCTATAGCGGAAGCGAACGATAAGAAGCGCGATGCCATTCTGGATGTAGGGGCACAGATTAACAAGCGCGATTTGCCGCTACAGAGCCTACTCCTAGAAAGAGCCTTAGAGCGTGGCAATTACAGCGAGAGCGTTTTGATACTCGATCGTATTTTGCGCGTTCATCCCGAATATGCGGAGCGGTTTTTCTTACCCCTTGCCGAGGCCATGGCGGACCCAGAGACAATACCCGCTTTCATAGATCTTCTGAAGGATACCGCTCCTTGGCATCATTATTTCTTAGCCTTTGCTGTAACAAAACCGGAAGCACAAGTAAACCTTGCGCAAGTCCGGCGATCGATAGTTGTAGATGACAAAGGTCTTGATCGACGTCTGATCCGCAGCCTCGTAAATCAACAGAAGTTTGCGGCAGCTAATAAGCTTTATGTCTTCTTGTCTCAAGTGCCCGATGCTGCGTCAGATAAGCAGGCCGGGAGGCTATCCTGGAAGGCCGATTACCCTCCCTTCGACTGGTCGATGACCGACGGTCGCCATCTTCGGGCACAACCCAGTCGAGATGGCCGTCAATTGGAGATCTTTGCGCGATCGGGCGAAGGCGGCGTTGTAGCGCAACGATTACTTCAGTTGTCCGAAGCTGGGGAGGCGCTGGCATTCGAAGCCTACGGGGGCACGCTCGGGGCATCGGGGAAACTCGAACTACGGATAAGCTGCGCGATTTCGGGCGAACTGATACAGAGTTTCGATATCCGACCTGGAAGAAATCACGTACTTCTCAAGTCTCTGTCGGCCAACTGCGACCAGATCATCTTGGCAATCAACGCGAGAGCTCAGTCGGGAAGGCCTACGTTTAGGGCCGTAATGAGCACCATTGCCATAGAAACAAACTCGGATTAATTTTCATAATTGAAAACCACTCGGGCGTTTTTTCCGCTCTCGGGCTTTTGGTGGCGATGCGGTTGTTTGTGATGCCCAAGCCAAAGGCCCAGGCCTGGCAGAATATTGCCTATGGCGCGGCGTACCTGTTCCTGTTTCTTGCGGTGCTTGTCGGCGGCTCGCGCGCGGCGCTTGTCGCGGGGTTGGGCGCGTTGCTGAGCACTGGCGCGGTTCTGTTTCTTACCGTTCGGGCCGCGCGCGCGCCGACGGCTCCGATCGGTCGGCTTACCGGACAGCGGGGGCGCTGGGCGCTGCTGCTTGCGGGCGGCGCGCTGTTCGCCGCGCTAGCCGGCCTGTTTTTCTGGCTTGAGCGCAGCCCCAGCTTTGACGGCATTCTTTCAGAAAACACCTTTGAGGATCTGCGCTGGGAGCTGGCGCCGATTTTGCTGGAGATGATCCTGACAAACTGGTTGTTCGGTATCGGCTTTGGCGCGTTTGAAGAATATTACCACATCTACGAACCAACCGAACTGCTGCTTCCGCTGTTCATCAATCAGGCGCACAACGATTGGGGCCAGTTGATCCTTGAAGGAGGGCTGCCGATTGTTGCGGTTTCGCTAGCTCTCGCTGTTTGGATCGTGCGCAAGTTGAAAGCGCTGATGACGCGCGGCGAGGCGAGCCTGCCGACCCTGGTTTTCTGGCTTTCGGTGATCGCGATCCTCGCGGCCGCTTCGCTGATCGATTATCCGATCCGCACACCGATCTTCCAGTTCGCGTTCATCTGGTTGTTGCTGGTGCTCGAGCAGGATGACGACGCGCCCGTGCAGTCCGGCGAGTGGTTCGCGGCCAGCCCACCAGAAAAAAAGCGCTCGGGCAGCCAGCGCGGTGGGTTTAGGAGGCGTTAGCCGTCGCTATAACCGCCCAAACGTTCCAGATTGGCGGTTGTTCGCCTTGCACCTGCGATTCAATTTGTTGCACTGCAACCTAACGGGGGTCTATTGTCGGTTGACGCGAGTCGGTCAGGAAGCGTTGCGTGTATAAAAGTCTCGAAATAATTGATTACGCGGACCAGAAGGGAATTGGTCGGCAGGGTGTCCTCGAAAAGTACCGGGCTCAGGTTCCGCTTATCTTGTTGGTTACGATGGCGGTGCAATCGGCGATTTCTCTTCCCGTTTACGGCGAATGGCCGTTGCCGATCAACGTGCAGAATTCCATTTTGGTCGCCTTGGTGGCGAACGTTCTCGGGCTGTTGTCGTACCGCCGGTTGAGGCTGTATCCCGGCACACGGCGGCTGGCGTTCATTCTCCCGTCCTTTGCCTTGTCCTGGTCGCTGGCCTTTGCGGTGATCGTGGCCGCGCGCATCCCTTACAGCTCGGTGCAGCTTGGAGTCGGCTTTGCGAGCGCGCTGGGCTTGGCGTTGCTGTTGAACGCGTGGAACCGCCGACCCGATATGGCGCCGTTTCTGGTGGTGCCTTCGAAGCGGGTGAACACCATTCTCGCAGAACTGCCCGACCTGCATTACAAATATTGTCGCAGCGTCAAGGATATCGACGCGGCGCAGTCGGCGATTGTTGCGGACCTGCACGCCGATCTTCCGGCCGAGTGGGAAAACGCTTTGGCGCAGGCCGCGCTGCGGGGGAACCCGATCTATCATGTAAAGCAGGTGGGCGAGTCGCTTACCGGACGTGTGCAGATTGAGCATTTGAGCGAAAACTCGCTGGGTTCGCTGGCGCCGGATTCGTCCTACGCTTTTTCAAAGGAAGTGGTTGAGCGCACGCTAGCTCTGATCGTGCTGATCATCAGCGCCCCGATCCTGTTGCTGGCCGCGATCGCCATTCGGATCGACAGCCCCGGCCCAAGCCTCTTTCGCCAGACCCGCATCGGATATCGCGGCAAGCCGTTTACCATCTGCAAGCTGCGCACCATGTCCCACGCCAAAGGGCCGCGCACGCGCGAGGACGATGTGACCCTCGACAACGATCCACGCATCACGCGCCTGGGCAAGTTCCTGCGCTCCTCGCGGCTTGATGAGATCCCCCAGCTGATCAACGTTGTGCGCGGAGAGATGAGCCTGATCGGACCGCGCCCGGAAACCGAACGCTTGTCGCACTGGTATGCGGAGAGCATCGATTTCTACGCCTATCGCCACATTGTGCTGCCGGGCATTACGGGCTGGGCGCAGGTCAAGCAGGGCCACGTGGCCTCGCAAGAAGACGTGATGCGAAAGCTCCAATACGATTTTTACTATATCAAGAACTTCTCGCTGTGGCTTGACGTTGTGATCGTACTCAAGACGATCAAGGTGATGCTGCTCAAACTGGGTGCCAAGTAAGGGCTTAAGAGGGCTCTTCGGCGCGGCCGCCGCGCGGGTCAGCGCCTGCTCTATGTGTCGAGCGTGATGTCCGGCGCGTCTTCCTGCTTCATACCAACGATGTGGTAACCCCCATCGACATGGTGCACTTCGCCGGTGACGCCTGAGGACAAGTCGGAGAGAAAGTACAGGCCCGAGCCGCCGACATCGTCCGTTGTGATGTTGCGCCGCAAGGGTGCGTTCAACTCGTTCCATTTGAGGATGTAGCGAAAGTCGCCGATCCCGCTCGCCGCGAGCGTCTTCACCGGGCCTGCGCTGATCGCGTTGACGCGGATATTGCGCGGCCCCAGATCGTTGGCGAGATAGCGCACGCTTGTTTCCAGCGCGGCTTTGGCGACCCCCATGACATTGTAGTGCGGGATGACTTTTTCAGCGCCGTAATAGGTCAGCGTCAGGATCGACCCACCGCTTTCGGGCATCATCGCCGCGGCGCGCTGGGTCACAGCCACGAGCGAATAGGCGGAAATGTTCATCGTCATGAGGAAGATGTCGAGGCTGGTGTCGACATAATTCCCGCGCAGC
>CALCCG010000180.1 GCA_937899785.1 uncultured Erythrobacter sp. | reverse complement strand
TGTAGCTCACCGCTTGGTTGCCGGTCTCTTCTTAGGCGGCCTCGTGCGAGCAAATGTTATTGATATAGAAGGTTGTCTCGCCCGAACCGTCCAAGGCCTCTCCGGTGGCGATGCAGCCGATATTGGTGTTGCCCTTGGTCGTCTCGCCCAAAGTCTCGGGCTTGGGCAGCACGGCGGCGAGGAATTGCAGCGGGATGATTTCGCGGCCCTGATACACAATCGGCTCAATCCCGGTCATGCCGACATTCTGGAGCACGGTGAGGTGCTTGATGTATTCTTCGCCAAAGGTCATCCAGAAGCGCGCGCGCTCCATCTCCGGGTTGAACTTGGAGAGGCTTTCAAGCTCTTCATGATACATCAGATAGGCCTGGCGCGTGCCGGCCTCTTCAAAGTCGAACGGGGTGGATACCTGCATGGCCGGTGTCTCAACCCATTCGCCGCCTTCCCAGTGCCGCGCGGGGGCGGTGACTTCGCGGATGTTGATCTCCGGGTTGAAATTGGTCGCGAACGCCTGGCCGTGATCGCCTCCGTTGCAATCGAGGATGTCGAGCGTGCGGATGGTCTTCAGCTTGTGCTTCTTGAGCCACATGGTGAAGACGCTCGTCACACCCGGATCAAACCCGCTGCCCAACAGCGCCATCAGCCCGGCCTCCTTGAACCGGTCGTGATAGGCCCATTGCCATTTGTATTCGAACTTGGCCTCGTCCTTTGGTTCGTAATTGGCGGTGTCGAGGTAGTGCGCGCCCGCCTCCAGACACGCATCCATGATCGGCAGATCCTGATAAGGCAGCGCGAGGTTCACGACATGGGTCGCGCCGATCGTCTTGATGAGGTTGACCATGGCGGGAACCTCTTCAGCGTCGATTTCATAAGTCGGCACGTCGATCCCGGTGCGGGTCTTCACGCTTGCGGCGATCGCGTCGCACTTGGCCTTGGTGCGGCTGGCAAGATGGATATCCGGGAAGATCGCAGCGTTCATCGCCATCTTGTGGACGCAAACCGAGCTGACGCCCCCTGCCCCGATCACGAGTATCTTTGCCATAAGCAACACCTTTCCAAGTCGATTCTTGAGCCGCCTCTAGGGCAACGCGCTGTGGGTCTCAATCGATCCGGTATTTCCTACTCGCCGCGCTTGGGGCATAGCGAGGGCATGGAAATGGGACGTCCAACAACAGGCCGGGTGATGGCGGGGGAAAATCGTTTGAAATCAAAGAGATTTTTTGCCTCTGGACCGTGTAACACGCGGTCCATGTCTCACCCGCTCAAAGGGGCGGCGGCGTGAACGTGGATACGCGGATGCCGACGCGCGAAGGGACGCTCAAGGCGGCGCGCTCGGTCTCGATGATCCTGCGCATGACGCCGCTTTTGCCGGTCGAGATCAACGGGGTCGCCTGCCATGTGAAAGCGGAGAACCTGCAACCGATCGGCGCTTTCAAGATCCGGGGCGCCTGGTGGCGGCTGTCCACCCTTTCAGAATCGCAAAGGGCGCGCGGTGTGGTCGCGGTGTCTTCGGGCAATCACGCACAAGGGATCGCGTGGGCGGCGCGGCGTCTGGGGATTGCAGCGACGATCGTGATGCCGCGCAACGCGCCGCAGGTGAAGCTGGACGCCACGCGCGCTCTGGGCGCCGAAGTGGTGCTCTATGAGCGCCCCGGTGAGGATCGCGACGATGTGGCTGCGCGGCTGATCCAGGAACGCGGCGGGGCCGAGGGGCCGATCCTGGTCCATGCTTTCGGAGATGCGCATGTGATCGAAGGCCAGGGCAGTGTGGGGGTTGAACTCTCGCAGCAAGTCCCCGACGGGCCGAGCCGTATCGTCGTGTGTTGTGGCGGCGGAGGCCTAGCGGCCGGGATTGCGTTGGCCTGTCCCGCAGCGCGCGTGCATGTGGTTGAGCCAGACGGCTGGGACATGGTCGGCCGGGCTTTGGCCGCGGGAGATCTCGTCGAGGCGGCGTCCGACGCGCCGATCACCATCTGCGACGCGCTGCAACCCACTGTCACCAAGCGGATCAATCTGGAAACGCTGCAAGGTCGCGCCGAACCAGGCCTGACCGTGTCAGACGATGAGGTGCGCGCCGCCCAGCGATGGGCCTTTGCAAACCTGCAAATGGTGCTCGAACCCGGCGGCGCGGCGGCTCTGGCGGCAGCGCTGGCCGGCAAGGTGGAGCTGGACGAACGGAGCGTCATCGTGCTGACCGGAGGCAACGCCGATCCAAGAGCGTTTGCGCAGACCATTGCAGCGTAGAACAGGCCTGTGGAAACCGTCACATGCCCGACATGCGGCGCGAATATGACAAAGCCCCGCATCCCCTTTGGAAGGCCAACGCGACCATGACAGTACAGCCCAAGCGCATCATCTCAGACGCTGTGGTCCGTAAGGATGTCAGCGCGAAGGACAAGCTTCTCGACAAGGCCTTTGCCCTTGCCTTTAACGGCCTGGTCTATGCGCAGATCTGGGAAGATCCCGTGGTTGATATGGATGGGCTCGACATCCATCCTGACAGCCACGTCATGAGCATAGCCAGCGGATCGTGCAACGCGCTGTCCTACCTTACCGCTAACCCGGCCAAAGTGACGGCGGTTGATCTCAACAAAGCGCATGTGGCGCTCGGTCAGCTCAAGATCACAGCGATCAAGCACCTGCCCAATTACGAACGCTTCCAGCGCTTCTTCGGTCATGCCGATCACAAGGAGAACAAGGCGGTCTACAAGGAGATGATCGCCCCGCACCTCGACGATGAAAGCCGCAAGTATTGGGAAAAGCGCGATATCAAGGGGCGCAAGCGGATCAGCTACTTCACCAAGGGTCTCTACAAGCGCGGGCTTTTGGGCAACTTCATCGGCTTGGCGCACCTGTTTGCAAAGCTCTACAAGATCGATCTTGGCAAGCTCCTTGAGGCGGAAACGATCGAAGAGCAGCGCGAGGTGTTTGAGCGGGAACTGGCGCCTGTCTTTGACAAGAAGTTCATCCGCTGGCTGACCGATCAGCCCGCCTCGCTCTTTGGCCTTGGCATTCCGCCAGCGCAGTACACCGAACTGGCCGGCGATGAGCGCATGGCGGAGGTCCTGCGGCGGCGGCTCGAAAAGCTGGCCTGCGACTTTGAGATCAAGGACAACTACTTCGCATGGCAGGCCTTTGGCCGCGGCTACGCGCGCGATATGGACGCGCCGCTGCCGCCTTATCTCCAGCGTAGGAACTGGGAGACAATGCGCGAGCGCATCGATCGGCTCGACGTAGTGCGGTCCAACATGGTTCACTGGATAGGCAAGCGGGATGAGGCGAGCATGGATCGCTTCGTTTTGCTCGATGCGCAAGACTGGATGAACGATGCTCAGCTTGATGGGCTCTGGGGCCCCATCACCCGCGCCTCCCGTCCCGGAGCGCGGGTGCTGTTCCGCACCGCCGCGGTGCCGACCATGTTGCCCGGACGTTTGGACGACGCCATCCTGTCAAAGTGGCGTTATCTGGAAGAGCGTTCGGCCGAACTCACCGCGCGCGATCGCTCGTCAATCTATGGCGGTGTGCATGTGTATGAGCTTGCTTGATGGCTGGCGTGGAGGTTGACTCTGGTGCTGGCCACGCGGCGCTGATGGACCGCGTCTACAGCGGCCAGCGTCATATTTATGACGTCACGCGCAAATACTACCTGTTTGGCCGCGACACTCTGATCGAAGGTCTCAACGCGCGGTCCAATATGCGGGTATTAGAGATTGCGTGCGGGACGGGACGCAACTTGGCGAAGGTGCGCAAGGCGTGGCCAGGCGTGCGGTTATACGGGCTCGATATCTCGGAAGAGATGCTCAAGAACGCGCGCAAAGCGTTAGGCGAAGACGCGGTTCTGGGCGCGGGTGATGCCTGTTCGTTCGACAGCCAAGACCTGCTGGGTGAGGACGGTTTTGAACGGATTGTGCTGTCCTATTCGCTCTCGATGATTCCCGATTGGGAAGGCGCGCTGGATCACGCGGCGGCGCAGCTGGCCCCGGGCGGAGAACTGCATGTGGTTGATTTTGGCGATCTCTCGGGTCTGCCTGGTCCTTTGGAGCGTGGTTTGCATGCCTGGCTTGCCAAGTTCCACGTTCAAACCCGCAGCGCCCTGCCCGACGCGGCCAAACGGATCGCGGCTTTGCGCGGACTGTCCCTGCGGTCTTCGCGCGGTAAGCTCGGCTACTTCCAACTGCACGTGCTCAGCGCCCCGCGCTAAAGCGCTGTCCACATAGGTTGCAATTGACAACCGCCTTGGGCTCTCTCAGGTAGCGAGGTGAATAAGAGAGAGGGGTCACATTTATGCAAGCGCAAATTCTAGCGCCAGCTGTCGTGCTGGTCTTGTGGACCATTGTCATCCTGTTCTGGATCATTCCCGCTCGCTTTGGCGCGCTTGCCAAGCTTGAGGACAAATCGCAGCTTTCGGGCAAGCCCGGCGGGCGCGGCGGCGATCTAAACGGCATCCTGCCCGACAAAGCGAACTGGCCTGCACACAACCACGATCACCTGCACGAACAGCCGACGCTATTCTACGCCGTCATTATGGTCCTGGCGATAATGGGAGCCACAGGCTTCGATGTCCTCTTGGCGTGGGTCTATGTCGGTTTTCGGATCATCCACTCGCTTTGGCAGATTTTTGTAAACAAGGTTCCGATCCGCTTTCTGCTGTTCTTGATAAGCTCGCTTGCGCTTCTGACCCTGGCGATCCGCGCGGCCATGATCACGCTTTTTGCCGATCCTTCAGCGCTTTAGGAGAGGAGAGGTCGATGCAGGCACAGATCCTGATGGACGGTAAGCATATCGTTCAACCCGTCCTTGCGTTGATGATATGGACGATGATTATGTGGTCCTGGATGTACGCCACGCGCATCCCCGCTATGCAAAAAGCCGAGATCGACGGGACGAAGCTGGTCGGCTCAAACGGCGCAAGCCTGCGCGCGCAGCTGCCTGACACCGTCAATTGGAAGGCCGACAACTATAACCACCTGCACGAGCAGCCGACGCTGTTTTATGCCGTAGCGCTGGTGCTGGCGTATATCGGGCAAGGCGAAGGCATGAACGCCTTTCTGGCTTGGATTTATGTCGGCTTGCGCGTGGCGCACAGCGTGGTGCAGGTCACGGCGAACCGGGTTCTCGTGCGCTTTGTTCTGTTTGCGCTGTCCAGCCTTGTCCTGACGGTGTTGATCTACAACGCCGCTGTGGTTGTGTTTGCCGCAGGTTTTTGAGGGATAGCGCTACTCCGCCGCGACCGCTTCGACAGGCTCTTCGTCCTCGATCGCAGCAAGGAAGCGCTCTCCATCAAGCGCCGCCATGCAGCCCATGCCCGCCGCTGTCACCGCCTGACGATAGACGTGATCGGTAACATCGCCCGCAGCAAAGACACCGGGGATTGCGGTCTTCGGCGTGCCGGGCTGGACATCGAGATAGCCGCCCTCGTCCATCGCAAGCTTGCCCTTGAAGAGCTCGGTCGCCGGGGCGTGGCCAATCGCGACAAAAGCGCCATCCGCATCGATGGTTGATTGTTCGCCGGTCTGTGTGTCTTTGAGCACTAGGTGGCTCAGCGCGCCGTCTTCGCCCGCTTCGAAGCTCTCCACCGTCTTGTTCCACAAGACGCTCGTTTTCTCAGACTTGAACAAGCGATCCTGCAGGATCTTTTCCGCCCGCAACTCGTCGCGGCGATGGATAAGCGTCACATCGTCAGAGTGGTTGGTAAGGTAGAGCGCCTCTTCGACAGCCGTGTTGCCGCCACCGATCACCACCACCTTCTTGCCGCGATAAAAGAACCCATCGCAGGTTGCGCAGGCTGACACACCCTTGCCGCCCAGTTCCTGCTCCCCCGGCGCCCCAAGCCACTTGGCCTGCGCCCCGGTGGCGATAACAATTGTGTCCGCGATGTATTCGTCACCGCCATCGCCGACCGCGCGGAAGGGCGAACCGCCTTCAAGGTCCACTTCGGTTATGATGTCATACATCATCCGCGTGCCGACATGTTCAGCCTGCGCCTTCATCTCTTCCATGAGCCATGGACCCTGGACGACATCGCGATAGCCAGGATAGTTCTCAACATCGGTCGTGATGGTAAGCTGGCCGCCCGGCTGCAAACCCTGGACCACAATTGGCTCAAGCATTGCACGCGCGGCGTAGATCGCGGCGGAATAGCCAGCGGGGCCGGAGCCGATGATGAGCATCTTGGTGCGGTGAGTAGCCATAATGTGTCTCTTATCTCTTGTGTCTTTGTTGGCTGGAATATGAGTGCGCGCGGGCCGCTTGTCACGCCACCAGCCTGTCTTTGAGGCGAGCTTTCCTTGCCTCGTCCACACCTAAAGTTTGCGCGAGATAGGCATCAAGCGAGCCATGGTCGCGCTCGACCTCTTGAAAGTAGGTCTCGATGTACTCTGGGTGGACGTTCATCAGGTTGACGACGGCGCCATCCTCAATGCCGTCATAGACCTCTCGCATTCGCGGCAGCGATTGTCGTTCAAGTATATGTTTGGTGGGCGCATCGTTTGTCCGCAGAAATTCGCCGATGACGTCATCGCGGTGGACGCCCAGGGCGTGAAGCAGCAAGCTCGCAGCCATCCCCGTCCGGTCTTTCCCGGCAAAGCAGTGGACAAGGCTTGCCCCTTCGCGTGTATCGAGCGCCTCAAAATATCGGGTGAACATAGTGATCATGGCCGCGTTCACTGGCATGCGGGTGTAGACCGCGATCATTCGGTTGTAGGCGCGCTCGGTCGTCATCGTGAGGGAACCTCCGCCCCCTTCATGCGGCGGAGAGCTGCTCGTCTCGCCGTCATAAGCGAGGATGTCGGCGTCGAAATGCGCGTGGCGCCGGCATGGAAACCTTGCGCGCTCGGTAGCTCCGCGCAAATCGATGATCGTCCGCACACCGAGTGCCTGAAAGGCCTCGAGATCGGCCTCCGAGGCCTCCATGTGCTGCCCCGACCTCCAGAGCAGGCCGGTGCGCACACGCCCACCGCCAGGAACCGCCCACCCTCCATAGTCGCGCAGATTGTGGATACCCTCAGTGTGGAGGAACGGGCTTGGTTCGGGCTCGCGAATCATAGCCGTCGGTGTGCATAGGTCGGTCGGATACAGCAACGCTAAAGATAGGTAATGGCAACGGGGCGCGCGCCAACGCGGTCTTGGTACCTGCGCGTTTAGTTATGCATCGTCACGTTCTCCCGAGACGATTGGAACCCCGACCCGATGGCCCGCATCCTGATAGCCGATGATGATGAACTGATCGCCGAGCTTGCCTCGGAGGTGTTGATCGATGTGGGCCACGCTTGCGGCTGGGTAACAACCGGCGAGGAAGCCTGGGAAGTGGCGCATAAACGTCGGCCCGACATTCTGCTGCTTGACCAGGACCTACCGGGAATGTCGGGCGTCACTCTGCTTCGCAAGTTTCGCGGATCGCCGCAGTTCTATGACCTTCCGGTGGTGATGTTTACCGCCATGCGAGGGGCTGAGGACGAGGCGCAGGCTATTTACGCCGGGGCGCAGGACTACATCCGCAAGCCTTTTGATCCCTCAACACTCGTCACCCGCGTTGCACGCGTGCTGGCCAAGCGCGGGAACCGTCCTCAGCACACCGATCTGAAGACGAATGTGCTGCGAGAGGCCGGCCTTTTGCGCGAGCGCGAGCAGAGCGACCGTCGGGTTTTCTAACCCTCTTCTCGTCGGGATGTTGCAAGCCACGTTTGGCAGACTCCCGGGGCGACGCGCCTTTCCGGAATCAATGAGCAATTGATCTTCGAATAGTATTGACTATCATTCGCATTAGCATAAAACGAACGCATCGCACGAGTCGGCCAGACGAAGCGATGAAATCAAGGAGGAGGGACCCGACCGGCACGATCCGGCGGACTGTCTGTATTCCTTAACCCCAAAGGGCTGTTAATCCCACAGCCTGTTTGCCCCGGCCGGTGTCCTGCTCTTCACCGGTCGGGGCTTCTTGTTGACGCGGACCGATGTGTTGACTCGTGCCGATCCTGCAGACCTCACCCTGACGACCCGAAACACCGTTTGCCTTCTGGCAAAGAATTTGGATTCTTCGGTCATTTTTGTGCGTATTGTCTTCTCTCAGTCTTTGTTCTTAAGTACTTAAGGGAAATGCGAATCGTTCTGGTTCAACGCACCGCTTGAGCTCGGCGGTGCCGGGGGAAATTTTAAGTGAATAACGCCGCAGTCCATGCGCGAACGGGCGATGAGCCCCGCATCCTGTCTGATTTGCCCGGCAGGGAGCGCCATGCGCGCGCCGTTCTGAGGATCCCACCTCACTCGTACTCACACGTCGAAAAACTCAAACAAGCCTTCTGGGGGAACTGATATGGTGGCCGGAGTCACGTCAACCGTCTTCTTCAACGAGATTCAGTACAGCAACAACGGTGATCCGGACACGGGCGACTTCATCAAGATCGGCCCGATCGCCCAGATACCGGGCGCTCAGAACACGGGGCAAACCCTTATCCTCTCAACGTCAGCAACCCCCGACATCGTCATCAACGAAGTGCTTTTCGATCCCGAAAACGATCCGGCCTCGGCGGGCGACGCGAACGGAGACGGAACGCGCAGTGCATCGCAGGATGAGTTCATTGAAATCCTCAACACCACGGGTGGTGACATTGATATCTCGGGATGGACTTTATCCGATGATGATGGCGACGATTTCACCTTCCCCTCTGGCTCCGTCCTCGGCGCAGGCCAGGCCGCTGTTCTGTTCGGCGGTGGGAGCCCGGCGGGCAATGTCGGCGATGGCAATCCCAACACAAACTTTGGCGGCGCGTTGGTTTTCGTTGATGATGGCACTATTGGCAACGGCCTCTCAAACACTGGCGATCTGATCGAGCTGAGGGACGATAGTGGAACTCTCATCGACAGCGTCGGCTACGGCAACGCGGGTTCGGTGACCGGCGGCAGCGATCAGTCGATCACCCGCGATCCTGATGGCACGGGCAGTTTCGCAGACCACTCGACCGCAACCGGCTCAGGCGGCGCGCTGTTCTCGCCTGGCACGCAGATCGATGGCAGCGCCTTCGCCGCGCCGGTTGAGATTCTCTTCGAGGAGAGTTTTGAGACAGACGGAAACGGCTCGCGATACACAACGTCAATCACCGAAGCGTCTGATGGCTTTGGTGACTATTTCACCCGCACTGATGGCAGCACTATCGGGTCCTTTGTCGAATTGACTGGGAAGACCGGCGACTTCTTCTTCGCCGCACAAGACACAAACGCCGACCCCGGGGCCGACGTGGCCACCCTCACCTTCAGCGGGATCGATATCTCTGGGCAGTCTGAACTGTTCTTCTCTATCGATGTCGCAGAGGACCAGGCGTCGAACGACGACGAGGATTGGGACAGCGACACCGCGCTGATCATCGAATACTCAATCGATGGCGGCGCATTCCAAAACCTGTTGGCCTTTGAAGCGACCAATGAGACGGGCTTCAACTCCGAACCGAGACAGGACACCGACTTTGACGGAATTGGAGATGGCCCCGCCCTGACGCCCGATTTCCAAACCTTCAGCGCCGCGCTAACGGGCACGGGTTCGAGCCTCGACATCCGCATCACATTCAACGCACTCGATGACGGCGATGAGGATGTCGCGATTGACAATCTCATCCTCTCCAATGGCGAGCTGACCCCTCCCCCGCCGCCGCCGACCTTCAGCATCGCTGACGCTGAAGTGATCGAAGGCGACGCTGGCGAAGGCACAATTTCGTTCGATATCACTTTGTCTGAACCCGCTCCGGTGGGCGGCGCCAGTGTTGATTTCTCGACCACCGATGGCACAGCGACATCGCCGGGCGACTTTGACGCCCTAACCGACTTCACGGTGGAATTCGCCGAAGGTGAGACACAAAAGACGGTTTCGCTGGCCGTCTTTGGCGACACCGACTTTGAACCCGACGAAACCTTCACGGCGACGCTGTCCAACCCAACGGGCACGGGTGCGGTGATCGGTGATGGCGAGGCGACCGGGACGATCCTCAACGACGACGCTCCGCCGCCGCAAGCTCCGGCTGAGGTCTTCATCAACGAAATTCACTACGACAATTCGAGCACCGATGTCGGCGAGGCTGTCGAAATCGCTGGTCCGGCAGGCACTGATCTGTCGGGTTGGACGCTCGTTCTCTACAACGGCAACGGAGGCGTTACGTACAGCACGATCGCGCTTTCGGGCACTATCGATGACGAAGGCAGCGGCTTTGGCGCGCTAAGCTTTGACACGCCCGGTATTCAGAATGGCCCCGATGGCATCGCGCTGGTCGATGCCGGGGGCGCGGTTGTGCAGTTCCTGTCCTATGAAGGCTCGTTCGTGGCGACCAACGGTCCAGCTGTCGGCCTGACCAGCGAGGATATCGGTGTTTCCGAAAGCGGCACTCCGGTCGGTACGTCGCTTCAGCTTAAAGGCACGGGCTTCGTCTATGACGACTTTGACTGGGCCTTCCCCGGCGACGACAGCTTTGGCGATGTGAACGAGGGCCAGAGCTTTGTAGCCGCGCCGGCTGCCGGATCGCTCATCATAGATGAAGCGCAAGTCAGCGAGGGTGATAGCGGCACGACCGCGATGACCTTTAGCGTTTTCCGCGTCGGTGGAAGCGCAGGCGCGGTAAGCGTCGATTATTCGGTCGTACTCGGCGGGGACATACCGGCAGACGGCGACGATCTTTCCGGTGCCCTTTCGGGAACGGTGAACTTCGCCGATGGTGAGACCTCGCAGACGATCACTGTCGATGTCGTCGGCGACACGGACGGCGAACCCACCGAGAGCTTTGAGGTGTCGCTGTCCAACGCGACCGGCGGCGCTGCAATAGGCGATGGGAGGGGGATCGGCACAATTGTCAACGATGATGATCTCAACCTTACGATCTCGCAGATCCAGGGAGCGGGCCACACCTCAATTTTCGTCGACAACGAGGTCACAACGGGCGGCATAGTCACTGCGGTTGCCGGAAACGGTTTCTACTTGCAGTCAGCCGATGCGGACGCAGATGGGGATGCGGCAACCTCGGAAGGCATCTTTGTCTTCACGGGCAGCGCGCCGACTGTTTCGGTGGGCGACGACATCGACGTCACCGGTACCGTCGGCGAGTTCCTTCCGGGCGGTGACCCCGCCAACCTTACGATCACACAGCTGACCAGCCCGGCCATCACCGTGCTGAGTTCCGGTAACCCGTTGCCGACAGCGGTCGTGATAGGTCCAAACGGCGTCACCCCACCAACCGAGATTGTCGATGATGACGGCTTCTCCTCTTTCGATCCGGCCAATGATGGCATCGACTTCTACGAGAGCCTCGAAGGTATGCTCGTCACGATCGAAAACCCCGTGGCGGTCGACAGCACTAACGGCTTTGGCGAGCTCTTCACGGTCGCAAGCGACGGCGAAGGCGGCCTTTTGGCAACCAATGTTTCCGACGAAGGCCTGGTCGTTATCGATGGCGCCGATGTGGGGACGTTCGGCACCTTCAACGCTGATGGCGGTTCGGACTTCAACCCGGAGCGTATCCAGATCGACGAGTCTGGCGAAATCAACGGCCAGATCTTCGCGATTCCGGACGCCAATCCGGGCGACGTTCTGAACGATGTGACCGGCGTTGTGACCTATGGGTTTGAGAATTACGAGGTCCGTCCGACAAGCGCTGTAACCATTGCTCAAACCAGTACCAATGTCGCGGAGACCACCACACTCGTCCAAGGCGCGGTCGGACAGCTTTCCGTCGCGACCTACAACGTTCTCAACCTCGATATAAACCCAAATGATGGGGACGATGATGTTGCAAACGGATTGGGAGCCAAGGTCCTGACCGATATCGCGTTCAACCTTGATACGCCCGATATCGTCGTGTTGCAGGAAATTCAGGATGACAGCGGCAGCGTCGATGACGGCACCACATCGGCTCAGGTCACGCTCGAAGCGCTGGCGGCTGAGATTTTCGCGCTCACCGGCGTTCAATATGAAGTGCTGGACAACCCGTTTGTGGTGGATGGAGAGACGGGCGGCCAACCGGGCGGCAACATCCGTGTGGCGATGCTCTACAACCCCGACCGTGTTACCCTGGATGAAGCGAGCGTCTTCACCATCACCGAGCCGGGCGACACGGAACTCAATTCCGCCTTCTCGAATTCGCGTGCACCGTTGGGCGCGGAATTCACGTTTAACGGCGAGAAGGTGACCGTGATCGGCAATCA
Organism: uncultured Erythrobacter sp.; assembly: GCA_937899785.1. Lineage (GTDB taxonomy): Bacteria > Pseudomonadota > Alphaproteobacteria > Sphingomonadales > Sphingomonadaceae > Erythrobacter. The sequence goes on along the minus strand of CALCCG010000180.1, from coordinate 11,111 downwards.
CTTCACCTCCAAGATCGGTTCGGACAGCACCTTTAGCGCCAATCAACCGCCATTTAACGCTGGCGCTCTGACCCGCGCGGCCCAGGCTGCGGCGGTGAACGAATATGTTGATGACCTGGTCGAGGCTGACCCGGACGCTCATGTGATTGTGGTGGGCGACTTCAACGAATTCCAGTTTGAAGAGCCGATGGAAATTCTGACCGGTGAGCTGGACTTCGATGGCACGACGGTTAGCGAGGGCTCCGATGTGGTGCTGGAGAACCTCACCAACAATCTCGCGCCAGAAGATCGCTTTAGCGTCCTGTTTCAAGGCAATGCCCAGGCGCTCGATCACATCCTTGCCACTGAGGATTTGGCCTCCGACGCGCAGATTGATGCGGTTCACACCAACACACCCCTCGGTGGTGTGGGATCGGACCACGACCCGATGTTGGCGGTTTTCAGCATCGGCGTTCAGGTCCAGATCGGAACTTTCCTCGCCGAAGTCATCGACGGCACTGATCGCGAAGATTTCATCGATGCTGGCGGCCGGAACGACGTGGTCAACGGCAATGACGGCGACGATGATCTCAACGGCGGGTTCGGCTCAGACATCCTCAACGGGGGCGAAGGAGACGACACCCTGAATGGGGATGACGGAAACGATACCCTCAACGGGGATGACGGAAACGATACCCTGAACGGTGGCAACCAGAACGACATCCTGAACGGCGGCACGGGTAACGATATCCTCAATGGTGGGGTCGGCGTTGATCGCCTGGATGGCGGCGCCGGTATGGACACCCTGACCGGCGGCAACAATCGCGACATCTTCGTGCTCGACGCCGGCGGGACATCCGCTGACGCCGATACAGTGACGGACTTCAACCCGAGCAACGACGACGTCGAGATCAACAACGCCGGTGGCAAAGTCATTCTGGTCACCCAAGACGGCGGCGATGTCGTGATGACCGCGGATGGCGTCCTGTTTGCGACCTTCCTTAACGCGACGGTTGAAGACGTTCTTGGCCACACCGACACCGACGCCCCTGCTTTTATCGTCACCAACGCCGTCATCGGCACGCGCAACGCCGAAACACTTGATGGCACCGACGACCAAGCCGACTTGATCGACGCCAGCGGGCGAAACGACGTCCTCAACGGTCTGGGCGGCGACGATGTGATGTTTGGCGGGTTCGGCAGCGACGAGCTCAATGGCGGCGATGGCGCGGACTTCATGAACGGCGAGTGCGGAAACGACATCCTCAACGGCGGCGTGGGTGATGATATCCTCAACGGTGGCAACCAGAACGACATTCTCAACGGCGAAGCCGGCGATGATGTCCTCAACGGCGATGAAGGGGTGGATGTTCTCAATGGCGGCGCGGGTCTCGACACGCTAACCGGCGGCGCACAACGCGACACCTTCGTGCTCGACGCTGGCGGAACGGCGCCCGACGCTGACACAGTGACGGACTTCAACATCGCGCAAGACGATATCGAATTCCAAAACGCGGGCGGCAAGGCCTTCGTCTTTGAGCAAGTGGCCGGCGATGTTACCGCCACGGCAGACGGTGTCTTGATCGCGACCTTCCTCAACGCCGATGTCGCCGACGTGATCGGCAACGCAACGTACGACGCGGCTCCAGCGAGCGTTGAGGATGGCACACCGGCCCCAGTCAGCATGGGCGCCAGCGTGATGACCACGCAAGTCTTGGCCGAGGACGCACTCTTCGAGTTTGCGGAAACGCCCATGGAGGACATGGCTCCGCTCAACTTCAAGGTCGCGGCCGTGATGCCTTCCACGATGTCTCTAGACGCCATCTTCGTGCAAGAAGGGCTAGTCGGTCCTGGCGGCGACGAAGAGAACCCCATCAATCCTCTTGAAGACCCCTGGATGGTCTACAACACGATGGGCATGGAAAACATCATCTAAGGAGCCCGATCAGTTCCAATCGCCACACGGCAACACAAGGCGAGCGCGCCAACAAAACTGATGCGCTCGCCTAGTTGCGTATAGCGCGCACCAAGAACGGTCGTAGCCAGATTGCAAAAAACCGACACGCGGCTCAGTCGTTACGGAATGCGCGGGCGAACTGATCCAGCAAGGGCTTGATCACAAACGACAGCATTGACCGGCTGCCCGTCTCAATGAACAGCTCAGCCGGCATTCCGGTCACCAGCTCAATCCCCTCTGCCCCCAGCCGGTCCTCGTTCAAGAGAGCGACACGCACCCGAAAGAGGCGCGCGCCGGTTGCCTCAATTGTCACGGGATCAGCGGAGACGAAAGTGACCTCGCCCCTCAGCTCTGGCGTGGTCGCTTGGCTGAACGCGGATAGCCGAATGCGCGCGGACTGACCAACCGCGACGCGATCGATATCGGTGGGCATTACTAGGCCGTTGAAGACCAACTGGTCACTCTGGGGAACAATCTCGGCGATGGTCTCCGCTGGCCGAACCACTTCACCGATCGCCGCAAAAGCAAGCTTGTCGACGGTGCCTGAATGGCTTGATCGCACTTCGGACCTGTCGAACTCATCCTCCGCGCTTGCGCGGTTAATCCGGCTGTCGTTGATCGCGGCCTCCACGCGAGCAAGCTCCGCGCCGGCATCCGCTCGAGCCGTCTGGCCGATCTGAATGCGTTGCTGCTCGGCTTGAGCCATTCCGGCGTTGGACTGCGCAATATTCGCTTGAAGCGCACCGATATTGCCTTCCAGATCAATCGCGGTGCGCTCCATTTCGTTGAGCCGCCGTATCGTCACATAGCCCTGCCCGCGCATCTCGCGCAGCATTTCAAGCTCCGGTAAAATCAGCGCCTGCTGCTGTTCTAGAGATGCGATCTGCGCCTCGTAGCCGTCGACCTGACGCTTAAGCTGGTTGACCCGCTCGACCAGTTGCGCGCGCAGGCTGGATTGCTCGGCACGGTTGAGTGCAAAGCGCCGCTTTTCCGCCACCATGGCCAACTGCGCCTCTTCGCTTTGGTCTTCGAGCAATTCTGCCGGAAAACGGACCGATGCGCGGTCATCGACTTCGGCATTCAGCCGCGCGCGCTGGGCGAGCAATTGGGCGAGCGTGCGCTCAGAGAACTCCGCGCGCACCTCGCTCACATCGGTGGCAAGCCGAACCAGGAGATCGCCCTTTTCAACCTCATCGCCGTCGGCGACGTAGATTTCGGAGATCACCCCGCCGGTGGGATGGGCGATCCGCTTTATCCGAGACTCCGGTGCGACTTCCGCCGACGCGATAACCGCGCCCCCAATCGGAACCAGAGCGCCTCCGCCAATCACCAAGGTTGCAAGAGCCACTGCCGCGATTTTCGCGGTGCGTGTGCGGCTCTGGACGCGTTGCTCGAAGACATCGGCATCAAACGGCTCGGCCCCTTGCACCATCAGTTCGCGAGCCTCACTTGTTTCCAGCGGGGTCTCCTCGTTCATGGGTTGGTGCCCGACTGAGCGGCGTTTTGTGACGACGCCTCCTCTGGATCCTTCGCGGTCTCAGCGACCGATCGGATCGGAGTGGCGGCCGGCGGGTTGACCACCTTGGCGAGAACCTCATCGCGTTCGCCAAATGCGCTTTGCCGACCGTTTTGGAGCACCAGAACCTTGTTTACCCTCCGCAAGGCAGACGGCCGATGAGCCACCAGCGCGACAATTGCGCCGCGATCGCGGGCGTCGGCGATGGCCGCATCAAGAGCGGTCTCGCCTTCGGAATCGAGGTTGGAGTTGGGCTCATCAAGGACGATGAGAAAGGGGTCGTTGTAGAGTGCACGCGCCAAGCCAACGCGCTGCCTTTGCCCTGCCGAGAGTTGGATGGCGCCCTGCCCCACTCGCGTGTCATACCCTTCGGGCAAAGCTAAAATCATTTCATGCACGCTTGCGGCGCGGGCGGCGGAGATAATGGCGTCAGACGACGGACTGGGCTCGAGGCGAGCAATATTCTCTGCGACGGTGCCGTCGAACAACTCAACGTGCTGTGGCAGATAACCAAGATGTGTCCCCAGGGTGTCGGGCTCCCACTGATCGAGGCTTGCGCCGTCAAGCCGGACGCTTCCGTAAATCGGGGTCCACACGCCCACCAGGGCACGGGCTAGCGTTGTCTTGCCCGCCGCGCTTGGTCCGATAATGCCCATCGCATCGCCCGCTTCAAGCGCGAACGTGATCTCTCTCAGGCAAGGTTCTTTAGCACCCGGGGCAGCCACACTCAGTCTCTGAACCTCAAGGGCTCTGCTTGGCGCCGGAAGCTGTGTCTCGACCCCTTCGCCATCTGGCACAGAGGCGAACACCGCTTCGAGCCGCGCCCAACCCTGCCGCGCGGAAGTAAAGTTGCCCCAATGCGCGATGGCTTGATCAATCGGCGCAAGCGCTCGCGCAGCCAGAATTGACGCGGCGAACACGATGCCGCCGCTGGCCTCCCCTGCTAGGTAGAGCAAAGCGCCGACGCTTAGAACCAGACTTTGCAGAAACATGCGAAAGATGCGGCTGATGCCCGACAAGAGGCTGCCGGTGCGTGTAACCTTATCCTGTGCGACGCTAAGTTGTGTGCTTGCCGCGTGCCAGATGTCGTAGATTCGCTCGCTCATGCCAAGCGCCCGGATTGTCTCGATATGGCGCCGCGTGTCTTGCGCGAGCTTGGATCGGAACGCACGAATCCTTGCAAGCTCATAGCTCGGTTCGCGAGTCAGGCGGTCGTTGAGAAAGGTAAAGGCAACCAAGACCAAGGCTCCGGCCAAGGCGGTCAAACCCAACCAATAGTGGAGCAGTGTCAAAAGCCCCAGAAACAGGAAAAGCCAGGGCAGATCCATCATCACTCCAGGGCCCGGCGAACCAAGAAAGCTGCGTATCGTGTCGAGATCGCGCATTGGCGTAAGGCCGTCGTCACCCTCGTCGCCCGCATTCAGGGCCAAGGACGCCATCGCCCTGTGCACGCGACCGGTCATCCGCGCCTCAAGTCCAGCGGCAATATCGCCCAATATGCGGGTGCGTAGCAGGTCAAACAAACCGTGAAACAGGTAGACGCCCGCTATCATAGCAAGCAGGCCAAAAAGAGTTGCAACGCTGCCTGAAGGCATAACCGAATCGTAGATCAGCAGCATGTAGATTGGGCCGCCAAGCAGCAGAATGTTGATGATGGCGCTCAACCAGCCCACCGTGATGAGAGCCGATCGCGAACGCGCCAGGGCTTCGCGCAGTTCTGAAGTTTCGGTACCAATCATTGCCAGGGCCGAGTTGCTGTTGAATTGCCACAAATCCGTGACGCAATCGCACTATGCCCCTCATCGGGCAAGCGCAATCGAGGTTCGCAGCGCCCGAACTCCAACCATTGGCGCCCCATACGAGATTTCAAGAACGATCCCGCAGCGCTCCCTCAAACCGCATAAAGTCAGCCAGAGACTTTCGCCGGCTTGACCTTAATGTTGAGCTGTCCGGCCAAGCCCGCTTCGCGATGCACAGCAATCTCTTGATACTCTGGTGTTGTCAGCATGGCCTGAAACGCTTGGAGCGAGGGATACTCCACAAGGCCGACCATATCCCAGAGTTCTTCAACTTCACCAAGCATTAAACCCGTGACAGCGCCAGACGTGAGCGATTTCGCACCAACAGAAGCAATGTGTTTCTGAACAGCATCAGCGTAATGCCTATAGGCATCAGCGCCTGTCTTGTCTGAATACGAGCCATCGCGGTATTCCGCTCTGTCGCGGAACTTCAGCAAATTGACCATGATGAAGGGGCCATCTTCTCCTTGGCTGAAGAACTGCTCGAATTGCTCGGGCGTGGGCGTAACCTTATTGACGACTTCCATATCTTCTCTCCCTGCTTGGCCTCAAAGTGTCTTTGGCGAATTCAACGGCGACGCCATATCAACGCATCCACAACGCCCAGCGCCGCAAGGATTAAGAGCAGCAGCACAAAGCGCGGATCGCTCATCATAAGCTGCGGCTGAACCGGAAAGGCGATCGTTTTATCGAGCGCGGCGACCTTGTATTCGTGGCGGCTAGCAAACCTGGGATCGCCGGCAATCTTCCACATGTCTCGTCGGCTGCGATAGCGCATTGTAGCCGCCGTATCCCATTTCAAGGCCCCTTCGATCCCTACAATATCAAGGCTTTCGCCGATCGATCGACCGGCAAAAAGAGGGTGGCACGCACGGCTTAAGAGAGCCGGCCACATATACTCCATGTAATGGTCAAGCAGGTCGTCAGCCTGCGCGCCGGGTCCTGTCGCTGGCAGCTCAATTGGGTTGTCGGCGCTGTCGATAATATTGACCATAACGAACGGGCGGCCGTCATCCTCCTCAAAAAACTGGCGCACCCGCGCAATTGCTTCGGGATCCCCGCCATCGCGAGAAAAGTCCGAGACGGCTTCCTCGACCTCTTGAGGTGTCATGGGTCCCGATAAGGGCGTGTACCAGAGCCAAAAGCCTGCATAGAGCAGGAGCGGAATGACCCAGACCCAAAGCCGAACCGATTTCATATCTCTCTCCCGTTGAAGCTCTCATTGTTGAGATCGACATCACCATGCCGGCCTCTGGCGACCGCAACTTTACCCCCCGCGACCGGCTTCCTCTCTTCCCAACCGCTAGAGGGTATTCGCAGAGCGTCCTCGTGACTTTGGATCCGTTCTGCGCCGTGCACTTGGAGCGTGGGCGCCATTGCCTCTTTCTCCAATGATCTCCTGTGAAAGAACTTATGACACTAACAGTGACGATATCAAGCCTCGTGTTTGCAGATCGCCAAGAGTGAATGGGCGACATATCGCATTGATCGAGGCCTTTGCCTTCTGAAAGACAGTCAGAGGCTAGGATCAAACAAAGAGAAGGGATTAAACGAAAGACGCACGAACATCGGCGCTTGCTTCATCGCAAGCTGGCCGCCCAAACTGAAACCGACAGACGAGGAGGACGCGCCAGACGATTAGCGATCAGTCTGCGCCAATTATCCTGACGGCGAACAAACTGCCCTTTGACCGTTCCAAAGTTGCATAGCGTTCCGACCACACACTTTCACCACACCCCTCGGTCGAGGGCCCATGGCAAGGCAACGGGTCAATCAAGCCGCAATCAAAGAGCTTACTCGGCAGGCTGCAACTCAGCGTCTTGCGCAGGCGCCGCGGCTTTTTTGGATTGGCGCCGCCGTTTATCAACCGGTCGCTCAGCGGGTAGCTTGGCCGCTACGACAACCGCTGACGCGCCCAACAGTATGAAGGCAAGGTCAAACCAAGCCGAACCGCTGGCACCGGTACCAAACGCGCTCCACATCACATCGCCAGTCACGATCCAGTTAAGCGGGGCGAGAGCGACAAGGCCAAAGCCCGTGATGGCAAGCAGTTCACGATTGGCCTTGTAGTCGTTGCCACGGAAAAAGCCGAAGGCTGCCACGGCCAACCATGCGGAAAACAGGAAGACGACCATCGACGAATAGCGCGCCGCTTCCGCGCCCCAATAGACCTTGTCAAAGGCAAGAACTCCGACTGCTGCCAAAGGCAGACCAGCGCACACGCCTGTGTTTATGCCGCTCAATACCGCGTAGAACCGATCGCTCTTTCCACCCTCGCCACCATGTCTGCGCCGTTCGATCCACATCATGTTTCCAAGCGCTGACATGACCGCGATCGACATGCCAAGAACGAAGTAAATGAGCTTGAGAGCGATGCCGCCATAGGTGCCATAATGGAGCGGCGAAAAGGTCGCGAGGATGTAGGCAAAGGGGCCATTCGTCAGGAAGAAGTCGGCTTCTGGCTGCACTTCACCGGTTACAGCGTCCACGATAATGGTGTCGGAGTAGAGCAGACGCTGTTCAGCCTTGTATGTGAGCGTGGCCTGCGCGCTTTGATCGCCCCAATTGGCGTACCGAATGGCGTAGACGGGCTTGCCGGTTTCCGGGTGCACACGCGGTCCAACCTCATCCACCGAAATCATCGGCGCCGCGATTTCCGCGCGCGCAGGCTGTTCAAGGCCCAGCTCGGCGATCAAAGCCTCCTGATCGCCTTTCATCGTCACAAAAGCCAAAAGCGGCAGTAACAAAGCGATCACGCCGAGGAAGGCGCCCGTGAGGGCAATCATCGCCGCAAAGGGAGATGTCCAAAGGCCCATGACCTTGTGGCTATCCTGCCATTTGAGGCGCACCGACTTCAGATAACGCAGGGTGAACAGCTCTTTGGTAATCTTGGTATGCGCGACGACGCCCGTCAGGACGAGAAGCAAAAAGGCAATGCCTACAAGACCAACAAGGATTCGTCCGACCTGCCGACCACCAAGCGCATCGGGCCAGGCCAGATCGCGATGAAGATCAAACAGCAGTCGGTTTGCGCCGTCTTCGCGAAGCGGCAATTGTTCGCCGGTGATGGCTGAAAAACGCGCTTGGGCAAACTGGAACTCTTCATTCGCATCCGGTCCGCTTACGAACACGTCATAGTGCCCATGATCTTCGTTGGGGATGCCCACATTCACAAACCGAGGCTCAATCCCAAGCTCGCCCGATTTCTGTTCAATAAAGTTCGTGAGAGTGCCGTGGATGGGAACCGGATTGGCCGTGATCTCTCCGCGCCGCGCTTCGTCTTCCCAACCCTCAAACTCGTGATTGAACAAAGCAATGCTGCCGGTGAAGCAGACAAAGAACATCATGATGCCGAGCGCGACGCCGGTCCAGCTATGAAGATCATAAATGCGGATTTGACGTTCGCGGTTGGCCATAGGTCACTCGTGAAGGTTAGACAGGTGGAGGACTGATTGCGACGATAAGGCCGCTAATAACACTCATTCCTAACAGATACAGTGTCACACGCCAACGGCCTGGATTCCAATAAAGCCAAAATTGGAAACCAACCCAGACAAGGGGCATGATAATCGTCAGAAAAAAGACCTTCTGTGCAAAGTCAGCCGGGAACGCGACGACGATGGCCGCCGTCAGCATGAACGTCGCCACAAAGGACCAGAACAGCGCGCTCCAAAGCCGCGGATTGCGCCAGGTCCCATAACAGATCCCCAACAGGATGGTGCCGCCAATCCCAATGCCGATGATTGCACCGGTGGACGTCATACGGTGCTCTCCCAAGAAACCGTTGTCAGCCCAAGAGCAAACACCGCAAGGCTTAACGCAGCCACGGGAGTGTGAGCTTTCTTCCAAACCGCTTCGAGGAACACGCTGATAACGGCTGCCACAACCCAGGCCCCGATCCAAAGTGGTATTCCAACTTCGAAGCCCTTTCGAGAAACCATAAGGCCGAGAGACATCAAAACCCCTAGCCAACCAACACCCGACACCACCCGCTGCGCGGGCACGGATCTCTTCACAAGCTCAAAAGCGGTGCGCTTCTTCGCGGCGTGAAAGAACGCGAAAGACGAAACGTACAACAGAGCCGTGATTGTCAGGAGGTCCATGAAGAGATCGCTATCAAAAGTTCCCGGTTATGCGAATACCGAATTGCTGCGGTGCGTTAACAAGGGCCGTTGTGGCGTTGTTTGGACTAAATCCGCTGTTGGGATTCATTGAATCGACCAGATCGTTGAACGGATCGAAAGTGAAGAAGTCTTCATCGAAAAGATTGCGCGCGAAGGCTTCAATTGTAAAGAAGTCCGCTTCGTAGCCAATGTTCAGATCGACCGTAAAACCAGCGTCGTTAAACCCGCTCGGATCTTGCACCGTCTCGGGAATATCATTCGCCTGACCGTTCAGATCGTTGACGCTGGTAAAGCTGCCATCAGTCAGGCGGCTCTGCAGGTTCACGTAAAAGCCGCTGTCATGTTCGTAGCGTCCGCCAAAGCCGATTGTCACGTCTGGGGCGTAAGCAAACTCGAAACCCGTAATATCGGCGCCGCCGAGGATTTCGCCTCCGTCTGTGTAATCGGTCTCCGAATAGCCGATATTCGCAAACAATCGCAGATTATCGGTCGGGAACATCGTTGCTTCGATCTCGAAACCGCGCAGCTCGGCTGCGCCGGCGTTGTCGGTGATTGTATCGAGCGGGTTGGTTGAGAGCTGGACGATGATCTGTTGATCGGTGTAGTCGATAATGTACGCGTTGGCGTTTAGGATGAAGTCCCCATCGCCCCACACCGAACGGAATGACAGCTCATAATTGTTCGTGAATTCCGGATCAAAGCTGTTGACGATACCGGCTTCCTCAAGCGTGGCCTGATCGCTGCCCTCGGGTTCGAGTGAGGCTCGGAACGTGTTAAAGGACAACGCGCCAGCGCGGTAAGCGCGCTGATACGTAAAGCCAAGCGAGACATCATCCGTAAACCGGTAAACAACGCCCGCTTTGGGAAGAAAGGCATCGAACGTGTTCTCCGCATCAAAGGTAAAGACGTTTGAAAACTGTTCCACAACCGCAACCAACAGAGCATCGACCGTCGGGTCTCCAACCGCCGGGATTTCTGGCACTAAGGTGCCGGTGAAGATCGTCTGATTGACCTCTTCGCTGTCGTAGCGCGCACCCAGCGTCACGCTCAATTTGTCGCTGAGATCAAAGGTGGCCTCGCCAAACACCGCGTAGTTGCGAACGTCATTGGTTGAATCGTTGATAAGATTCACCTCGAAGGCCGGAACGCCCGCCACGACCTGCTGTCGCAGGAAAGTGGCCGTCGGCACATCAACCCCAAGGACGAAAGCAAGGGTCTGAGGGTCCGGAAACGCAAAGTCTGTTCCCACCACGGTTTCGTTGTCACTCGCAAAGTTGCCCGTGCTGTCATAAAAGTAGCCGCCAAGCAGCGCGGACACCGTCTCGCCTTCATAGGTGAGCCGCAGTTCCTGCGTGAAAATCCGCTCGTCCTGCATCGACATCTGAAGTTCATCGGCGATGCCGCCGGGAAGCGGAAGGTCGGTGGTTATCGGATTGTCGCTGTCGGGATCGAAGTTGAAGAAGCTGCTGCTGTCTATGTAACCCGTGATCGCCGTGAGCGAAATTTCATCGCTAAAATCATAGCTCAACTCAGCGGAGGCGATATACGCCTCTGCCCCTTGACGGTCGATCAGGTTCTGGTTCGAAATCCGTTCACCCGTCTGGCGGAAAATCTCTTCGCTAACCCGGTTCTCGCCTTCTTCGTTGTCGGAGTAAGTGAAGTTGAAGCGCGCGGAAAAATCGGGCGCAAAGTCTGGGGTCAACAAGAGCGTTGCACGGCCAGTAATCGCTTCGGAT
>CALCCG010000179.1 GCA_937899785.1 uncultured Erythrobacter sp. | reverse complement strand
CAGGATGGGGTTTTTCAGCTATCGCGGACCTTGGCGATAACTGATAGCTCTAGGGCGTGACGACGAAGCCCGATACAAGGCCGGACGCCGCAGCGGCCATCAAAGACGCTATGGCTCTTGATAAGCCCGAAGCCGACGGCCGCCGCGCGCGAAGCATCGCGAGCCGTTCTCGGATCATTGAAGCGATGGTCGAACTCATCGCGCAGGGCGATCCGAACCCTAGCGCGGCCAGTGTCGCGAAGCGCGCGGGGATCGCGCTGCGCTCGGTCTATCGCCTGTTTGAAGACAAAGAGAGCATCTTCCGCGAGATCGACCATTGGCTCGTGCGCGCCTACAACTCAGCGCTGACAAGCCCGTTCGAAAGCGAGCACTGGCGCGAGCGGCTCTATGAACTGATCGAGCGGCGCGCTTCAGTGAACGAGGCGATCGTGGTCTTCCGGGTGTCAAGCCAGACCGCGCGCTACACCTCAGATTTTGTCCGAGAAAACTACCGCCGCTCCATAGCGCGCGAAAAACAAACCTTAAATTCGATCCTGCCCAATCACCTGAAGATCAACACCCGACAAGGCCGCGCACTGCTAATCGCTACGAACTTCGACACCTGGCGGTTTTTGCGCCAGGATGAAGACTTGTCGCCAGCCGCCACCGTTGCCGCGATAAAGGAACTGGTCGACGACATTATCGATCGCGCGCCTGGCCTATAGGCCTGGGCCTCCGCTTGCTGCACTGTTTAGCCACGGCGCTGCCGCACTTATGGACAAGCGGGAGGTCTTGGCGAACACCGTTTCCCATTCGCCGGGCGTGTTAAGCTTTGTTTCATGGCCGCCCTTTGCCGGATCAGTGCAAATAGCACGAAGGTCTCACACCGGATTTTCGTAACGGATTTATGCCTGTTTCCGCACCTGCGGATAGACAGCGCTTCCGCGCTACGATGATGGAACATCCATCTCCGACTTCCGCCGCCGTCGACGGACAGCGAGGCGCGTGCTAGGCGGCGTTCTGTGCCTGCCGACAATGGAGCCAAACCGACCTTGTCTCAGCCCGATTGCTGGGAAACGCACGAGGCTGCCTGTGGGCGCGGCGAACCGACATACGCCGACCCTGAAACCGGCTATACCGTTTTTACAAGACTGGGTCTTCTTGAGCGCGAACGGTGTTGTGGCGCTGGCTGCCGGCATTGTCCGTTTGGCCATGAGAGCGTGCCGCTGGCCGCCCGATCGAAGCGCGTGCAGCAGGCCGCTTGGCTTACCGCTGCGCGACCGGCGCCTAAAGAGCCGTGCACGGTGCTCTTTTGGAGCGGGGGCAAGGACAGCTTTCTAGCCCTTCGCGCGTTGCAACGGGCCGAGCCCGACAACATTGTCTTGATCACCACATTTGATGCACGCAGCCGGATCATCGCGCATCAGGAGGTTTACATTGAGCGGGTGGTCGAGCAGGCTGAACGCCTCTCAGCCCCGCTGATCGGTGTACCTTTGCATGAAGGTGCAGCCTATTTGGATCAGCTCGCCCCCGCGCTCGAACTGGTCCCAAATTGCGCCACGCTGGCCTTCGGCGACCTTCATCTGGACCATATCCGGAAGTGGCGCGAGGATGCCTTTGCCAGGGATAAGCGCACCGCTGCGCTGCGACTGTCGTTTCCCTTATGGCAGGCTGACTACCAAGCGCTCCTGACCGATCTTGAGGCCTCCGGAGCCGTTTGCTCCATCAGCGCGCTTTCTTCCGAGATTCCAGGCGTTTCGGTTGGCGACCGATTTGATCGTAAGCTCATAGATATTCTGCCCGAGAGCGTCGATCCATTTGGAGAAAACGGGGAGTTTCACACCCTTCTTATTCCGCCTGACCAAAAAGGAGACCGTCTCTGAGTTCGGCAAAGGTGTTGCTAAACCTTGTGGCCGGACCGGGCGTGCCTGCTGGGCAACCGCGGACCGATAGACCCAGTTCTTCGATGGAACTCTTTGATGAGCGACAGGCGCTTCGCTTTCAGGATAGAGTGTCGCTTTGGGCGGCGCTAAAGCCAGGCCAGTTCTGGCAAGTTCTCTGACGAGTTGGTCGCGTATTGCGCCAAAGTCTTTATAACAAACACACTGCTCTTCGCAGAGCGGTTGCGGTCGAATGGTTCAGCCATGGGCGGTGTGCCAAGGCAATCGGGGGGCAAAAGGTGGCAAGCGTAATGACGAAGTGGCTCTTGATGCTCGCGTTTGCGATGGCCGCGCTTCCGATTGGGCCCACAAAGGCTGTCGCAAGAGGGCCGACAAGCGAACCCACACGGCCCAACATAGTGCTAATTCTGGCTGACGATCTTGGCTACGGCGATCTGGCTTCGTATGGGCATTGGGCCATCGAAACCCCTCATCTTGATCGGCTGGCCGGGCAGGGCGTTCGTTTGACCTCCTTCTACGCTGCCTCTCCACTGTGCTCACCATCGAGAGCTTCGCTTCTGACTGGTCGCATGCCCTATCGCACTGGTATAAAGAGCTGGATACCCAAAGGTCAGAACGTGCAGTTGGATCCAGGGGAACTGACCCTGGCGAGCTTGCTCAAGACGGCCGGATACGAAACGGCCGTCATCGGCAAATGGCACCTGAACGGAGGCTTGGATGTGGTTGCGCACGCGCAGCCCGATGATCACGGCTTTGAGTACTCCTTTGTCCTGCACGCCTATGCGCTTCCGCATCAAAGAAACCCCATCAATTTCTATCGCAACGGCGTGCCCTTGGGTGAGTTGGACGGATACGCGGCCGAGCTTGTAGTAAGCGACGCGATTGGGTGGCTTGATGACCGGCGCACCACGCAGGCTCCTTTCTTTCTCTACCTGCCATTCGTCGAACCGCACGGCACAATCGCTAGCCCTGCATCCTTCCTCGAACGATACAAGCGCTTCACTTCAGGAGAACCCGTCCCTTTTCCCAACGGCCTCCCCGAGCCGCCTGACGGCCTCGAGGCAAGGGGCCCTGGCGAGTACTACGCCAACATATCGCATCTCGATGATCAGATTGGCCGCCTGATGCAGCACCTTGATGAAGCTCAAATGGCGGACGACACGATCATCCTCGTGGTGAGCGACAATGGACCCGTGACAACCGACTGGCGCCAATGGTGGGAAACCAATTTGTATGGCCAGACGGGTGGCTTTCGCGGGCGAAAGGGGGACTTGTTCGAAGGAGGCATTCGCGTGCCGGGCATCATTCGCTATCCAGGCACGATAACTCCTAACTCTGTTTCAGATGTTGTTGTTCACGGCTACGATATCATGCCGACCCTGCTTGGCCTTGCTGGTATCCCGGTGCCAACGGACCGCGCAATTGATGGCATCGACGTGATGCCGCAGATACTTGGCAAGAACGATGATCCAGTCCGTTCGCTCTATTGGGCGCTGCCCCGGCCTGAGGGCGCAAATTACGCAATGCGCAGGGGTCCTTGGAAGTTGCTTGCTGACCGCGCACGCTATCCGATTGCCCTTTACAATCTCCTGGATGATCCCTTTGAGCACAACAACAAGATTCATGAGAAGCCAGCACTCGCCAAAGGAATGAGCCTGGACTTGGAAGCCTTCTTTGCAGCGATCGAGGGCACGCCGCTCCGTTCGAACTGACGGATCAAGAGCGGCCAAGCTCGGAGGAAATATACCAAATGTCTGATCTTCAGCCGCAGATTGAGTGGATCGCTCGGCTAGTGCGACACGACACCACATCGCGCAACTCCAACCTTAGCCTAGTCGAAGACGTCGAAGGTTATCTGGCGGAGCATGGTGTCCGTTCGACCCGCGTCTCCAATAGTGATGGCGACAAAGCGAACCTCTATTTTTCGGTCGGACCGGCGGTCGAGGGCGGCGTCGTTCTGTCGGGTCATACCGATGTTGTGCCTGTGGATGGCCAGCCATGGGATACGGATCCTTGGATCGTGGTCGAGAAGAACGATAAGCTCTTTGGTCGCGGCACCGCCGATATGAAAAGCTTCTCCGCTATTGGTCTTTCGCTTTTGCCCGACATGCTTGCAGCGGGCCTCAGCCGGCCGATCCATTTCGCGCTCAGCTATGATGAGGAGGTGGGGCTTTTGGGCGCGCCAGCAATGATCCGCGAGATTAGGGATCTTGTGCCCAAACCCGCCGCTGTGATTGTCGGTGAACCAACGGACATGCAGGTGGTCGATGGCCAGAAGGGCATCGCGGTCTTCCGCACCGAGATAACAGGACACGAAGCCCATTCGAGCCAGCCCCATCGCGGGGCCAGCGCGATCATGGCGGCTGGGCGGCTTATAGCGAAGATCGCTGAGATGACCGAACGCAGACGGCGCGACGCGTCAGAGGCTTCGCCCTTTACTCCAGCCTACACGACCATGTCTGTCGGCGTGATCGAAGGAGGTACAGCGGCCAACATCCTAGCGCGCCGTTGCGGCTTTACCTGGGATGTGAGGACGGTTCCCGGAGACAGTGTCGATGCCATCCGCGAAGAGTTCGACATGGAAACGTCAATGGTTCTCGCTGAGATGCAGGCTATCGCTCCACAATGCCGAATTGCGACACAAACCCTGGCCAATGGTCCACCGCTTATGCCCGAAACCGCCAGTCCGGCGGCGGAACTGGCGCATAAGCTGACGGGAGCCAACGGACGTCACTCCGTGTCGTACGCGGCAGAGGCCGGCCAATTTCAGGAGGCCGGATTTTCAACCGTGATCTGTGGTCCCGGCTCGATCGATCAGGCCCATCAACCCAACGAATTCATCACGCTCAGCCAAGTTGCACAAGGCACGCGTTTTATGCGTAATCTGATCCACCATTTAAGCGATTAAGCCGCCGCACGGGTGACGGTCTCCCCATGGCTTCGTTCCTGCCTTTGCGTCATCAGGCTCACCCCTACGAGCACTGGTATATGCACCAGCAGGCCGAGCATCCCTTCGTGCAGGTCGAAGGGGCGAAGATCGGCACCCAGATAACCGCTCAAGAAGAAAAAGGCCGCCGTGCTCGAACCGGAAACGAACCCGGCGATAACGCCGATTGTCGTTGCGCGTTGCCAATAGAGGGCCGCAACGATGGGCGGCGCAAGTTGGCAGATTATCCCATAGGCGGTTAACAGCAGCACCACGAGCGACACGCCCTCAGTGACTGCGAAGGCATAGGCTACCGCTCCGACTAGCAACACAAACCCCTGGATCAAGCGACGCCGTGATTGATCGGACATGGACTTGAAAGGGCGGATGCCATCCTCAACCGCCACCGAAGCGGCTGCGTGCATAAGCGAATCTCCGGTCGACATGGAAGCCGAGAGCGCCCCCGCGCAAAACAGGCCGACCACGATCGCTGGCAAGTCCGCGTTGAGAATCATGAACGGCAAAATGAAATCGGAAGAGGGCGGTTTTTCAGGGTAGAGCACGCCCGCAAAGCCGATCAAAAAAACCGGTATCAGGAACAACTGAAAAGTCGGGAACAGCACCACGGTCTTCTTGAGCGTATCGTCAGATCGAGCGGTGAACGCCTTCATGAACAGGTGCGGCCACATCATGAGCCCCACTGCGGATACAACGATCGCGCTGGAATAACCGCCCCAGGACCAAGGTTCGCCAGACGCCGCAAGACCAGGCAATGAGAGCAATTCGGGGCGTTCCTCCATGATGCGAGTGAACATCTCACCGACACCGCCATAGAGCGAGATTGGCAGATAGAGCCCAAGGGACCAAGCGATCGTGAGCATGAAGAGGCCTTGAAATGTGTTGGTCCACCCAACCGCTGTCACGCCGGAAAACAGAACGTAGATTGTGACAGTCCCATAAGCCACGGCGGAGCCCACCCATAGCGGCACATGTCCTTCCGTAACCGCCTCGATCACAATGCCCGCGCCGCGCATTTGCAGGGTGATGTACGGTATGAACGCGAGCAAAGTTAGCGCAGCAATCATCAGGGACAGCGCGCGGGAAGGGAAGCGGCCGCAGATAAGTTGGGCTTGCGTCACGTATCCGTGGCGTCGTCCCAACATCGCAGCCTTGGGTCCAATGAAAAAGTACGGCGTGATACCCAGCACGCCGTAGCACAGTATGTAGAAGGCGGCTGCTCCGCGGCTGTAGGCCCACCCGGGCCCGCCCAGAAAGGCAAAGGCCGAGAAAATCGATGCGCCTAGCACAAAGTACATCACCAGCAGACCGAAGTCCCGATCGCCTGCGACATAGCCTTGTACGCTCTTTGAGGCGCTTCGACCCGACAACAAGCCGATCAGCAGTGTGACGCCAAGGTAAAGCGCAATGATGAGCGCAATGATCTGCCAGCGTTCCATTATCTAATCGTTCGATCGTCTCTCGCTGGCGTAGAGCGCCGCAAGAATACAAAGTCCGCCAACGATCAAGACAGCGATGCAGAAGAGGTTAAATGGGAGCCCCAACACAAGCGGCGTGACGCTGTTGATCACGCTGACGCCGGGCCAGGTGGTGAGCGAAAGGAACAGCACCATGTAGGCCGCGACCAGCCATCTGACTGTTCGTACTCTCAAAACCGTCCACTCTTGCTCTGCATCAAGCCAGTCTTAGCCGATCGCTTGCACCTATCAAGAGGGCCGCACCGAACTTGACGTGCTCGCAAACCGATCTGGGTGATGCGCTATCGCTCTATGTCGATCGCGAACGGTGGGCTCAGTGCCGGCTCCGCAGTCAACGCGTTATGGGCTAGTTCTGAGATCAAAAAACGACCTCAACCAGCGCTTTAACTCGGCTGCATGAAACCAAGGTCCGGTGAGGCGAAGCGGCCGATATTGGGCGATACGCTGGGAAGCTCTGACTGGGACACGCCAAACCACTGCGCCAATGTCGAGGAATATTCATCGACAGATGTGTCAGGAAGCAAACGACCGCGACCGACCTGATCGGCTGTGTCGACCGATACATGCGGCGCCCGGCCATAGAAACGGCCACCGTTGACTGCGCCGCCCAAGATGAAGTGGTGCCCGCCCCAACCGTGGTCTGAGCCGTCCCCGTTCGAAGCGAGGGTACGGCCGAAGTCTGAGGCGGTGAAGGTCGTCACCTGGTCGGCAACGCCCAATTCCTGCGTCGCCTGATAGAACGCGTCCATCGCGAAATCGAGCTGCGAGAGGAGCCCCTCATGCTGACCAATCAAGCCATCATGATTGTCAAACCCGCCCATGCCAACGAGGAAAACCTGCCGAGTGACGCCCACAGACCCGCGCGCACCGATTAACTGAGCGACTGTGCGCAACTGGGCGGCGAGGGCGTTTTCCGAGCCAAAATCGGTGTTGACAGTCGAGTTGTCGAGCGCGTCATTGATGAAGGCGCCAAACTCAAGCGATCGATTGTTAACGTCGACGAAGTCGGCAGCGAAGACGTGGCCCGATGCCGAACGCATAATCGTGTCGAGTGCGCTGGCCGCATCGCTTGAGTTGTATAGGCGATTGCGGTCAAGTGGGCGCACCAGAGTCGCGCCACTTGGCGAAACCCGGTAGGGCAGGGCTTCTTCGCCGCTGAGGAACACCGCGTTGCCGCTCGCATTGATTGCGGTAAACATCGAGTTGGTGTTCGAACTTTGCGCAAGATCGGCCATCCGGCCGCCCCAACCGCTTAGCGCCCCCTCGGGCTGGGAGCTTTGCCAGGTCGATTGCTGGTCGTTGTGTGAAAACAGTTTTGGCGGCGCCGGGACGGATCCGTTGTCGAATTGTGCGCGGGTCATCGGCGCGACCAGAGGCCCTACATTGAGCAGCGGCGCAAGCGAACCTTGATCAAACCGCGACTTCATACGCGCCATCGTGGGCGCGAGCGCATAGGTGATCCCGTCGGTCAAGGCCTGATCCTGAGGTGTGGTGAGCACCGTGTTAGCAAGCGAGGCGCGCGACAGAGCGATGCCGCCGCCCTCTTGCGCACCGCCGCCACCACGAATGCTTGAGTAGCTCGCGTAATTGTCCGCGTCGAACGGGATCAGAGTGTTGCCGTGGTCGTTCCCGCCATAAAGGAAAATGCAGACGAGCGCCTTGTATCCGCCCGCCGAAGAGAACGCGGCCGCCTCGCCGATTCCGGCAAGGCCCATCGCATAAGACGAAGCCGCGCCCATTGCGGCCAACTGGCTCGAGCGCCGGAGAAAGGCGCGCCGCGAAAGCTCTGAATTCTTGCCAATGAACATGAACTGCGCCCTTACTTTTGGATGAGGTAGTCGGTGGAAGCCATCGTCAGGAGGACGCCGATATGAACTCTGCGCAACCGGTCATCATCGTTCCCGATGGCGACGGAATCGATTGCGGATTGAATGGTGTTGCGCACATCGGCGGAGAGTTGGTCTGCCGTAAGCAGCAGATCGAGCCGATCAACCAAAGCCAGGCTGTCATCGGCGATAGCGACTTCCTCGCTGTAGTCGAGTTCAACATCGGAGAAGTTGAAGGTTGTCGTATTGACGGCCCGCTCCATCAGGTTGATGTACCCCGCGACCGACGTCTCATCGACGATTTGGAATTCCGGCGCGAGCAGGTTGTTGTCCGATGTCACGGAATTTGTTGGGAAGTAAGTCGGACGAAAGAAGTTGAAAACCGATGGCGATCTTAGAGGGGACTGGCCCAATTCGCTCGCGGTGTCCGCCAAGTCGGGAATTGCCCAATTGCCACTGATTGACCGCATGCCAAAGGTCCGGCCGAGCTGGACGAACCGCAGAATTGGCTCACGCAGTTTGCCAAATCCGGGATTCGTCACACCGCTCGGATCAAGCGCTTCGTCATCAAGCAGGATCGCCTTGTAAACCGCTCCAAGATCGCCGCGCGTGCCGCTTCCGTTGTTCTCAAAAACGGAGGCGACGCGTTGGACGTAGGCGGGCGAAGGGTTGCTGGTGACAAGTCGTTGGATCATTTGCTTGGAAAAGAAAGGAGCGACATTGGCATGATTGAAAACATGATCGAGCGCCAAGGTCAGGCTGTCTGAAGCATTCGTGCCCGCTGGGATCGTCAGCCCAAGAAAACTCTTTTCTTCGCTTGAATGGAAATCTTGGTTGCGCGGAAATCGCCAACGCGATGCGTCGGCGGTCATCGGCTTAAAGGCATACTCCGCATCGGGGATCTGCCGGGTGCCGCCTACTTCGGTGGTGAAACCGATGTCCGTGTAATCGAAGTCGTATCCCGTGAACACTTTCGCAATGCCGGTCACGTCCTCGTTGGTGTAGGTCTCAATCGGCTCGCCGCCCGATAGGCGCTGTGTCCCATCGAGTTGGAGCTCGAACAGGCCAATCGAGTACAGCTGCATAATCTCGCGCCCGTAGTTCTCATCTGGAACCCTGCCCGTGGAGGGATCCGCCTTTTGGTTGCCGCGCGTGTTGAGAAACGTCCCCATCGCAGGGTTAAGCGTGATATCTTCGATCAGGTCTCGAAAATTTCCGAAGGCGTGTTGATTGAGAAGGTCCCAATATGCGCCGATCGCCTGGCTGCGCCATACTTGGTTGATGCCGTTTAGCGAAACAACAAAGAACTCTGACAACGCCAGGGCAAAGCGCTTACGCAAGCTGTTATTGCCCGACATAAGCTGCGACCAAACCATGTAGTCGGCCACCCGCGTTATGTTGTAGTAGCGGTTGCTGTCGACTTCGTTGTATCCGCGACTTTCGAAGAAATCGTACGCTGTACCATCGCTCGGCACGCTCATCTGACTGTCAAGCCAGGCTTCATAGCCCTGGTCGCTTACCTGGGCGATCGCTGGTGCACTTGAAGCGAAGCCTGCTTGCAGAAGAAAGCGCGAGGCTTCGGCATCGTTCTGAGGCGCGAGCACTTCAGGGGCTGGGGGTGCGCCCACAACCGGAGGAGCCCCGGCCGTTGGCGGTGTTTGTTCGCCGCCACCGCCGCATGCCGCCGTCGCCAGCGCAGCCGCTCCGATCCCAGCCATCCGCGGCAGAGCAGGTCCTGTGTCTGGTGAACCGGCGTCGACCGCTTCATTGTTGAGCGGTTCAGGCAGTCCTGAGTCAGAGCCAACCAGCGTTTCCGAGAATGTTTTGCTTTGCATATCCCACCCACTTTGAACGACGCGTCGGATACAAGACAAACTGCAATGAGAGGTGTTATAATATGCCTAACGCTGAAGTAGGACCTTGCACATTAATCCGCTCGCCCGAGCGTTGCTTGCCTGGGGTCGGTTCCTTTGGTGCTGTCAGTCTATCGCGAACTCGTCTCTGCCAGACATGGGGCACGCTACCCAGCTTGATAGTTAGGCTGCAAGATTTTCCCTTTCAGCCAAAGCAGCTGAGTGGTTGGTCTTGTAAGTTTGTCGGTCGGTGAGGTGACGGTCTGAGTTGAAGGGGCTGTGGACATTGGCGTGAACGGAAGCGAATTTCTGCAAGCTCTTCATTCTCGGAAATCGCTGCATGACACGCTCTTTTCGTCCGAACGGTAAGTGCGAGTTTTACGCTCGATTGTTCTTCCACCTACCCATTTCGCGACGATTCTGGTTGCCAGGCGCGCGCATCGCTGAAGGATAGGATTTGAGACCATCTGTCACAATCACCTCGACCGATCCACGCCGTTTCAGAGCCCTCTTAAAGAAGCGAAGAGCAACCTTCTTATTTCGCCTTTCCGTCACGTAGCTCTCAAGCACTTCCCCCTTCTGGTCGACCACTCGCCCGAGGTAGTGGGTCTCACCCTTGATGTTCGCTACGCGGCCCTGCGGGTTATGAGCCGCCGCTAGCAGCGAAAGCCCTCGCCTGCCACGTTAGTCTGACAATGCCTCTCAGCGCGTTGCAAACGCCCCTGAAACCAGAGATTAGTGCCAGGACTAGGTGGCGGAGACGGAGGTGGCAAGTCGGCTGATGCAACCAGTTGTGGTTTAACGGAAATGCGAAGCTCTTCGAGGGCCATTTACCACAATTGTTCCCCGACTTCGCTGAACTGCGATTTGAGCCTCTGACTTTGAGTAGCTTTAGGCTCAGTGTCACGAAATTTTGGAAACGTGTAATATGTCCCGTACGGGAAAGCGCGCCTTTCAAAGTCGCCCTTTGAGCGGAAAATATCCCTTTCGGGAAAATCATCTTGAAATTGATCCATTATCCGCATAGATTTCCCGCTCGGGAAAGGTAATGCTCATGCTCAATGTTGCCACTATCGGTCAAATCATCCGCGATGAACGCAAGGAGCTTGGTCTGCGCCAAGACGAGTTGGCCGCTGCAAGCGGCGTCGGCTTGCGCTTCCTCGTTGAACTGGAGCGGGGGAAGCCCACTGTCCAGATGGGCAAGGTTCTTGATGTGATTTCAGCACTTGGATGTGAATTGCAAATCAAGCGGCCTGACGGGATCGTGATAGCGGGTCGAGCGGTCGCGCCCGAAAAGGATGAGGCGGAGTGACGCTGCCAATTCTGGATACGCTGGTGGTCTGGTGGGATGCGCGTCAGGCAGGCGAACTCTCGATCGACAAAGGTGGCGCGATGCATTTCGCATATGCACCTGCTTGGCTGGCTGATGAAACGGCCCCGGCACTTTCTCATGCAATGCCAAAACAGCAAGAGCCATTTAGAGATCATGCCTGCAAGGCTGTTTTTGGCGGACTGCTACCCGAGGAAAGCCAGCGTACGGCTATCGCTCGCGCACTTGGGGTTTCGCCCGACAATCCGTTTCGGCTGCTTGAGGCTTTGGGCGGAGATGTTGCTGGTGCTCTAGCCTTCCTGCCCAAAGATGCAGAACCGGTCCAAGAACACTCCGAGAACGCTCCAGAACCACTCCAAGAGAACGAGCTGGCGGCACTGCTCGATCGGTTGCCTGCTGTGCCCATGCTGGCAGGCGAGGGCGGCGCGAGGCTCAGCCTTGCAGGAGCGCAGAGCAAACTGCCCGTGGTGGTCACCGCAGATGGAGGCATTGCGATCCCCCGACCCGGCGAGCCATCTACGCATCTGATTAAGCCCGAACCGGATCGCTTTGCCGGATTGGCTGCAAATGAGGCCTTTTGCCTCACACTGGCGCGCGCGGTGGGCATTGATGCTGCCAATGCAGAGTGGCGCGAGGTGGCAGGCAAGCCGTTGCTGCTGGTCGAACGCTATGATCGGATTATACTCGACGGAAAGACGCACCGACTGCATCAGGAGGACTTCGCTCAGGCACTTAGCGTCCCCTCAAACCGCAAATACGCGGCGGAGGGCGGGCCGACTTTCCGCGATAGCTTCGCACTGTTGCGCAGCGCTGCGACGCGGCCAGCACGCGAGGTGTTGAAGCTCGCCGACGCCGCGATCTTCAATCTCATCATTGGCAACGCCGATGCCCACGCGAAGAATTACAGTCTGGTGCGCCGGGAAAACGGCGAGGTGGTGCTCGCCCCGCTCTACGATCTTGTTGCCACGCATATGTGGAAGGAGCTCTCCCCCAAGCTCGCAATGCGTTTTGGCCGTGCGGCGACACTCGAAGAATTTGACAGAGAAAGTGTGGCGAGGTTCGCGGAGGAGGCAGGGCTAGGTGCCCCGTACATTCGCCGCCGGGTAACTGACCTTGCTGAAACGGTGACGGAAGAAATTGAGAAGGGCATCGAGGTGCCCGGCAATCCACCTGAGGATGCTGTTGTGCCAATTGCCGAAGCATTATCGGCCCGCGCCAGCGTTGCTACACTGAAGATTTTGGAGGCCTGAGTGTTAGAATTGATTGCACCAGACCAACCGTTGATCATCACGATGGGCAAGATCGCTGGCAGATTTCGTCAATTGCATTCTTGCTAAATACTTCTTTATCAAGTCAAACGAGCACAAAATCAGATCGCAGGGGCAATCGTGACAACCTCATTTCAGACTAATCCTTACAAGCTCAGCGATCTCATGCGTGAATGCGATGAGGGCAAACTCCAGCTGCCAGACTTCCAGAGGGGCTGGGTCTGGGATCAGGATCGCATCACAGATCTTTTGGCGTCAATTTCTGAGGGCTTCCCTGTGGGGGCGCTCATGACTTTGGATGCATCGGGCGAAGTTTCGTTTGCGGTACGTCCGGTAGAAGGAGCGCCGTCACCGGCCAAAGAGATCGAGGCCTACTTACTCGACGGTCAGCAGCGTATGACCTCACTTTACCAGTCGACCTATACAACTGTCCCCGTCTCCACACAGACAGTCAAAAAACGACCAATCAAATTGCACTTCTACTTCGATATTCGCGCGGCGCTGGACCCGGATGTCCCGCGTAGTGAAGCCATCGTGCCCGTTCCCGAAGATCGGATCATTCGGGAAAACTTTGGCCGGGATATCAAGCTCGACCTCTCCGCCGAGGAGAACGAGTTCGAACATCTGCATTTTCCAATCGACCGGATGTTTAGCGCTCAGGATTGACAGACAAATGCGATCGACTGGATTTACAAAGAGCTAGACCAGCGCAGCGAACACCTGAAGCTGATCAATGCCTTCATGCAAGGCGTGGTTAGAAACTTCGACCAGTATCAAGTACCGGTGATAAAGTTGGGCAAGGACACAAGTAGGGCGGCCGTCTGTCTCGTGTTCGAGAAGGTGAATACGGGAGGCAAACCGCTCGATGCATTCGAGCTCGTGACCGCGATGTATGCGGCAGAGGAATTCCATCTCCGCGATGACTGGAAAGAACGCCGCAAGCGATTGGTTTCGAACCAACCGGTGCTTGACAAGATTGAGCCCGTTGAGTTTCTATAAGCAGTATCATTGCTTCATACTAAGGAAGTGCGAGAGGCAGCCATCGCAGAAGGCAGAGAGCCTCCTGCCATAAGCGCGACGCGCAATAGTCTGCTTCAAGTCCCACTTTCGGCTTATCAGCAGTTCGCGCCCAAGGTCGAGGCTGGCTACATCGCAGCTGCCAAGTTTCTGCATTCGTTGAAGATATTTAAGGCGCGCGATCTTCCCTATCAGACTCAACTTGTCCCACTTGCTGCGATCCTAGCGGAGCTTGGAAACACATGGGAGAACGACGCGGTGCTTCAGAAGCTGGCGCAATGGTACTGGTGCGGCGTGTTGGGAGAGCTCTACGGCTCGGCAGCTTACAAGGGCGTACATGCATTGCTGATGAAATGCGGAGCCGAGGATTTCAAGTCGGGCCAACCCTATGACCAGGCGGTGTTCTTCGACGAGAATGTCGACATCCATCACATCTTCCCGCAGGCTTGGTGCAAGAGTGTTGGGATTGGGCCAGAGATCTACAACAGCATCGTCAACAAGACGCCGATTGCCTCAGGCACCAATCGAATGCTCGGCGGCGTTGCCCCGTCTTCCTATCTGGGCCGACTGACCAAGGGCAATGACAGCAACCCTCCCATTGCCCCTGACCGTTTGACAGCAATCCTAGAGAGCCACGAGATCGAGGAAAGCTACCTCCTCGCAGACGACTTCGACGGCTTTATGGACGATCGAAGGCGGCGACTTTTGGCTCTCATCGAAAACGCGATGGGCAAGGAGGCTTTGAGGGAGGCTGAGGTTCCGTCCGATCATGAGGAAGAGGACTACTACGCGGAAGAAGAACAGGAGGCTGCGGAGTAACCGCTACTCATGACACCTGCTGAGTTTATCCAGAAATGGCGCGCTGCCGAGCTGAAAGAGCGCACTGCATCGCAGGAACACTTCCTCGACCTTTGCGAATTGCTTGGTATCGAGAAACCGGCCAGCGCCGACCCCAAGGGTGAATGGTTCACCTTCGAGAAGGGCGCATCGAAGACCGGCGGCGGTGAAGGCTGGGCGGATGTCTGGCGCAAGGAATGCTTTGCTTGGGAATATAAGGGCAAGAAGAAGGACCTCGACCGCGCCTTCGCCCAACTCCAGCAATATGCCATCGCGCTGGACAATCCCCCGCTGCTGATCGTCAGCGACATGGACCGGTTTCGCGTCCACACCAATTGGACCAATACGGTGCAGGAGGTGCATGAATTCGCTCTCGAAGACCTGCTGAATGGCGCTACTCGCGATCTGCTGCGCAACTGCTTCGAAGCTCCTGAGCGTTTGAAGCCTGCCAAGACGCGGCAGATGCTTACCGAAGAGGCGGCTGAAGAATTCTCCCAGCTGGCCCAGCGCCTGCGGTCGCGCGGGCACGAGGCTCACGCCGTTGCCCACTTCGTCAACCGGCTCGTGTTCTGCATGTTCGCCGAGGATGTTGGACTGCTGCCCGATCACATGTTCACCGCCATGCTCAAAGCGAGCGCGCCCAGGCCTGACACCTTTGCCACGAACGCAGCGATCCTGTTTGGGGCGATGAAATCGGGCGGGCTGGTCGGCTTTACAAAGGTCGAATGGTTTAACGGCGGCTTGTTCGACGATGATAGCACTTTGCCCCTCGAACGCGCGGTTATTGATAACCTGATTGCCGCCGCCGCTCTGGACTGGTCCGAGATCGATCCATCGATCCTCGGCACTCTGTTCGAGCGGGGTTTGGACCCGGACAAGCGGAGCCAGCTGGGCGCGCATTACACCGACCGCGAAAAGATCATGCAGATCGTCGAGCCGGTAATCATCCGGCCTCTCACAGCCGAATGGGAGGCAATTCGGGTCGAAATTGAGGCTCAGATCCACAAGGCCGAGGAAGCCCGAAACCGAACGCCGACTAAACAAAGCGAGGCGAAAAAGGTCTATGCTGCCGCGCGGCGTGCGGAGGCGAATGCGCTCAAAAAGGCGAAAGAGCTACATGGCACGTTTGTAGATCGCCTTCGCAGTTTCCGAGTGCTTGATCCGGCGTGCGGCTCGGGCAATTTCCTTTATCTATCGCTGCTTGCGCTCAAGGATCTTGAGCACTTGGTTAATCTTGAGGCTGAACAGCTCGGTTTAGGGCGTTTCTCACCGACGGTCGGACCTGAAAGCGTTTTTGGAATCGAACTGAATTCCTATGCAGCGGAACTGGCGCGGGTGTCGGTTTGGATCGGTGTGATTCAGTGGATGAGGCGCAATGGCTTTGAGGCAGCGAGGAACCCAATCCTTCGCAGTCTTGGTAATATTGAGTGCAGGGATGCGATCTTGGCTCCCGATGGGACAGAAGCACGATGGCCGGATGCAGATGCAATTGTTGGCAATCCGCCGTTTCTAGGAGCCAAGCTCATGAAGCGTATGCTCGGCGTGAGCGAGACGGAGCGAATTCGGGCGGCTTTTGAAGGCCGATTGCCCGGCTTTACTGACCTTGTCTGTTACTGGTTCGAGAAGGCGAGGGAAAAAATTGCCGAAGGGCGCTGTGAAAGGGCGGGCTTGGTTGCCACGAACTCAATCAGGAAGAATACGAACCTTCCAGTTATGAAACGCATACTGGATGCCACGCGGATCTTCTAGGCTTGGAGCGAAGAGAAATGGACTATCGATGGCGCAGCAGTCGACGTTTCGCTCGTTTGCTTCGGTCATAGCGAACAGGAAGCCAAGCTCAATGGCGAGAGCGTCGGTTCAATCAATCCGGATCTGACAACTGGCCTCAATCTTACACTAGCAGTCGTTCTCCCCGAGAATAGGAATGGTGCATATCTGGGGATCCAGAAGAGTGGTCCTTTCGACGTCCCTGGCGGGGCAGCAAGAGCATGGTTGACCGAGCCTACAAATCCCAATGGTCAGCAAAACAGCAACATCCTAAAACCATATTGGAACGGAGACGACGTAACCGGGCGTCCGAGAGATTATTGGCTTATCGATCTACCCCTCGGCCTTAGCGAAGCGGACGCATCCGCATTCGCGAGCCCATTCGACCATATCCAAACAACTCCAGACGAAGACGGAAAAACAATCGCTGAGCTTCGCGATCTGAGCGGAAGCGATAGTGTAGGTTGGTGGGAACTTTGGCGTTCCCGACCGGCAATGCGCAAGGCTATCGCGCCTCTGAGCCGTTACCTCGTGACGCCGGAAACTGCTCAGCATCGCATCTTTGTCTGGCTCCAATTGCCCATTCTGCCCGACAAGAATTTGATCGTAATCCCCCGTGACGATGATACGATCTTTGGCATTTTGCAGAGCCGGTTCCATGAACTTTGGGCGCTGCGAAAGGGTTCTGACCTCCAAGATCGCCCCCGGTACACTCATACATCGGTCTTCGCGACTTTTCCTATTCCAGAAGGCCTTACGCCGAACATCCCCGCCGCTGACTATGCCGATGATCCGCACGCACGGGCCATCGGGGAGGCAGCGGCGCGGCTTAACACCTTGCGCGAAAACTGGCTCAACCCGAAGGAACTGGTCGAGCGCGTGCCTGAAGTGGTCGAAGGCTATCCCGACCGTATCCTGCCGAAGGACGAGGCCGCCGCAAAGGAGCTGAAGAAGCGCACCCTCACCAATCTTTACAACGCCCGCCCCGCCTGGCTCGACCACGCCCACCGCGCGCTCGATGAGGCGGTTGCCGAAGCCTACGGCTGGGGCGATGACTACCGCGCCGGTCTGCTGACTGATGATGAAACCCTTGCACGCCTGTTCAGGCTGAACCAAGAAAGGGCGGATGTCTGATGCACGCTCCGCTCGCACCTGAAATCAGTCGCCTGATCGACCTGATTGACTACGTCGAGGCCACCGAGCGCGACAAGCTGAAGACGGTTCTGGATTATCAGGATCACAAGGCCTTCCGTAAATCCGGGGCTGAGCTTCAGGGATTACCCGGTGTCGCGCTCGATGTTGGGCGCGATGATGATCCGATATGGTTGCGTGTCGACCGGCTGCCAAAGAAGGCACCACCAGCACCGGAGGACGTGGAGCTATCCGTCTGGCTGACTTATCGCGACGATCCCAAAAGCGAACCGCGACTGAAGAGCGAAGTCGCAGGGGCTGTCCTTGTAGAGGCGGGCCTGATCCCCGCCGAAGATGCACCCGAGCATGTTTCCTTCGAACATTTTGCCGAGCGCGAGATGGTCGAGCTTTTGTTTGAGTACTGGCTTAAGGATGCCTGGTCGAATTGGGTCGATACCGAAACCCCGCGCCGCGAGACGATCGCCCTCTACAATGCGCTCTTCATGCTCCGTCAGCAGCTCGAAGGTGTCAGCGACATCCCGCTTGAGCTGACCTGCGGCATCGGTTTTGCCACGCTGTTTCGAGACGGGAAGCGGTTGCGGTATCCGCTGCTTACGGTCTCGCAGGAAATCAGTCTGAATGAGTTGACCCACGCGATTGAGGTGCGACCTCGTATGGAAGCGGACCCGGGTCTCGAATTGGACGCGCTAGATAAGATGGGGCTGGGGGCGCTGGACCAATGGCGCTCCGCGACTGAGAAATTCCTTGGTGAACTTGAGGAAGAAAGCTTGTCTCCATTTGCCCCGGAGACGTACGCGCCGCCGCTACGCCAGGCCGCCGCTTTGCTCGACCCTGATGCGGTGTACTTACCCGACCAAGATCCAGCGCAGCCCGGGATTATCCCTTCGATTGAAACGCAGTTCAAGATCGGCGATGCGTTCGCATTCTTCCAGCGCGAGCGTCGGGCAACGCAGCTTATGGAAGATTTGCGCCAGTTCCGCGCGCTTCTCGAAGATGGAGAAGAGACAACAGAACTGCCGAAGGCAGTGGCTTCGCTGCTTGTCGAGCCTGCTGATGCGGTAAGCGAAGAAGAATATCCCGAGTTCCGCGGCATCTCCAGCATTCCGGGCGTTACCACTTCTAACGGGGAGGGGAAGGATCTGTTCTTTCCATTGCCGTTCAACCGTGAGCAGGTCGAGGTGGTGCAGCGACTGGAAGTGCGCCCGGGCGTGGTTGTTCAGGGGCCGCCCGGCACGGGCAAGACGCACACCATCGCAAATATAATCAGTCACTATCTTGCCCTCGGCAAGCGGGTGCTCGTGACATCTCAGAAAGCGCCCGCGCTAAAGGTTCTTCGCGACAAGCTGCCAGAAGCGGTGCGTCCGCTTGCAGTGAGCCTCCTCGAAAGCGATCGCGACGGGCTCAAGCAGTTTCAGGAATCCGTCGATATCATCGGCGAAAAACTACAACGGCTGCGGCGGCATGAGTTGCAAGACGAGATTGATGATCTGGACGAGCAAATCGACCGGCTGCACCGACAACTCGCGCTGATTGACACGGAAGTCGACAAGATCGGGCGAGCTGCTATTTCGCCAATCACGCTGGATGGCGATACTTACGAACCAATTCGCGCCGCTAGAATGGTCGCAGCCTCGCCGGAATTAACAGCTTGGATGCCTGATGATCTGGAGGTTTCATCAACCTACGATCCAGCATTTTCCGATGCTGACATTGCCGAACTCAGGACGGCTCGGAAGGCAGTTGGTGACGACCTCGTCTATCTGAATGCGTGCCTTCCGGACCTTGAGCGCCTTCCCAAAGTCGAAGCGCTCCTCAATGCGCACAAGGATCTTACTGAAGCCGAGCAGATAAGGGAGAGGATAAGCAAGGGCGAACTTCCGACTTTGCGAGAGGACCAGGATGACACTGTGTCGCGCCTGCGAGACCTGACGGCAAAACTGAAGTCACTATCTGCAGAGGAGCAACGGGTATCAGGGGCACCCTTTGCATGGACCGAAGACTTGCTTCTGCGTCTCGAGCAATCGGGACCGGACGCCCGTCTAACCGCGTTGGAGAGCTTGCGCGAAGAGGCTTTAAGGCTTGGAGCCGAGTATCAATACTTCCTGACCAGATCGGTTTTCGTGCCGGAAGAAGCGCTTAGCGATCCGAAGTTTCTTGTTGCGATTGAGAAAGAGGCCGAAGGTAGACCGGCAGTCGGGCTCGTTGGCGGGTTATTCGCTTCCAAACTCAAGGCTCAGCTGGGTGAGGTCACTGTGTTGGGCGAACCAGCTTCAGCCGCCGACGAATGGAGCGACGTCCAACGATTTGTTACAGCACGGGCTTCAATTCGGCGATTTCAGACAGCGTGGAACAACGTGGCGGCTGGCGGGATGGGTGATCGTCTGGAAGGACAAGAGTTGGGCGTGGCGCAACTCGCAAGACGCCAGTTCGATCATATTGACGCTGCTAATGCATTGATCGCAAGTCGCCGAGAGATCCGTGCCGCAGTCGATGCTACTTTTGTTTCGTTCCCTGCGTTGCGGGATGGTGATCAGCAGGCAATTCGCGGTCTGCTTGAAGCCGTCGATGCTCATCTTCTGCGATATCGATTGGCTGATGCAGAAGGTTTGCGCACCTCTCTCCTCTCCGAACTTGAACCTTGCGAGTACGAAATCAGCACGGAGCTTCGTACCCTTGCAGCTACGCGTTTGGGTAGCCCGGAAATCTCAATCGATGCACTGGCAGAAGCGTGGAATTCGCTCATCACGCGCCTGAGAGAAATAAAAGGGAAGCACGACGCTTTCGCGAAGATTGCGGAGGTGACAGACCTCATTGAGATGTCAGGTGCGCCAAAATGGGCTCGGCGCTTGAGCACCAGTCCGGTCAATGGTGTTGAGGACGAACTTCTACCCGGTGATTGGCAAAACCGTTGGCGTCTTCGTCGCCTAGAGGGGTGGCTGGATACGAATGACAAGCATCACCGCCTTAGGGAACTCGGCACTGATCGCAGCGAGAAGGAGGTTCTCCTCAAACGAGCATACGAACGCTCTATTGAACTGCGAACCTGGTTGGAGCTCAGCAAGAAGGCTAGTGATGGGGTCAAGGCGGCACTTGCCGCCTATGCAGATGCGGTTCGAAGAATTGGAAGAGGTACTGGGAAACGTGCTGGCCGATACAGGCGCCAGGCGCGTGAGGCATCCGATCGCGCCAAGGGCGCTTTGCCTTGCTGGATTATGCCGCATTACCGGGTCTCAGAGTCCCTTCCAGCAGATTTGGGACTCTTCGATCTCGTGATCGTTGACGAAGCATCGCAATCGACAGTGGCCGCATTACCCGCCCTATTGCGGGCCAAGACAATCCTCATCGTTGGCGATGATAAGCAGGTAAGTCCGGACCTTGTCGGACGCGACCAGACGCGTGCAGATGAACTCGCGGTACGACACCTTTCTGGGCAAGTCCCCGATTATCGGGCTTCGCTACGCGAGGAACAATCGCTGTACGATCTTGGCAAAGTGGTCTTCGCCGGTGGAGCGATCATGCTTACCGAACATTTCCGTTGTGTCGCGCCCATCATCGAATTTTCCAAGGCGCAGTTCTACAATCACAGGCTGAATCCTCTGCGGCTTCCGACTGCTTCAGAACGGCTTGATCCTCCCTTGATCGACGTTCGAATTGAAGACGGATATCGACAGGGAGACATTAATCCTCCTGAAGCGGCATACATCTTCGATGAGATTTAGAGAATCGCATCCGACCCTAAGATGGCATAGTGGACTATCGGAGTTACAACCCTATTGGGTCAAAAGCAGGCAGCTCACATTTATGGCCTGATCGAGCAAAAACTCGGACCAGAGGTGATCGAACAGCACCACCTGCGCGTGGGCGATCCCACAGCTTTTCAGGGTGACGAGCGAGACATCATGTTCATATCGTTGGTTGCTCAAGCGGGTGGTAGCGCTCTGTCGGGAGTCCGATTTGAGCAACGCTTCAACGTCGCCCTTTCGCGAGCATGTGATCGAACGTATTTGGTTCGCTCAGTAGACGTTGAAGCCCTTGGACATGCCGATCAGCTTCGCCGCGCGCTGCTGGACCATTTCCGGATGCCCTTCCCGTCTGATGGTCAAGAGGCCAAGGACCGGCGGGAAAAGTGCGAGTCCGATTTTGAGCGCGAGATGTACGATCTGTTGGTCGAGCGAGGCTATAGGGTCGACACCCAAGTCAAAGTAGGCGATTTTAGGATCGACCTCGTGGTCGAAGGTGAGAACGACCGCCGCGTCGCAATCGAATGCGATGGCGACCGATATCACGGGCCTGATCGTTGGGCCTCCGACATGAACCGGCAGCGCATCTTGGAAAGGGCTGGTTGGACAGTTTGGAAATGTTTCGCATCACGATTCGTCAGGGAACAAAGACAGGTGATGGAGGAATTGGTCGGGTTACTATCCGCGCGTGGTATCCAGCCAGTTGGCGGTTCAGATGAGTGGACCAGTCGACATGTAGAACAAAGAGCCTGGCGTTCCTCTGACTCGACTGAGGATGACGCGCAAGACGAAGTCGATCTACCTTCTGAACCCGTTGAGAATTGTGAGGGCCAAGCAGACCATTCGAGCGATGAACTCGCTACCGTTGTGCCTTCTGACGATGAGGAGCAGGGCTCCGCTCGGGTTACTGAAGCTCAGGTTCAAGAGCAGATCTTGCAGCTGATGTCAGATGGACAAGTCTGGAGTAATTCCCAGTTGAAGGAAGCGTTGCCTGACCACCTCCCGCTGTCGTCAGCAGACCGCGCACCTGCGGCTTTCAGGCCGCATGAGGAGAAGTGGGAGGAGCTTGTAGACAACGCGCTCTCTCCATCCCGGAGCAACTCTTTGCATTCGCGCGGTTTGGTCGAAAGTCGAGGCAGTGGGCTGCACCAGCTTACTTCCTCATGCGGTAAAGATGAGACACAAATTTCGAGTGATCAGTCACGGCAACCGCATGAAACGGTTTATCGTTTGCCTCCTCACGAGGTGGGTCAAGAGTACCAATTTTCCGAACTTTCAGTGCCTGAAGGTGATGGCGATCTGCTTTATGAAGATGAATATCAGCGACGTCTCGAAACAATCGTCGAGGAGGTCATCGAGCGTGAAGGGCCCGTCTATCTCGACCTTGTCGTCGAGCGGGTCGCCCGTGCGCACGGGAAGCAGAAGGCGGGACGGATAATCCAGGAGAGAGTTGTTTCAGCGATCCCAACCGAATTAAGTCGGTCGCATGACGGAGATCGCCTTGTCCTTTTCCCCAAGCATTCGATCCCTGAGATGATCGTACCCTTGCGGCCCTCACGATCCGACTGGAGATCGCATCGGGACATCCCGTTGATCGAGTTAGCGAGCTTAGCGCTGCCCGGTATCCGATCGAAGAAACCAGCCGAAGACGTACTCGCGCATTACTCCAAAGCTTTCAAACTGGCGCGGCTCCGCCAACCGACAAGAGTTAGATTTGAAGAGGCCATTGCGATTGCACGATCGGCAGTCGAGGCCGAGGATTAGTGCCACCCAGATTGTAGGGATCCTTCGCCGCGTGAGAGCGGGGATTCTTTTGGAAGTGGCTGGAAAACCCTATCAGAACGAACCGGCGAAATGACTGGTTACGTGGGGGAATATAGGAAATTGGAGGGCACACCGTACCCGGAGATCCGGTGTCTTTAAGGCGAGGATTTCTGCGGGTTTCGCCGATATTTCGGCATCTGTCGCCAAGTAATGTCATCTGATGTCACTCCGCGATCCGCAACTCACATGTGAGTTGCTCGCCGCTAAGCTATTAATTTGAAATCAAAAAATAGCGTTTTCCTACAGGGTGGGCGCTGCCGTAGACTGATGTCAGTCCAGAGGGGTCATTGGGCCGAGGAGAGGCGGCCAAACGTCAGGTGACGCCGTGCGATTTGCCCTTCAATGCTATGTCGACGAAGATCTTCATGCGCTTGTTAAAGCCGCTGCTGATGCAGCGCATATGAGCGTCAGCCAGTGGCTGAAGCTTACCGTCATCGAGGCGCTCGACGAACCCCGGGACGAGGCGTTTCGCGATCAGGTTCTGGCCGATTTGCTGTTTACCAAAATCGCCCTCGATGGCTGGCTCCGCACACACAAGGATAAGGAACTACGGGACCGCGTGGTGGTCGCTTATCAGCGACGCATCCGAGAATATCGCGAGCGCAAAGCCGCGATGCGCGAGGGGCGCTGAGCGATGCTTTCGGTTGCCAATGTGCGCTCGGCAGGCGGTGCGGCCAACTACTTCGCCAACGACAATTACTACACCAAGGCGGACGCTGATCGGTCAGGCATCTGGGTCGGTAAGGGTGCCGAACGGATGGGTCTTTCAGGCACGGTCGATGCCAGAGCGTTTGAGGCAATCCTGCGCGGAGAGTTGCCTAATGGCGAACGTATCGGGCACCAAGGCCAGTATCATCGTGCTGGGACCGATCTGACCTTTTCGCTGCCCAAGAGCTGGTCACTGTTGGCGCTGATCGGCAAGGATCAGCGGATCATTGACGCGTACCGTTCAGCGGTCGTCGAAACACTCCACTGGGCAGAGAAGAATGCGGCCCAGTATCGTACCGAGAAGGGCGGCAAAGAACGGCTGCATGCAAGCGACAACCTGACGGTCGCGCTGTTCCAGCACGACACCAACCGCAACCAGGAACCGAACCTGCACTTCCACGCTGTGGTCGCCAACCTGACGCAGGACAAGGACGGCAAGTGGAGGGCGCTGCGCAATGACAAGCTGTGGCAGCACAATACCTTGCTCAATGCCATAACGATGGCGCGTTTCCGGATCGAGGTAGAGAAGCTTGGCTACCGGATTGGTGATTTCGGGAAGCACGGAAATTTCGACGCCAAGGGCATCGATCGGGATGCGGTGATGGCCTTTTCGTCGCGGCGGCAGGAAGTGCTCGAGGCCCGGCGAGGCGGTGGCCTTGAGGCGGGTCTGGTAGCGACGTTGGCGACACGGCAGGCCAAGCAAAGCGATGTCGATCGCGGTGCCTTGATGGCCCAATGGGAGGGGCAGGCCTGGAACCAAGGGCTCGACCTTGAAGAGATGGTGCGCGGCGCCAAGCTGCGTTCGCACGAGCTGGCTATTGCTGCTGCCAAGCGGGCGAATGATCGCCCCACTTTGCTTGAACGGGGCAAGGCCATGATCGCCATCCTCGCCGAGCGAATGGGCATCAAGGAGGGCGATCCGCTTATCCCCAAGCGGCTGCATCTGAAAGGCCGCGAAGAGATTGCGACGGCCCATGCGGTCGCATCGGCGGTGCGGCATCTTTCCGAGCGAGAGGCGGCGTTCACCGCAACCGATTTAGCCAAGGCAGCGCTCGATTTCGGCCTGCCAACGTCGATGAAGTCGGTCGAAAGGCGCATTGGCCAACTCGCCCAGCAGGGCGCGCTTCTGCGCGGACGAGGCGCGCAGAAGGGATGGCTGACCACTTCCGATGCATTGGCCTTGGAGGCCCGCATGTTGGCGGAGATCGAGAAGGGAAACGGCGCCGTTCGTCCAATCCTTGACGCCAAGACCGCTGGGCCGTTTCTGCAAGCTTCGGCAGCCATCAACTACGGGATGAAACTCAACGCCGGTCAGGAAGCGGCGGGCCGCTTGATCCTGTCCTCCACCAATCGCGTCGTAGCCGTTCAGGGTGTGGCAGGGGCAGGCAAATCGAGCGTGCTGCGGCCTCTCAACCAGCTTCTGTCAGAACAGGACAAGAGGGTCGTAGGCTTGGGTGTCCAGAACACTTTGGTCCGTTTGCTGGAAAAGGACACCGGCATTCCATCGATGACATTGCACCGCTTTCTCGGTGGACATCGAACGTTGCTGGATGGCTCCGCTGGCAAGGCCGAGATTGCCGCTGCGCGCGAGGAGTATCGCGACACCATCCTTGTTCTCGATGAAGCCTCAATGGTCTCTACCCGCGATCAGGATCGCCTTATTCGCGTCGCCAATCTGTTACAGGTCGATCGCCTCGTGCTGATGGGCGACGAGAAGCAGCTTGGTGCCGTCGAAGCGGGCAAGCCCTTCGCTCTGGCGCAGCGTGCCGGGACAGACACGGCGCGCATGGACCGCAATCTTCGCGCCCGCTCCGATACTTTGAAGAAAGCGCAGCAGGCAGCGCAGTCGGGCAAGACCAATGATGCTCTCGAGCATCTCAAGGATCACATTGTCGAGGTGCAGGAGAACAGCGCGATAGTTGCAGCCGAACGGTGGCTGTCCCTTCGGCCAGCCGAACGCGAACGCACGTCAATCTTCGCCGCAGGTCGTCGGTTGCGCTCCGAGATAAATGCCGCCGTTCAAACCGGGCTTGCCGCCAATGGCGAAATCGGACCAGTGAGCGCACGGCTTGCAGTTCTATCCCGTGTAAACGCCACACGCGAGGAATTGCGCTACGCGCGCAACTATCAACCGGGAATGGTGCTCGAAGTGGCGAGCCGCCAATCGCGGCATGGTCTCGGACGTGGAAGCCATGAGGTCGCCGCCGTCGATACTGAGAAGGGTGTTGTTACGCTTCGCGATGCGCGAGGGCATTTGCGCCGCTTCGCGCCAGCGAGGTTGTCGGCGAAGGGCAGCGACCAAGCATTGCAGCTGTTCGAGAAGAAGGATCTCGATCTCTATACCGGGGACGCCATCCGTTGGACGACGAGCGACCATAAACGCGGAATGATGAACGCCGATAGGCCCATAGTGACAGCGATCGATCAGGCTGGGGTGACGGTCACGAGCTCCAGCGGCATGGAGTATAAGCTGAAGCCGAATGACCCGATGTTGGAGCGGATCGACCTAGCCTACGCCCTCAACGCCCATATGGCGCAGGGCCTCACAGCAGATAAGGGCATCGCCGTGCTCGACAGCCGCGAGCGGCGACTGCTCTCGCAGCGCAATTTCCTCGTCACGATCACGCGATTGCGGGACGAGCTCACGCTGATTGTCGACAGCCGGGAAAAGGTCGGGCGAGGGATTGCGACCAATCTGGGCGAGAAAACATCAGCCGCTGAAATCACCAAGAGACTTGGCCTAGCGGCAGCCAAGGGACGGCGCGCAGGTCAGATCCAAGCGACTAACCAGGAGCAGCAGTTTGAACTAGAGAAGGCACCAGAGCTTACCAAAGAGCGGAGCAAGCCGTTCGAGATTGGCTTATAGCAACAGGGCATGAAATGGGCCGTTTGGCGACAGTCCGGTTTGGGTTGCCGGTCTCTCAAGAACGGACATTCGGCTCACGACCCAGTTTACGCCTTTCGATCCCGCTAACCCTTTTCCCCAAAGGCGGACGCCGGTCGCCCTTTTTCGGTGCGTCAAGAGAGCCGTGGGTGGGAGCAGACAATGCCGTCGCTGGCCTTGCGAATGGCCGGGCGCGATTGATCGGGCCCGGCCATTGAGATCAGCGATGTCTTCCTTGCATCAATCGTTGAAGGTGAACCGGCCGCGGCCCGGTCCGACATCCATCCGATAACCGCGCACCAACCGCCCGTATTTGGGATCGCATCGCATTGCGACGCCGGTTTTGTGGGTGAATTTCTTCTTCTTGTGCGCGACGCAGAACTCCAAGCCATCGCCCTGCCAGTCGGCAAATTGGCCTTTCTTGTGCGACTTGTGGTCGGTTGAAGCGTAGAAAAAGACGGGCCCCTCATAACCTTGTGTGCCTGCCCAGTTCTTCGCCCCAGCAAAGTAGCACTCTCCGCGTTTCACGGTGAAATTGCCACGCGCACGCCAGCGGTCAGCGATCTTGTTGCCGTTGGGTCTCTTGTAAATCCAACTGACAAAGATCTTCTTGTGCTGCGTGTTGTTGCAGATATCGAACGTGGTGCGCGGGCGCGCGTTTTCGCGGTTTTGAGCGATCATACGGCCCAGCGCGTTCCCGAGCGCGAAACCGACATTTTCGGCGGCCGCATGGGCCTGCGGGTGCTTTTCAGCAAAGGTGTCGACGGGATTGCGCGCGGGCGCTGGAGAGATCGTCGGTCCGACCGGGCGCCGTGGTCGCGAGGGTTGGTAGGCCTCCACCTGGGTGTAGCCATCTGAGGGTAGGCTGCTCGATGCCACCACCGGGTAGGTGGAAAGCGTCTTGGTAGTGTTGCGAAAATAGGCCAGGCTGAATTTCGCGCCTGCGGTGATCACCGCGCTAACCGAGGACACCTCGGCGCTTCCATAGTTGAACGATACCGAGGCACCGCTTCCTCCGACTGCGGCAAACCCAACCGTCGCGCCGTGCCCGTCGCCGGCCATCGTGTTGTTAGGGCCCTTACCAAGCCCCACAGTCACAGCGCTGCCAGCGCCAATGCTGCCAAAGGACAGGCCAAGCGTGTGGTAGGTGACGACCGGCAAACGGCGTGCGGTGTCAAAGGCAAAGCCGTTTTCGCCATCCACGCCAACGCCAATCGCGCCGCCTCCGCTCGCGCCGAGGGTAAGCGTTTGATAGCCGTTTTGCCGCGCTTGATCGAGCAGCGCGTTAAAGCAGGGACGCTCCTGAATTTCGCGCACGACCATGGCGCGATTGCCCGTGTTGCTCTTCGACACCAGAGTTTCAATCCCGCAGTCGACCACGCCCAAAGCGATGGTTCGCAGAACAGGGCCGACTTCGCGGATAGTATTGCGCGCCATGAAGACGATGTCGTCATCGTTGATGATGCACCGGTTCTTGATGAAGTGCTGGACGAGGCCCTTATCGCACGAGGGAAGGATCGGAGCGAGGCAGGGCTTCTGGCCCCGGCCGCCGCAATTGGGTTGATTGTTAGGGTTGAGCTTGCTGCCCGAGAGCGTCTTCTTGAAGTCGTCAAACACCGGTGGCGGCGGCTTCTTGCGTGAGCAACGCTTGCCAAAGGGTCGCTCAACCAGGCCGGGCATGCATGAGGGAACATGGCGATTGGGGCCAAACAAGGGGCACGGCTTTTGCCCCTCACGCCCGCAGGACTTGGGAAAGTCTTTCGCGTAGGCACCCGCCGCAAGCGGCCCCGACGTGACGGGAACAAGGTTGGCCAGACCGAATAGCGTAGCAAGGCCAAGCGCCAAGGCGACCACGCGCCATCGAGGCAAGCGGTAACTTGTCGCCCCATCCGCCGCTTTCACTCTTCCAAACATAGCTCAACTCCTGCGTCCTGCGTTAGTGGTGAGCGGCTGCTGGGCCCGTTGCCCGGTCCCCAGGTGTCCTGACATCAAGCCAAACACCCGCTCGATTGGGAAAGCCGGAATCCGGATCAGAAACAGTCAAAAAATTTGATCTTTTATGAAATTTTGTCTTCAAGACGCGCCAAGAGGGTCATCGCCTTGGGGGCACTGGAGCTTCGATCACAGCAATTCGGAAGGTGTTTGAAGCATGGCGGAACCTAAGGATATCACCCAGCTTCTCGCGCAGTGGTCGAGCGGGGACGATAAAGCGGGAGATCGAATCGCTCCGATTGTCTCTGACGAACTGCTTGCCATTTCGCGCAGGCTTCTTCGCTCCGAGCGCGCTTCGCACACGCTTCAGCCAACAGCGCTCGTCAACGAAGCGTTCGAGCGCTTGATGAAGGTCGATGTCGATTGGCAGGATCGCGCGCATTTCTTTGCGCTTTCCGCTCGCCTGATGCGCCGCATCCTTATCAACTACGCCGAACAGCGCGCCGCGGCCAAACGGGGCGGGGGCCAAATCATGGTGACACTGTCGCCCGATCAGGAAGCGATCGATGATACTGACGCCAGTCTGCTGGATCTGAACCAGGGTATCGAAGAGCTGGCGAAATATGACGAGCGCAAAGCCAAGCTGATCGAGATGCAGTATTTTGGCGGCATGGCGGTGGCGGAGATGGCGAAGGTTCTGGACACGTCGCAGAGCACCGTGACGCGCGATCTGCGCTTCGCTCGCGCCTGGCTGAAAGACTATCTTTCGCCAACGTCGTGAGGCTGAGCGACTTTTTCTGACCGTTTGTTTTGGGTTTTCCGGCTTGGCATAACATGACAGACCGGACGAAGGGTGCATGACGATGACGGGTAAAGACCAGCTTGAAGAAGCGTTTGCGGCGGCCAGCGAGCTTACCGGCGCTGAGCAAGAGGATTTTCTGGCGCGCTTTGCCCAGGAGCATCCCGATCGCATCGACCACCTTCGCAAACTGCTCGAAGCGGACGCGGACACCGAGCGCACGGTGGGCGATGCAGTCGTCAGTTCGCTGGAGCGGATCGAACTTGTAGAATTGGATCTCTGGGTGGGTCGCACCTTAGGTGCGTGGACCATCATCAAGCGGATTGGTTCGGGCGGAATGGGCGCGGTGTTCCTTGCGGAACGAAGCGGCGAATTTGCCCAACAGGCCGCGCTTAAGATCATGTCGGCCCAGCTTGTCCACTCCGACGCCAGAGCGCGGTTCGAAAGCGAGCGGCAAATTCTGGCGGGCCTACGTCACCCCTACATCGCCACGCTGATCGACGGGGGATCGGACGAAAACAATCTCCCTTTCCTTGTCATTGAATATATCGAAGGCGTGCCGATCGACGTCTATTGCCAGGAGCGAAATCTGGACGTGGGCGAGCGTGTCGCTTTGATGCGCAAGGTCTGCGCGGCCGTTGATTACGCGCATCGCAATCTTGTGGTGCATCGCGATCTCAAACCGTCCAACATTCTGGTCGATGAGGACGGCAACCCTAAGCTTTTGGACTTCGGCATTGCCAAGCTGATTGCGGCGGACGACGGCGCCCCTGTCGTCGATCAAACCGCGCCCCAAGCGCAGGTTCTCACCCCGCAATACGCCAGCCCAGAGCAGGTGCGCGGCGAAACGGTTTCTGTGGCGAGCGATGTCTACGCTTTGGGCGTGCTGCTTTATCGGTTGCTGACGAACCGATCACCCTATGGTGATGGTGGCACATCGCGCCGCGAGATCGAAAGCCGGATCCTCGAGATGGAACCCCAACGGCCAAGCCAAGCCGTGACGCAGCCGAGTTTCCCCAGCACCACACAGGGAACGACGCACGGCGCGCCGGTGCAGCTCTCACCCAAATTGTTGCAGCGCAAGCTGAGGGGCGATCTCGATAACATCGTGCTGATGTGCCTCATAAAGGAGCCTGAGCGCCGCTACGTTTCCGCCAGCGCGCTTTCGGATGACCTTGAGCGTTATCTCAATCTCGAACCCGTTCTGGCGCGTGGTCAGAGCTTTGCCTACCGGGCGCGCAAGTTCGCCCAGCGCAACACCGCGCCGCTGGCTGCGGCCGGGATTGGCCTTTTCGCGGTGGTGGCGCTCACGGTGTTCTACACGGTGCAATTGGCGCAGGAGCGCGACGAGGCACGCTTGGCCGCGGCGCAGGCCGAAGAAGTCTCAGGCTTTTTACGCAATCTGTTTGGCGCTGCCTCTCCCGAAGTGGCGCAAGGCGAGGATGTGACCGCCTCTGATCTGCTTGAGCAGGGTCTGGAGCGGATCGAAGCGCTTGCGGATCAACCCGCGTTGCAAGCCGAATTGCTCGATGTCATCGCAGGCAGCTATGCCGGACTTGGCCGGTTCGAGGAAGGCCAGATGCAGGCTCGCCGCGCGCTCGCGATCCGTGAGGAGAACTTCCCCGAAGACAAGCTGGCGATGCTCCCTTCGATTTACGCGATCATGGACAACCAGGAAGATATCGAACGCGAAGACATGATCGAGCTGGCGCAACGCGCGGTGGCGATCGTCGATGCGCAGCCCTCCACCGATCCCGAAGTCGCGGCAACGGCGCACGGGCGTTTGGGGCGCGCTTTCTTCAAATTCAAGCGATACGAGGATGCCGCCGCGCAGCTGGAAAAATCGCTCGCCTTGAAGGAAAGCGCGAACGCACAGCTTGATGAGCTTTCGCTCAGCATCAGGACCGATTTGGCCAGCAGCTATGATTATCTGGAGCGTTTTGACGAAGCCGGCCCGATGTTCCGGGAAGTATCAGCGAAGTCCGATGAACTGCTCGGCGCCAATCACCCCGATTCCATTCTTGGCGTAGCGCATCTGGGCCTGTTCCTTGCTCGCACCGGCAAGCATCTTGATGCGGTGGACGCCTTTACCGAGGCGGTGCGGCGATCTGAAATCGTCTTTCCCGGTCACCCCTATCTCACCGCATTCAAGCGCGAATTGGGGTACACACAATACGATGCGGGCCTGTTTTCTGAGGCGCGCCAAACGCTCGAACCTCTGGTCGCACAGGTCCTTGAACAAGACGGCGAAGCCCATCCGCAATTCATCAATTTGAGCCGCAATCTGGGCCAAGTGCTGATCGGAGGCGGCGCGTTTGAGGAAGGCGAGGCGATGCTCGGCCGATCGGCACGGGCCGCCGCCAAGATGGGAGCCGAATACGCGTTCCATATCCAGCGGGCCGATATTCAGATCGCAAAGTCCCTCAATCTGCAGGGCCGTTTCGCAGCGGCCGAGACACGCGCTCGGAATGCCATCGACGCTGGCCCTCTGGGACCGGACTATCAGCGTTACGCCGCGCTTGAACTGGCCGTGAGCCTGAGCGGACAGGGCGGATACGCGGAGGCTGACGAGGCTTTTGAGACGCTCATCGCCAAACACGAGGAAGAGGTGGGAGCGGACAGTTTTCTGCTCACCGAAGTCTTGGCCCAACATGCCGCGCATTTGCGCCGCTCTGGCCAGTTGGATGAAGCCGTCACTGCGGCCCGACGCGCTCGCATGATCGGGAACGAAAACATCGGGGCCGAGAATTGGCGCACCGTGGTGGCCACGGCGCAGCTCGCTTTTGCGTTGAACGAAAAAGGCGAGAGGCAAGAAGCCACCGATCTTTTGCGGCAGGCGGACACAATTTTGGCGCCAATTATGGACGAAAGCCACCCATATCGTCGTGAAATTGCAGCCGTCATTGGCGGTTAAAAGCCTCCGCCTGAGGCGAAGAACAGGTGTCTGCTGTTGCTGTATTCCTGCTTAGAATTCGACCGTCCGCTTTCACCTACCAGTTTTGGTCATAGAGTTGCGGCACAATCTGGGCCGCTTGCCGACTGTCCGGTTCTGGTCGGGCAAAGAGCAAAGCGGACATTCAGACTACGGTGCGCGAAACGGCTAGAGTGCCGAGCGATCGCAAGATTGTCCTTCGCCCAAGAATGAATTGCAAAAACGCGTTGCAAAGCATCAGGTAGCGACGGCGGTCTGTGCGCATAAGAACTCAACATCAGGACCACGGTGAACAAGATATCTCCCCGGACGAAGCGCTTCTCCATCGAGGATGAGCCGGTCCTTGGTTTCGATCTCGAAGCTTCTTTCCGCGAACCGGTGAATGCCTTTGACGCCAGAGTCGGTAATCGTCGCTCCGGTTAAAAGCGCAGGAAGGTTCGCGAGCGACCTCCAATTCATGTGATCGACGACCAATGCCTTCAAGCCAGCGGTGGGTTTTCCGAAAGGCGCGAGCTTGGCCGGAAGCGAATAAAGCGTCGACGCCAGCAGTATCTGGCGATGCGAGCGCGCACCGCGGCCACTTCGGGCCAAGGGTTCGCGAGACGCACCTAGCTTGATCGCCATCGCGCTGCCACGACGCCAAGGGTCGGCGAGTTCGCCGACGAAGCAGCGCGCAAGGCTCCAGCATGTCGTGGTCGCGACGGCGAGCGCATCGAATGCGCCCCAACGATGCGCGGTTTGGCCCAGCTCAATGGCGTGGGTGAAGACGCCCCCGCCAAGCACGAAGCCAAGCGCGGGCGCTGCATCCGGTTCGTCCAGAGGCGTTACGACCATCGGCGAGCGAGCGATAGTGCGATGC
The DNA here is from genome assembly GCA_937899785.1 of uncultured Erythrobacter sp. GTDB lineage: Bacteria > Pseudomonadota > Alphaproteobacteria > Sphingomonadales > Sphingomonadaceae > Erythrobacter. The sequence goes on along the minus strand of CALCCG010000179.1, from coordinate 12,682 downwards.
GAGCGCTGTGCTCTGAGGACATCGAGCACCGACCAATCGTCTGGTACTTGCAGATCGTGTGCGAGCGCGTTGGTCTTGCCCGAGGGAAGAATTGCGAGCGCGGGCCAGTCCTGACCGAAAACGCTATGACCCATTGTGAGGACGTCCCGCACGGTCCCATCGCCGCCCGCTATGATGAGAAGGTCGATGCCGTCATGGGCAAATCTGGATAAGGTGAGCATGAGTTCGAGCCGCGTCGCAGGCGCCTTGACGGCGACGTGAGATCCGACAGCGCTTTGCGAGGCTTGCTTGGCGTTGCGATGGCTGCGCGCGTTATAAATGATCCCGATCCGCGACCTTTTCGAGTGGACCGGTCGGTTGGATCGTCTTGTTGAACGCATCTGCGCTTGGGAGAGCCTTGGAAGCTCCTGAATAATTTGCCGTCCAGTTTCGATTGTGCGCAGTCGCGGTTCGTGGGCCAAGCGAGCCGCTTTGCGTGGGCCGGGCGAAACTGGCTCAATGAGGTTCATGACGCGCCTCCTTCGACCACGGCGAGCCAGGGGTCTGTTTCGCTGCGTTCAAGCGGCGGCCGATTGACTTCGGTTTCGGGATAGAAATGCTGCCAGATCACCCAATAGGCGCCGGCGCGCATCTTCGGCACGCGTGCGAGCTTTCCAAGATCGCTGTCGCCGTCGAACGCGATGGAGCTAACAGGTTGAGGGTGCGGGTTGAGATAAACGCCGACGCTATCGAATTCTGAATGATAGGCGACGACCACCCGTGAACCGCCGATGACGGTGTTGACGCGATCGCCTTGCGCACGGATAAAATGCTCGGTGTAGGCAACGACGTCGTCTTCGATAATGATGCCGTAAATTTTTGCCTTGTTGTCCAGGCGTTCATCGAATTCCGGGATTGTCGGGAAGGTCGGGAGCCGCTTTTCCTTCTGCTCCTTAATGCCCATCAGGAACATGAGCTGCACGATGCGATCGTAGATCGCAGCGAGCGGATTTTCGCTGAAAGTCGGCAGAGGGTTCAAAAAAACTTTACCTTCAGGAAAGGCTTTCTCAAACGCCCAAAGAGGCATGCGGTAGCTCGGCCACTCTTCCATGGCAGCGCCCATGGGCCCATCTCCGATGCGCCGTCCCCAGAATTGTTGGATCGGCTCGCCGGTCGTTCGGTCCCACATGACGAAATTGTTTTCGAGCTGTGTCATCGGCGCAAGTTCGACCGCTTCGCCGTCGATAACCGGTTTGTATGCGATACCAAGATTGGTGAGACCGCAATAGGTCATGACCACATTCGTGCCGCACAGCCCGCCTTCCTCGCCTGCTACATGAGGACGAAGGATGTGCTTGTCGGGATGACCGCGCGCACAGCCATTGGCGTCCATCACGATAAGGCTGGTATCGGAAGCGAGATGCGTTCTTGCCTCCTGGATCGAATAATACCGCGCCGAGCGGAACTGGCTACGCATCATGAGCGGGGGATTGATATAGCCCATGAAGAGGCCGAAGAAGGCAACCAGCGAGAGCGCGCCGAACACCCAGGCGTTGCCGGCCGAAGCGAGTGCGAGCGTGGCAAGGGCAGTCAGCGAGGCTGCCGCCCAAATCGCGGCCAGGCGATGGCGTTTGCGAAAGGTCGAGAAGACCTTCTCACGCTTCACCGTAACGAGCCATTGGCTGATGTCTGCAAGATCGCGGAACATCCACCAGGAAATGACGAGGGCAACGCCAAGCGCGCCCCAATGCAAAAGCTCGACGGCGGTCATTGCTCAGTCTCCACCAGTGGGATCGGAATGTCAGATGTGGGCTGCTGGGGGGGCGAACGCTTTCTTCGCGCGCGCCACCCCTTGCGCAAAGAGCATCCGCATGAATTCGGTGTCAAAGCGCTCGTCGACCTCCTCATCAGACAGATCGCCGGCTTCGAAGACACGAAGCGAAGTCCCGTTCTTCTCAGCGAAGGCTCTAAGAGCTGCGAGCGAGCGTCGGTCGGCTTCGATGATGGAGACGCTGAGCGCGCGTTCGAGCACTTCGAACGCCCGCGGCTGCACGGTCACCGCATCGGGCGCGAGCTGGCCGTTGTAGAGAATGGTGATCCGTGAGGCGAGGCGGGGGGCGCTTGCGCCCTCGGAATACAGGATCGAAGGCGGCGCTGCAAAAAGGCTCGATGTCGTCCCACCATCGACATGCATCTCGACAACCGTGCTCATCTCTTGCGAACCGGGTCTGATGAGAACCGGCGGAAAGAGACCGTGTATGCTGGCAGAAGCCAGCAGTACTTGCCGAAAGAGCGAAAGCCTGTCGCTCCGATCGCTGGCGGCGAGCGCGCCCAAGTCCCAGACAACACCGCGCCCCGCATCGAGATGGGTGGTCTGGACGAGCAGGCGCCTTCCCTGTCGATGCGCAATCGCGACGCGTTCGAGCACGTCATCATCGACATACATCTCGATGAGCTGCGCCATGGGGCTTGTATCGGCGAGCGCGGGACCACCCAGGAACCCCGAGACAGTCGTCGGGCGATAGATGTGCCTGGTTTCGATTTGCGTGTAGAGCGTGCGCAAATGGTCGTCATAGCCCGTGCCCAGAAACGCAAAGGGCGCGATCAGCGCGCCGGTGCTGACGCCCGAGACGATGTCGAATTGCGGGCGGGTACCGGTCTTGGTCCATCCGTTCAGGAAACCAGCGGAATAAGCGCCTTTTTCCGATCCGCTCGAGATCGCGAGGATTTCAAGTTGCTCCGACTGCCCCGCTTGGCGCCGCTGCTCCATAAGACCGCTGCGCCATTGAAGCCAGCGCTCGGCCGGGGCATCCGACCAAATCCGAGCGGTTTCCACGCCTTCCAAGGGTGCGAGATCGGCACGCGCTTTTCCAAGCTCAGGGCGCTCGGCCCATGTAACGCAGCCCGAAAGCGTCGCCGCCGATACGAGGACGAAAACCTGGGTGACGCGCGGAGATCGCGTTTTTGGCGGCTGTGTCGCGGCTGATGCTGCGCCTGCGGCGCGCGATCCCCAGCGCGGCGGTCGCAGCTTCACAGCTCTTCTCCCGCTGTCAGCGTGCAATAGAGATCGTCGGCATCCTCGAAGTAGCGGTAGACCGTCACCTTCGAGACGCCGGCGCGGCGCGCAACTGCGGCCATCGAAAGCGCACGGGCGCCGCGTTCGCGCAGTTCGACCGCGGCAGCGAGCAAGATGACGCGCCTTTTGTCTGTCCGACGAGCGGGACCCTTGGTCTTGATGCGCTCGCGCGCGATCGGCAGGCTCATGTTGGAATGACCTACGCTTGAGCGTGCTTGGTGATCTCTGGTTGCGCTGCTCATGCTGGCTGAACCTCCGGTTCGGGCGCGTTCGTTTTCTCACCGCCGTCTTCTTCATCCGCGCCGTCGCTTCCGACCTGGAAGATCAGCCCGTAAAGGGCTGGCAGGAAGAGAATGGTGAGAACCGTGCCCATCAGCGTGCCGCCTATGAGCGTCACCGCCATGCCGCCCCAGAAGGAGGAGAAGCTTAAGGGGATGAAGGCAAGGATCGCGGCGAGCGCTGTCAGGATCACCGGCCGCGCTCTGCGAACGGTTGCTTCGATCACCGCTTCGCGTGTGCTCAGTCCATTGGCCCGTTCCTGATCGATCTGATCGGTCAAAATGAGCGTGTTGCGCATTATGATGCCGGCGAGACCGAGGATGCCGAGGATGGCGGTGAACCCGAACGGCTTGCCGCTCATAAGCAGCGCAGGAACAGCTCCCACCAAGCCAAGCGGCGCAGTTGCGATCACCAGCGCGGTCAAGCGGAACGAACGGGTCTGGAGGATGATCAGCGTCAGCATCAGGATCAGCATGATCGGGAAGAGCGGCAGCAGAGCAGCCTCGGCCTTGCCCGATTCTTCCACCGAGCCCGAAGTGACGATCGAGTATCCGCTCGGCAGCGAAGCGCGCAGGTTCTCAAGCTTGGGCTCGATAGCGGCAGTGACCTGAGGTGGTTGCAGACCTTCGGCAATGTCCGAGCGCACGGTGATGGTGGGCATGCGATCGCGGCGTACCAGAGTTGGCTCTTCGAAGGTCGGCTCAAGCTCGGCGACCGAAGCGAGCGGGATGGCATCGCCGGTGGCCGTGCGGATCGAGATGTTACCAAGATCGGAGGCTTTGAGTTCAGGGCCTTCCGGCGAGCGCAGGACCACGCCGACATTGCGGGTTCCGATCCGGGCTTCGGACACGATCGTTCCATTTATGAACCCGCCGACCTGGCGCGCAGCCGATGCTGGGGTCAGGCCGATTTGGCGCAGGCGATGCTCGTTGAAGTTGAGGCGCAGAGCGGGTGCGCGGTTGCCCCAATCGGTGTTGACCTGAACGGTACCATCGGTCTCGCCCATGATTTGCGCAACCTGGTCCGAGAGATCGCGAAGAACATCGATGTCTGGGCCGGAGATGCGGAAGGCGACTGGGAATTTGACCGGCGGTCCATAGAGAAGGCGTGTGGTCCGCACACGCGCTGCAGGGAAGCGCCCTTCGGCTGCGAGCGCATCGACATGGTCCATGACTGCGTCACGGTTTTCCGGGGACGTGGTGGCGACGATGATCTTCGCGAAGGCGGGATCGGGAAGCTCAGGGTCGAGCGACAGGAAGAAGCGTGGGGCCCCGGCGCCAACGAAGGAATCGATCGTTTCGGCTTCCTCAAGCTTGGCAAGTTCGCCTTCGATTTCCTCGACGACGTCAGTTGTCGCCTCGATGCTCGAGCCCTTGGGAAGATAGACTTCCACAATCGCTTCGCCGCGATCCGAGCTAGGGAAGAATTGCTGCGGAACGACCGTCGCCATGAGACCTGCGCACAGGAAGAACGCGCCGACGACCGCCGCGACGACGAGCCCGCGCTTCTTGACGCACTGGACGATGGCGCTGCGCAACTTGCGGTAGTTCTTGGAATCGTAGATCGCATCATGCCCGCCTTCGACCGGTTCGATTTCAGGGAGCATCTTCACGCCGAGATAGGGCGTGAAGTAGACCGCGACGACCCAGGATACGAGAAGCGCGAAGGCGACGATCCAGAAGATGTTGCCGGCATATTCGCCTGCGCTCGATGGCGCGAAGCCGATGGCGAGAAAGCCCACCACGGTCACAAGCGTGCCTGTGAGCATCGGCGCGGCGGTCGCGCCCCAGGCAAAGGTGGCTGCCGCCACCCGGTCGAAGCCCTCCTCCATCTTCACGACCATCATCTCGATCGCGATGATCGCATCATCGACCAGAAGGCCGAGCGACAAGATGAGCGCGCCGAGCGTAATCCGATCGAAGTCGCGGTCGACCCCAAGCATGATGACGAAGACTGCGGCGAGCGTGAGCGGTACTGCGGCAGCGACCACCAGCCCGACGCGGAAGCCGAGCGAGAGGAAACTGACGATCATCACGACCGCGAGCGCTGCGACGAATTTGGTCATGAATTCCGAATAGGCTTTGTCGATATTCTCCGCCTGATCGGCGATCTGGGTGAGCGACATGCCGAGCGGCAGCTCGTCCTGGATCGCTTTGGTTTCCGCTGCGAGATTGTCTCCAAGGTCCAGTCCGTTGAAACCAGGCTGCATGACTACGCCGAGGGTGAGTGCTGGCGCACCTGCATGGCGGACCTTGAAGCGCGAGGGATCTTCATAACCGCGTTCGATAGTGGCGATATCGCCAAGCCTGATCGAGCGGCCTTCAACAGCAATGGGGGTCGCGCGAACGGCTTCGATATCATCGAAATCGCTTGTGGTCGTGAGGCGCAGCGACTTGCTGCCGGTCTCAAGGCGGCCCGCTGGCACGACAAGGTTCTGTTCGCCGATCGCGGCGGCGACGGCATCGACGCCCAACCCCAGCGTTGCCAGACGCGCATTGTCGATCTCGATAAAGATGCGCTGCGGCTGCTCGCCAATAATGTTGACCTTCGTTACGCCCTCAACGCCAAGATAACGTCCACGCAGGCGCTCCGCCTCATCCACCAGCTCGTGGTGCGGCATTCCGTCGGCCTGCATTAGAAAGAGCGCAAAGAAAACGGCGGAATATTCGTCATTGATGAGCGGACCACGCACACCTTGAGGAAGCAGTGGCACTTCGTCTCCAAGCTTCTTGCGCGCCTGATAGAATTGATCTTCCACCTGATCGGGCGGCGTTGTGTCCAGAAGGTTCACGGTCATCAGCATTACGCCAGCGCGCACAGTGGTCTCGGCCCGGTCGTAATAGCGCAACTCCTGGAGGCGCTTTTCCAGCGGATCGGCGACCTGGTTCTGCATTTCTTCTGCGCTTGCACCCGGCCATTCGGCCGAAACGGTGAAGACCTTGATCGTAAAGCTCGGATCTTCCGCGCGCCCCAACTGGAGGAAGGCGAGCACGCCTGCACCGATCGTCGCCAGCACGAAGAAAAGCGTGATCGAGCGGTATTTGACCGCAATCTCGGAGAGGTTGATACCGGACATCAGCCGCGCTCCTTGAGGATGCGGACTGCTTGATCGGCGCGCAGGCGTTCGGCACCAAGCGCAACGACGCGCGCGCCGCGTTTGAGGCCGCTGCTCGAGACATACGCGAGCTCGTCCCCAAATCGGGTGACATCGACTTCGACGAACTCGAGCTTGTTGTCTTTGCCGATGACCCAGACGCCTGTCTTGCCATCGATCTGATGGATGGCCCCAAGCGGGACCGAAAGCTTGTTCGGCGCTTCAGCGATGCCCAGTTCGAGTGAGACGGTCGAGCCAATGGGGGCTTGTGCAGCATCGCCGCGCAGAGTGTAGCGAGCCGTGTAAGTGCGCGTCAGGGGATCGGCTGCGCCAGACACTTCGCGCAAGACGGCGCTCGAACTCGCATTTGAGCCATAAGGGGTCGCCGTCGCGCTCTTTGGCAGGTCGCGCACGAGCGTTTCGGGGATGGAAACCACCGCTTCGCGCTCGCCCGAGCGCGCTAGAGTCATGACTGGTGCACCGGCGGCGACCACCTGACCGGGTTCGGCCATAACAGTAGTTATCACCCCCGAGGCATCCGCGCGCAGAACGGTGTAGCCTTGCTGGTTGCGGGTTTCGCCGAGCTCCGCTCGCAGCGCGCGCACGCTGGCAGCGCTCGCATCGCGCGCCGCGACTGCGGTGTCATAAGTCGCCTGTGAGACCGCGCCTGCTTCTACCAGACCTTCGAGACGCTCGGCATCGGCCGCAGCGCGGGCGGCCTCGGCTTCCGCGGCGCGAAGCCGGTTCGATGTTGCGGAGACGAGGAGTTCGAAGTCACTGGGGTCGATGCGCATGAGCGGTTGACCGCGGCGCACCGTGTCACCTTCGTTCACAAGCCGCTGCGTGATCTGACCGGGCACCCGAAAGCCAAGATTGCTCTCGATGCGCGCGCGCACTGTGCCGGTGTAGCGCGCTTGTATTTCGGAACCGGAAGCAACGACGAAGGCCCGGACTAGGGGGGGCTCGGAGGGTCCGGAGCCTTCGCCGCTACCACTACAGCCACTCAGAGCTGCGACCAGGACGACCAATGCGCCGGTTGTTGGGGAGAGTGTTTTACGCACGGGAAGCCCTTTGCTCGTTGAGTGACGAGCAGGCCTCTACGCGATTCGAATAAGAAATAAAAGACGTAATTTATAATTTATATGTTTACGCGCCTGATCCCCGCGAGTATGAGCTCGGTCAGACGCCGGGTGGATGCCTCCAGGTCATCGTCCCGGAAAATCTCGACGAGGTGCGGATGAAAGACCTTGAGCATAGCTTCGACAATGGTTTCGGCAGTGGCTGCCGTGTCTTCGATAGCGAAGGACCCATCGGCGACTCCGCGGTCGAGAATGTGCGCGACCGCCGCGCCGAGATCCGCGACGAAAGCATCGACGATCGGCCAGCGATCGCGCGAGGCGACCTTGCAGATCTCGAACATCTTGAAGTTGTCGACCACCATCGCGACCGTGTTGCGCATGATCGCGAGATTGAACTCGCGGAACAGGCGCTCAGGCATGTCCTCCGCGCGATCCCGCTTGGCGATCATCCACGCCATATCGCTGACCCCGTCCAGATGACGCTCAACCACCGCCTCGTCGAGCTCGCGCCGGTTCTTGAAGGTCCGGTAGACATTGGGCTGGGTCATGCCGAGCCGTTTGGCGATATCGGATACGGTCGTCTTCTCGAAACCGATGGTTCCGATCAGCGCTTCGGCCGCATCCAGTATCTCTCCGCGGCGATCGACTGTCGGGCGACCGCGCGGACGCGCACTTGCGGCGGGTTTTTCTTTTTCCAAGGAACTTTTCATGATGAAACATGTAGAATATAATCGCGCGCGCCGCAACATGCGTACCGCACCTCTTATCGCTTTATCTCTCATATTGGCGGCATGCGCCACGCACGCGCCCTATGAAACGCCGCGCGTCGACTTGCCCCCAAGCCTCCCGATGGCGAGCGCCGAGAAGGCGAAGGAGCGCAGCGAACCATGGTGGCAGACCTTCGATGATCCCAATCTCACCAAGGTTGTCGACCAGGCTCTGTCTGAAAACCTCCAAATCGAAGCCGCTGCCGCTCGTCTGCAACAAGCCTCGGGCGCCGCGAGCCTTGCAGGCGCGCAGCGATTGCCGGAAATCGGAGTGGACGCTTCGGCAGCCGAGGTGAGGCAATCGATCGCCGACCCCATCATCGGCAACTTTGCCGATCTTCCCGGCTTCAACCGTAATCAGTCGATCTACGGTATGAACTTGGCTGCGTCTTGGGAGCTCGATCTGTTTGGGCGCTTGGCGGCCGGTGAACGCGTGGCGGTCGCCGATGCGGCGAGCGCGCAGGCGCAGCTCATCGGGATCCGCCTAACGATCGCGGCGGAAACCGCTCTATCCTATATCGCTCTTGCCGAAACGCAGGCGCTGCGTGCCAACGCCACCCGCCGTATCGAAACGCTCGAAGAGCTCGCCCGCGTTGTTCGTCTTCGTTACGAACGCGGGATCGCGCCGCGCCTCGAATTGGATCAGGTCGAAGCCGATCTTTCTTCTGCGCGCTCAACCTTGCCCGTGCTCGAAGCGGCCGAGCGCTCCGCCGAGGTGCGCTTGCTGATCTTGACCGGTGGCACGCCCAACCTCGATGCGCTGCCGTTTGAAACGGCGCTGATCCCTGAAGCGCCCACCATCGAGGTCTCGCAGACGCCGGCGCAATTGCTACTCGCCCGTCCCGATCTGGTCGCCGCCGAGCGACAGGTGGCTGCAGCCGATGCCCGCGTCGCGCAGGCGGTCGCCAATTACTATCCGCGTTTCTCGCTTAGCGGACTTCTCGGGCTCCTCTCGGGCGATATCGGCGATCTGCTAACCGGCGATGCGTTCCGGGCAGAGGGCGCGATCGGTGCGGCCGTCCCGCTGTTCGATTTCGGGCGCCGCGATGCGCAGCTTGCGATCAGCGAAGCCGGGACCGCAGAAGCCATTGCTCAATACCGCCTCGCGATCGCTCAGGCGCTGGGAGAGGTCGACACCAGCCTCATCAGCGCGGATCGCGAACGCGCCCAAGCCAAGGAATTGGCGAGGACCGTCACCACGCTCGACCGGGCGCGTGAAACCTCTCGCCTGGCCTATCAGGCTGGTGCGGTAAGCCTCATCGAAGCGCTCGATGCCGAACGCCTTCTCCTCGAAGCGGAAGGGCGCTTGATCAGCGCCAGGGCGCAGCTGTCGCGCTCCACCGTTGTCGCCTACCGCTCACTCGGTGTGCGAAGCGTGGACGCAGGCATCGTCGATAGCAAAAACAAGCAAGTAACTACCTTACGTTAGATGCGAGTCTTTGTGTGGGCCGACTGCCGACTGGCCGCTCTGAGCGCTACTAAGATGAAAAGCAGACGTTCCGCTCGCGACCCATAAGCCGTCGCGGTTAGCATCCTCTTCAACTGGTGATGGATTCATACGGCGGTCATTTCTGCCAATGACTCACAGGAAGTATTTGGGCCGGGGCGATGTAAGGCTGATCTCACAGCCCACAATTGGCCGACGAATGCCCATTAGGCTGGCGATAGCTCGGTGCTCACGGTCGCTTGTGACGAAATCAATCACCCATCGTCCGGATTTCTCACAAGTGTAACACCACGGACACTGACCCGTCTCAATGCGGTGATAGGCGCCGCTCAAGGTCCAATGACGCGGGGCGCTCGGTTTGCACAATTCAAACGCTCAGGCCCGTTGTTTTTGAATCGAAGCAGGGGCCGCTCATTGAGGCGGTAGATCCAATTGGATTGGACGAGGGTGCGCTTACTTTGCGCTGGCCTTCGTCACGGCATAATCGTTCAAGGAACAAGAAAATCATATGACAAAGACCGCTCTCTCTCGCCTTTCGCTCCTTGTCGCCTCTTCATCAGCTCTCGCGATTTCGCTCGCAGCGCCTCAGGCGGCTCTCGCGCAAACTAACGAAGAGGCTGAAGAAGGTCTAAACACGATCGTCGTCACCGCAACGCGCCGTTCAGAGAGCCTTCAAGACGTTCCTTTGGCCATCCGGGCCCTCGATGAAGAGCAGCTTGAACAGTTCCGGATCGATAGTTTTGAGGATTACGCGCAGCTTGTCCCGGGTCTTGATGGAGCGGGTCAAGGGCCCGGCAAACAGGACCTGATCGTTCGCGGCATCTCTCCGGGACGTTTGGGCGTGCGGGTTGCAGGGATTGGTTTTGAACCCAGCGTGGCGTTCTACCTCAACGAGACACCGATCTCGACCGGCGGCCGGAACATCGACCTATACAGCACCGACCTTAGCCGGATCGAAATTCTCAAAGGCCCGCAAGGCACCTTGTTTGGTGCCAGTTCGCAAGCGGGCAACGTGCGGTTGATCACCAATGAGCCGGTTCTTGATAGCTTTGAAGCGGGCGGCACATTCGGCGCATCGACCACGCGCGGCGGCGAGGAAAGCTACCAGGTAGAGGGCTATGTGAATATCCCGATCGTCGAAGACACATTAGGCGTTCGCTTCGTTGGGTATTCGTCCAGCCAAGGCGGATTTATCGACAATATCCCTGCGTCGCGCGAACTGGCCTTGTTCAATCCCGGTCTCAATCCGGGTCTTCAACAGGCTTTCGCGGACGCCGGATTTGCTTTCACGCGCGAGGACCAGACGATTATCAATCAAGCCAATCAGCTCGGACTTGGCCCGCTTCGCATTCCCTCTTCGCGCGAACAGGCCGACAACATTCTGGTGGCCGAAGACGATTTCAACGATGCGGTTTACGAGGGTTTTCGGGCGTCTGTCCTGTGGGAAATCAACCCCGACTGGCGCTTGAAAGTTCAACACTTGCGCCAGTCTCTCGAAACCGAAGGCGTGTTCGAGTTTGAGCCGGATATTTCCGAAGATGGCGATCTGGCCGTGCGCAGCTTCGCGCCGAGCGAGGGCAACGATGATGTGTCTATCACTTCACTAACCCTCGAAGGGCGCTTTGCTGGGCTCGATCTGATTTACAATGGGTCGTACACGGATCGCAATTTCGAAGGGCAAACCGACTACACTGGATACGCTGATAATGGACCTTTCATTCCCTATTACATATGCGCTCCGGGCTATGACAGTTGCGGGTCGCCCGTATTGTTCACCGATGAGGTTTTTGAGACCGAACGTCAAACGCACGAAATTCGTCTTTCAACGCCGCAAGACGGCCGTTTTCGGGGCATCGTTGGTGTGTTCTATGACGATCAGGAAACCGTTGAACGCACAGATTTCGTCTATCCGGCCTCAACTCTTGTTGGGTTTGTAAACTCGTTCCCGAACCCCGATGCGTTTGCGACCGATCCCAATCCGCGCCCTAACGGCGTTACCTTCTTCAACGACTTCTTGCGCACACGCGAGGAGATTTCGTTCTTTGGAGAAGCCGAGTTCGACATCCTCGACAATCTGACCGCGACCTTTGGTATGCGCTATTACGATATCGAGCAGGACTTCACCGGTCAGTCGCGCTTTGGCACGCGGTTCCCTGGGTTTACGCCTGGGCAAAACGTGGATGCGAACCTTGAAGGGTTTACCCCAGCGACCGAAAGCGACGTGATCTTTAAAGGCGGTCTGGATTGGCAAATCACGCCCGATGTTCTCGTTTACGTCCTTTACGGCGAAGGTTTCCGGGCTGGCGGCTTTAACCGTGCGGGCAACACTGGGCCCAACCCGACCAACCTGGTTCCGCCGACCTTTGAATCCGACACGCTTGAGAACTACGAATTTGGCTGGAAAACCCAGTGGCTCAACAACCGGCTCAAGTTCAACGGCGCCATTTTCCAGATGGACCTTGGCAACATTCAGCAAGGCGTTCTGGATTTCAGCATTACCAATACCGCGATTTTCCTGAATGTTGGTTCGGCGCGTCAGCGTGGGCTTGAGTTCGATTTCGAGTTTCTGTTGACGGACAACCTAGCCGTGTTTGGCGCGGGCCAGTTTCTCGATTCTGAACTTACGGACCTGCCGCCGACCATCGTCAACACCGCGCCGCTTGGCGCAGATATTGCCTATTCGCCCGATTTCACTGGCGTTGGCGGTGTGCGATACGAAAAGGACTTTGGCGGGGTAACAGGGTTCTTCCAAGGGACAGTCAATTACACCGGTGAACGCTTCACTTCGATCAACGCCGGGCTTGGCGCGGTTGTATCCCCCCTTGTCGAAGAGGATCGCTTCCTTCTCCCGGACTACACCCAGGTCGATATGAGCGCCGGTGTTAAAACCGATCAATGGTCCGCGACGCTGTTTGTCGACCAACAAAAGGGATAGCGGGGGGTTGAGGTTGGAAAGGGCAA
>CALCCG010000178.1 GCA_937899785.1 uncultured Erythrobacter sp. | reverse complement strand
GGCAGGCCGATAGGTTTCGCCCAGCTCGTCCGCTTGCGTAGACACGACGGACTGATCCGGGCCCGCCAGCAGGGGCGCCGGCGCGATGACACAGGCGCAAACAAAGGCAACAAGCGTAGGGCGCATTGGACGACATCTCCCACCAGTGGACGATGAGCGGGATGTTGCCTGTAAATCGTTTACTTATCGTGTGCTCTCGCGCAGTTTCGCAGCCGTCCGTGTCTCAACCCCCCGCTCCTCCCGCCCCCGCGCCGCTGCCCCTGCCCGCGCTCCACGCCAGCCATGGCGGCAATTGGCTGCGGCCTGGTGATTTGGGCGCCAATGGGCAGACGGGCGCGGTCTCCAAGGGCGAGGCGATCATGGCCGCCGCTGACACGCCGATCCTGCTGCTGAACGCGCCGCTGGTGGCGAACCGGCTGGGCTATCCTGACCTTTCGGGGCTGGACCTGCTTGAACTGTTCGCCTTCATCCACCCTGCGCGCTTTTGCGTCCCGACGCCGCGCGGCCTTGCGCAAGCGCTGGAGATGGCAGAGCCGGCGGGCGATGAGGCGGTGCCCGAATTCCTCCAACGCGCTGCTGGCGCGCTGATCACTGCGGTCGAAGAGCCTGATTGGTTTGAGCGCGCCGGAGCGTGGTCAAGCCTGCAGACGATGGAGCGGCTGCGCTGGCCCTGGGCGCAAGTGTTGAAACCGCATATCGCGCGGCCCGAACGCGCGGAAAGGTGGCTCTTTTCCACCTTGCCCGAATGGGAAGAAGCGGGAGAGCGCCCGCCGCCGCGCCCGGTTGACCTCAAGGCTGCAGATGTCCTCAGCCAGCTCGATCACCTCACCGGCGAGGGAGCGGAGACGCGCCAGGGGCAGCGCGATTACGCCGCTGAGGCTGCGCGCATCTTTGCCCCGCGCCCTGCACGCGAGGCGCCGCATATCGCGCTCGCCCAGGCGGGGACGGGGATCGGCAAGACGCTTGGTTACCTTGCGCCGTCATCTCTATGGGCGGGCGCTTCTGGCGGCACGGTCTGGGTCTCGACCTTTACCAAGAACTTGCAGCGTCAATTGCGCTCCGAAAGCCGCCGCGCCTGGCCGGTGAAGCGCCCCGATGGCACTCCGCCCGTCGTGGTGCGCAAGGGGCGCGAGAATTATCTATGCCTGCTCAACCTAGAAGACGCGTTGCAAGGGGGCTTTCAGGGGCGTCCGGCAATCCTTGCGCAATTGGTCGCGCGCTGGGCCGCCTTCACCCGCGATGGCGATATGATCGGCGGCGACCTGCCTGGCTGGCTGGGCACTTTGTTTCGCAAGCGCGGGATCGCCGCGCTCACCGATCAACGCGGCGAGTGCATCTACGCCGGGTGCCCGCATTACAAGAAATGCTTTATCGAGCGCGCAGCACGCGACAGCGCGCAGGCTGACCTCGTCATCGCCAATCACGCGCTTGTCATGGTCAACGCTGCGCGCTCTGGTTTCGGAGGCCGCGACCACGCCCCCCATCATTCAGGGCGCCCCACCCGCATCATCTTTGACGAGGGCCACCACGTCTTCGAAGCCGCTGACAGCACCTTTGCCGCCACGCTTTCAGGCCAGGAGGCGATTGAACTGCGCCGCTGGATCGCCGGGCCCGAGCGCAAAAATCGCGGCCGCCGCAGGGGTCTTGCTGCGCGCCTCGCCGATGTTGCAAGCTATGATGAGCTGGGCAGCGAAGCGATCGACGCAGCAAGCGAAGCGGGCAAGGCGCTCCCCAGCGATGGCTGGCTCCAGCGCCTTGGCGAAGGCGAAGCCGCGGGCCCGCTCGAAACCCTCTTGGCCCATGTCCGCCAGACCGTCTACGCGCGCGATGAAAGCGGCGGGGCGGAAGCGGGCTATGGCATCGAAACCGAAGCCTCCGGCCTGCCGGGCGACGTGATCGAAGCCGCGGGCGCGGCCGCAAGCGCGCTGGCCGCGATCCGGGTGCCGCTGATCCAGCTGGGCGGGCGGCTGGAAGCGATCATGGCCGATCCGCCCGATTGGCTCGACGGACAAGGCCGCGCGCGGAGCGAAGGAGCGCGCCATTCGCTCACATGGCGGGTCGACCTGCTCACCGCGTGGGAAGCGCTGCTGGCGCGGCTTGGTGGCCCGGCGGACCCTGAATATGTCGATTGGCTCGCGGTAGAGCGCTCCGATGCGCGCGAATTTGACGTGGCGATCCAGCGGCGCTGGCTCGACCCGATGAAACCGTTTGCGCGCACCGTCCTCGAACCCGCGCATGGCGTGATGCTGACAAGCGCCACCCTCACCGATAGAATCGAGGATGAAAGCGCCGCCTGGCAAAGCGCAATCGCGCGCTCGGGCGCGGCCCATCTCGAGAGCAAGCCGCTCCTATCCTCAGCGCAGAGCCCGTTCGATTACGCGGCCCGCGCCGAAGTGCTGATCGTCACCGATGTAAAGCGCGGCGATCTGCCGGGCCTGGCGGGAGCCTATGCCCGGCTGATTGAGGCCAGCGATGGCGGGGTGCTCGGCCTGTTCACCGCGATCCGGCGGCTGCGCGCGGTGCATGGGAGGATCGCCGACCGGCTCGCGCGGGAGGGACTGCCGCTTTACGCGCAGCATGTCGATCCGATCGACACCGGCACTCTGGTCGATATCTTTCGCGATGATCCACGCGCGAGCCTGCTCGGCACCGATGCCTTGCGCGACGGGGTCGATGTGCCGGGCCAATCCCTGCGCTGTGTGGTGATGGAAGCGGTGCCATGGCCGCGGCCCGACATCCTCCACAAGGCGCGCCGCGCAGCGGCTCAGGAGCAACACGGCGGCGGTGGCGCCTATGATGACCGCATCATCCGCGCGCGGCTTGCTCAGGCGTTTGGGCGGCTCATCCGCGGGCGCGAGGACACAGGTCACTTCATTGTCCTATCCGCCGCATTCCCGAGCCGCTTGCTAAGCGCGTTCCCGCCCGGGACGGTGGTGCGGCGGCTGACGCTCGAAGACGCCCTGGTGCGCGTTGAACACGGATTGATCGGCGAAACCGCAATTCCGGCGGATCAAAGCGCTGGAATATTGAACGATGGTATTCCAGATAGCTTCACATGATCGAACAGTTCGATTTCCTCGTCCGTCTTGTCGCTATTGGCGCCTCGCTCATGCTGCTAGCGTTGCTGGTCGAAGGCGAGATGCGCGCCAATCTCCGCGTGAGCCTGGTCGGATTGGTCGTGGGGGCAGTGGGCTATCTTATCAACTCCACACCGCTGATCGGATCGGCCGGCTGGGTTGACCCTTGGGTGGATCTTGTCTCGCTTTCTCCGCCCTTCTGGATCTGGCTCTTTGCACGCCAATTGTTTGAACGCGAAGCGCCCAGGCGCGCGGTGCTGGCGGCTGTGGCCGGGCTGATCGGGGCGTGGTTTTTTGGCAATTTTTTGCCGGGTGCCGCGATAGCTGGTTTTTACGCTATCCACCTCATCTCGCTGGCGCTGATCGCCGATCTTGTGCGAGTGGCGCTGAGCGATCACGCAGACGATCTGGTTGAAAAGCGCCGAATCATTCGCTTGGTTCTGCCGCTGCTGGTCGCCGCGCAAGCGAGCGGTATTCTGATCTATGAAATCGTCACTGCGGACGCGATTGCTGTGCCGTGGGTGCAACTGGTGAACGCGGTGCTGATCCTCATACTGATCCTATTTGCCGGAACGGCGCTGCTTCGGACCGATGAGGAATTGCTGCTTGAAACACAGGCCGAGGCGAGCGCAGTCGCCACACCAGAGCCCATTCATCTCAATCCGTCCGAGAAGGTGCTGCATGAAAAGCTTAGCACCGCGATAGAGGGTGGCGTTTATCGCACAACAGGCCTGACGATTGCCGCTTTGGCCGCTGATTTGGACACGCCCGAGCACCGCTTGCGCGCGCTGATTAATCGGCGTTTGGGCTATCGCAATTTTTCGGCCTTCCTGAATCGTCACCGCATCGCCGAAGCCCGCGAAAAGCTGGTCGAGAAGCAAAGCGTAGACCTGCCGGTGCTGACGATCGCAATGGATTTGGGCTACAATTCGCTCGCAACCTTCAACCGCGCCTTCCGCAGCGAAACCGGAACAACTCCGACGGATTACAGGCGCTTAGGTCTAACCGAGACCGCTGCTCAAAACTGAAAAAAGCGCATCACTTTCGAAAGTGCGTAGGGTTTTTTGGCAGTGCGGAGCCCTTTGCATTAGAGTGCGGCAATTCTGTCTTCAGACCTTGATGTGAGGATCAATCTGATGCCACACACCAGCCTTGCCTACTTCACAGACCTGGTAATCAAGCACTTCGCCGACGTGTTCTATTTCGACCTTGGCCGCTATCTGATTGCGGCCGGTGCAGCGACGATCCTGCTGTTTGTGTTTCGCGGCTATGCCAAGCATCGCCGGATCCAGAAACGCAGGGCCAGTGGTAAGGACTACATGCGCGAAGTGCTCTCCTCTTTGCGAACGGTGTTCTTCTTTGGTGTGACCACAATGGCGACCCTGATTGGCGTTGAGACCGGCGTCATCCGCTTTGCAGAGGAGGAGGCAAGCGTCTTTATAATCGCGTTGCATTTCGCGGCGATTGTGCTGGTCCACGACGCCTATTTCTATTGGGCGCACCGGGCGATGCATTCCAAGCTGCTGTTTCGTGCGACGCATCTGCATCACCACAAATCGCGCACGCCAACGCCGTGGACCGCTTACAGCTTCTCCGCCTGGGAGGCTGTGATTGAGGCGGCGTTCATGCCGCTCTTCCTGCTCACGCTTAGCCTGGTGGGATCAGCGATGGCGGGGTTCGCGGTGTTTTTGTTCCTTTGGCACATGATCATTCGCAACGTGATGGCGCATGCCGGCCATGAAATCTTCCCCGCCGGGTGGGTCGACAATCCGCTCACCAGCTGGATCAGCACCACCACGCATCATGATCTTCACCACAGTCACAGCCACAATTACGGCTTTTACTTCACCTGGTGGGACAAATGGATGGGAACCGAACATCCGCGCTATAAGGAAGAGTTCCGCAAGAACGCCAAACCTCTGCCAATACCTTGGCCAAAGGTTTGGTCGCTCAAGGGACGCAGGGCGGAGCAGATCTCGGTGATGATCAGCCTGCTCCTTGCCGCGAGCGCCACAATGGGACTTTGGTCAGGCGCAGGCACGCTTGCCCTAGCTTAAAGCGCCCTTGGGGGGCTTTAGAGCAGTCTTGTCAAAAGCAGCGCATCGTGGTGGCCAGCCTAGGAGCCGATCCCGTGACCCCGCGCCTTAATCGCGGCATCACGGGATTTGGGCGTTGGTCCGACGCGTTCGTCTCTCACACTTTTTCGCGCGTGATGCGCATTGAAGACAACTTGTAACCCTCGAAGCGGCGGCTAGAGTGCCGCGCGCAAGCAAGCGAGGCATGAGGGGATTTGCGCGAATATGAAAAGGCTCGGCCTCTTGCGCCACGCAAAGTCGGAATGGGACGACACGGTTAAGCGTGACTTCGATCGGGGGCTTAATGATCGCGGGCGGCGCGGCGCGTCCTTGATGGGCGAACATGTTGTCGCGGAAGATATCGATTGGGGTCTGGCGATCGCAAGTCCGGCAGTGCGTGTCCGCGAGACACTCGAGGCCGCCCGGCTGGGGATCGCGCCTGTGTTCGACGACAAGCTCTACCTCGCCAGCGCCGAGACGATTGCCGATGTTGTGAGCGCCCATGGATCTAAGAGTGATCCCGAAGCGATCTTGGTCATAGGCCACAATCCCGGCTTGCAGGAGACAATTCTCAACCTAGTCGCTCCCGCGCGCGAGAACGATCTGTTTCGCAGCGCGGCGGTGAAGTATCCGACCGCCAGTTTTGCAGTGCTCGAATGCGCGATTGAGCGCTGGAGTGCCCTGAAAGCCCGCTGTGCGACGCTGACCCATTTTGCCCGGCCGCGTGACTTGGATTCCGATCTGGGACCAGAGTTCTAAACCAATATCGTTCGCGGCCCCGGCCCGTTTCCCGCCAGCGCGTCATCGGGATTATAGATCGCACAGTGCTCCAGGCTGAGGCATCCGCAACCGATACATCCGTCCAGCCGTTCGCGTGTGCGGGTCAACTCAGCGATGCGCTGATCGAGCCGCGCCCTGATCGCTCGGCTGATATGGCTCCAGTCTTTCGCCGTTGGCGTTCGCCCATGAGGCAAACCCTCCATAAGCGCTTCGATTTCGCCGAGCGTCAGGCCAAGCTGCTGCGCGATCAGGATAAAACTGACCCGGCGGATATCTGAGCGCAAGAACCGCCGCTGATTGCCACCTGTGCGCACGGGCTCAATCAACCCTTTGCCTTCGTAGAAGCGGATCGCCGAGACTGAAAGCCCGGTTCGGCGGGCGACTTCGCCGATGGGGATGAGATCGTTGCGAGTGAGACGCCGGTGCATAGGTCATCCGTGAAAGCGGTTTTGAAATAACTTGACCTCAACTTAGGTTGAAGTTGCAGGATAGGCAAGCTTGGTGATTCGAGCCGGAGGCAGGCCCCAGGCCGAGCCACGCCCACTAGAGAAGGAGAACACCCATGCCCATAGGTTCCATTGAACACG
Source organism: uncultured Erythrobacter sp. (assembly GCA_937899785.1). Lineage (GTDB taxonomy): Bacteria > Pseudomonadota > Alphaproteobacteria > Sphingomonadales > Sphingomonadaceae > Erythrobacter. The sequence continues at coordinate 39,503 of CALCCG010000178.1, read as the reverse complement.
CCAACCTTTCGGTGACGCAGCCTGAACGCAGCGCAGCGCTCTTCAAGAGCCTGCTTGGATGGGAGGAGCGCTGGCGCGGCCAATCGCAAATGGGCGGCGAAACGATCCACGTCGGAAAGCCAGGCAACGGCGCGACCTATATGGCGCTTTACACCGGAGATCATGTGATCGGCGACTATTCCAAAGGCCAACCGCTCAACCATGTCGGATTACAGGTTGACGATCTAGACGCAGCCGAGCTGGTTGTGGTCGAAGCGGGCCTGACCCCGTTCGGTCATGACGACTACGATCCTGGCGAGCGGTTCTACTTCTTCGACTGGGACGGGATCGAGTTCGAAGTGGTCAGCTACAAAGAGAGCGTCGGCTGAACGAGATTGTGCCAGACAAGCCCGCGACGCGGCCACGGTCATCGGGTGTCAGAGGTTAAAAGAAGATGCCTTGGCTAGCCGGCGCGCGCATTGTTGGCCGGCCCGGGCTTTAGCTGCGGGCTATCCTGGCGCTTCACCGTCAGCGAGAAACGCGAAGGCTTTTGCTCGTCCCACCCTGCTCCACAATAAGGCCGGGGCGGCCTCGACCAACCTCTTGCGCAGCGTCTATGGCACCAAGATTTTCGACCAGATCCGTCACTTGGCGAGCTTGTCCTTGTTCTTCATCACACGATGAGGGTTCCGCATCAGGCCTACGCGCCCGCATGCGCGTTGCCGACAAGGAAACACGCAATCGCCATCCGCGCGCCCGCCCAACGGTTTGAGCGAAAGTGCGCACGCGGGTAGGCGGGCTCTTGTGGGTTAAGCGTTACGACTTGCCACACAAGATGAAGCGCCACTGGAACGAGGGCGAGCACCGCCAGCGGATCGGGCCGGTAGAGCCATACGCCTGTCGCCCATAGCGCAAGGGTAGCGGCGTAAAAGGCCGCGATCCCGGCGTGGACCTTGGCGCCCATCCGTAAGGCTGAAGAGCGAATGCCAACCAGCGCATCGTCCTCGCGGTCTTGCAGCGCGTAAATTGTATCGTAGCCGATCACCCAGGTCACGCACCCGGCGTAAAGCGCCGCGACCGCGTCCCAATGGTGGTTGCCAAAAGAGGCTAGTCCGATCTGGCTCCAACCCACCAGCAGACCCCAATTGAACACCATACCGAGCCAGGCTTGCGGCCACCAGGTGATGCGCTTCATGAACGGATAGGCGGCCACAAGAGCAAGACTTGCGAGCGCGACGATCTGGGCCTCCAGCCGCAATTGGAGGAGAACAATAAGGCCAACGAGGCACAAGCTGACCAGCCAAATCCACGCGACCTTCTTGGACACCCGCCCGCTGGCCACAGGCCGGGCTGCGGTGCGCGTCACTTTACGGTCGAGATCCGCGTCCACGATGTCGTTGTAAACGCAGCCTGCCCCCCGCATGGCAATCGCGCCCAGAAGGAACCAAAGGAGCAACCATATCTGAAGGCCCTCTCCCCCCAGCCACACGCCAAAGACACACGGCCAGAACAGCAACCACCATCCAATAGGCCGGTCAAAGCGCGCCAGTTGCGCAAGATCGCGCGGCAATTGCGGCAGGCGTCCGACAAGCCCTCGATGTTCGCTGTCCGGGACAACGCTTGGTGGCGCAGTTTCAGTCATGGCCTTGCTCTCTAACGCTGTGCGCGACTAGGGGAAAGCCATGCCCGCTACCCCTGCCTGGCCTCCAAAGAGCGCGCCGCGCCTGTTTGTCGCTACAACGCTGGCCGATGGGGGAAGCCTCACGCTCGATGGCTCTCAGGCGCACTATATCGGCAGAGTCATGCGAGCGCGCGAAGGTGATGCGGTGATTGTGTGCGACAACATTACCGGAGAGTGGGTGGCCCGCGTCGCTGCCGTCGATAAACGGCGGGTTTGTTTGGAGGTGGTCGAGCGCCTGCGAGCGCGCGAAGCCGTACCCGACCTGTGGCTTTGCCCAGCGCTGCTCAAGAAGGATCGGTTCGACCTCGTTTTGGAGAAGGCGTGCGAGCTCGGCGCCGCGCGCATTCAGCCCGTCATCACCCGTCGCTGCGTCGCGGACAAGCTTAACTTGGAACGCGCGCGTATTCTCACCACCGAAGCAGCCGAGCAATGCGCGCGCACGGCACTGCCGGACGTTTGCGAGCCGGTGAAGCTTGACGCGCTGCTGCGCAATTGGCCCCAGACCCGCACGCTGTTCTTCGCCGATGAAGAGGGAGGTCAGCCCGCAGTGCAGGCTTTTGTGGACACACCAAGCGCGGCGATCCTGATTGGTCCGGAAGGTGGCTTTGATGATGCGGAACGCGGGGCCATTCGCGCTCATTCAGCGGCCCGCGACATCAGCCTTGGTCCGCGCATCCTGCGCGGTGAGACCGCAGCAATCGCTGCGCTTAGCGTGTGGATGGCGTCCAGCGGCGACTGGTCGGACGTAGACTGACTTCGTGGGGACAAACTGAAACTACGCTTCCCTCCGCCCGCTGTCTTTTCTAGTGCGAAGCCCGAGACGAGAGGGCCCTGATGAGCACACGACAAACCTCCGGTGAGCCGGAACCCACCATCGAGGGCCTTGCGGACTTGGTTGCGCCGATGATTGCAGGGGAAAAGCCAAAGATCGCATGGCGCATCGGCACCGAGCACGAAAAGTTTGTCTATCGCCGCGCCGATCGCGCTGCGCCTTCTTATGATGAGCCAGGCGGTATTCGCGATATCTTGCTCAGCCTTAAAGAGTTTGGCTGGGAACCAATTGAGGAAAACGGCAACGTCATCGCGATGAAAGGCGAGGATGGCACCGTCAGCCTTGAGCCCGCTGGACAGCTCGAACTCTCAGGTGCGCCGCTTGTTAATCTCCACCAGACCTGTGCCGAGACCGGTCGCCACCTCACACAGGTCAAGGAGATCGGCGAGCGTTTTGGCATCGGGTTTCTCGGCCTTGGTATGTGGCCGGACAAAACCCGCGAAGAGCTGCCGGTGATGCCCAAAGGCCGCTACAAGATCATGATGAACCACATGCCGCGCGTGGGCACGATGGGTCTCGACATGATGCTGCGCACCTGCACGATCCAGGTCAATCTCGACTATTCGTCCGAGGCCGACATGGTCAAAAAATTCCGCGTTGGCCTGGCACTACAACCGCTCGCAACTGCTCTGTTTGCCAATTCGCCATTCACGCAGGGCAAGCCCAATGGCTACCTCTCTTATCGCAGCCATATCTGGTCGGATACCGACCCGCAGCGCACTGGCATGTTGCCTTTCGTCTTTGAGGACGGTTTTGGGTATGAACGCTGGGCGCAGTACATGCTCGACGTGCCGATGTATTTCGTGTTCCGCGACGGGAAGTATATCGATGCGGCGGGATTGTCTTTCCGCGATTTCATGGAAGGCAAGCTCGACGCGCTCCCCGGGGAACGTCCCACACCGAGCGACTGGTGGGACCATCTGTCGACCGCGTTTCCCGAAGTACGGCTCAAGAGCTTTCTAGAAATGCGCGGCGCCGATGGCGGTCCCTGGAGCCGGATCTGCGCGCTTCCCGCCTTCTGGGTTGGCCTAATGTACGACGAAAACTCGCTCGAGGCGGCGTGGGAGCTAGTCAAAGACTGGACGATGGAAGAGCGCGAGCAATTGCGCAACGAAGCTCCACACCAGGGGCTCAAAACGCGCATACCGGGCGGCCGCTCTTTACAGGATTTGGGCCGCGAAGTCTTAGCGATTGCCCACGCAGGGCTGGCCGCGCGCGGCCAGCTGAACGCCAGCGGGGACAACGAGACCGGCTTTCTCGAAACGCTCGACGAGATAGTCAAATCAGGAAAGGTCCCAGCCGAACGCCTGCTCGACGCTTACGCTGCCGAATGGGGTGAGGATACCGGGCACGTCTATAAGTATTCGCTTTGAGCCATGGGAGAGACGCAGTGATTATTTTGCTTGGAACCGCAAAACTTGGTGAAAACGCTTTGGTGGAAGGCCGCGCCGCGTTTGATACCATGATCGCGGCCTCAAACGCAGAAGAGGGCGTCCTTCACTACAGCTATTCGGTTGACGTGATCGACCCGTCGATCATGCACATCACGGAGAAGTACGTGGATCAAGAAGCGCTCACACTCCACGGACAGTCAGAGCACATGGCCGCATTTCAAAAAGCCATGGGGACGCTCGATGCGAAAATCACCGATCTCACCATGTTCACGGCTGATGACGGAACCAAGTTGATGTAAGCGTCTATTCGGCGGGCTCAGCGGGCGTCTCGTGGCTCGCAATCTTGGAAGCGCACGCTCTTCGGCCCGTCAGTCGGCGCTTGAACCGCGCTATGGGCCCGGTCAAGATGCCGTTTTCCTCCATCCATGCGTGGTACTCACGATACTTGGCGTCTTCGGCGAGCAAATGCGCCTCTTCGGTGCGCGCGCGCCAATAATAGATCGCGCTCACCACTACGAGGAAGAAACAGTTGCGCACAACGTCGACAATCGAGCCGCTGGTCGCGAGGAAAGGCATGGACAAGCACCACCAGTAAAGGTTCTTCGAAAGATAGGCCGGATGGCGCGTGAAGCGGTACGGTCCATTAGTGATCACGCCGCGATAGGTAAGATTTGAGAAGCGCAGGCCGAAGATGAAGGTGGCCCAGGCGTAAACCGCTGTCAGCGCCACCAGCAACCCCGCCCAGACCCATAGCATCGTCTCGCTGCCAACCAGCCAATAGTCCCATTTTGCCCCGTTTACTTCGTAGTTGAGGACGCCCCCCGCGCCAAACACGCCCCAAGCAAAGGGCGGGTAGCAAAGCAAGGCGGCCACCCAGCCAGCCAGAAGGGGATTGCCCGAACGGATATGCGCATCAAGCGGACGCAGCGTCACGAGATAGCCAACCGTCCCGATCTGCACGTCGATCATGAAGAGCAGAGTGACGAGCAGCATACCTAGTTCCACCGGGTTGGTGAGGATATGCGCAGGCTGCGCCTCAACGATGATGGCAAACCCGCCAGGCAGAATTGAAATCATAAAGGCGCTGAAAAAGCCCTTTATGATCCAGGCACGCCAGTGCTTCTTTACAGCTTCCGCCTCCCACGTGTCGTTCGTGATCAGCATCGCTCCAAAATGCCAAGTCCCGTCGCGCGGATCGACAAGGTAGCGATCAAGCCAAATGATGTACGGTACGGAGAGAACAACTATCGGTCCAATGGCAAAGCCAAGCACTCGCATGGCAAAGAGATAATCACCATCCCAATACCATCGACCTAGGCCATAGAGCCCGCCGAGAACAGCCCAGGTAGCCCATAGCCCAGCGAGCTTAACAATCGAAGTTGGCAGCGCCTCAGAGATCGGGCGTTTGAGGTTCCAATCGATACCGGTTGAAGGGCGCAGATGCACGCGATCAACCAGAACGCTCCACAAAGCCATCGGCCCGGCGGTGAACACCATCGCCATAAGCGCCGCGTGCGGTCCCGAAAGCACCGCCCGCGGACCCGGCAGCCCAAGCGCTTCCGCCGTCAAAGGGTAGGTACGGCAAAACAAGATCCAAACGCACAGGCCCAGCAATCCCGCAAGCCCAACACCAGACGAAACGTCGCTTGTCGGACGGCGCTTGGGAGCTGCTGTGGTAGGGTCGCGATCCATATCACTCTGCCTCTAACGCAGAGGAGTTAATGCGCGATCTCGAGCTTGCGGTTTGTCCCGCTTACGGACACCGCGCTTTGAGACCCTTAACGGCCTATTTCCAGGCGTGAATCGTCCCGCTGTCGTCGAGCACGTAGAGATGACCATCCGCAACAATCGGCGGCAAGCTGACGGGGTCCTTAAGCTCTTCGAACATTTGGGCCGAGCCCTCGCCTACGCTCACCCGCCAAACCTCGCCCAATGAGCTGGCGACCCACAATTGGCCGCCTGCAAGCACCGGACCCGTCCAGAAGATCGGGTCGGTCTTCTTCTTCTCCTTACGGAATTGGCGCAGCTGCGTGATCCAGCGCACACGGCCCGTCGAGCGTGCAATCGCAAGGAGGCGCGCATCATCGGTGAGCGTAAATATCCACTCACCCGCAATGGCCGGGGTCGAGATGCCCGCCAGGTTCAGCTCCCAGATGCGTTGACCGGTGACAAGCTCGTAAGCGGCCATGCGACCGCCTTGGCCAAGCGCGTAGACACGGCCGGAATCGATGATCGGGTCGGCGTCAATGTCCGTCAATGAGCTTACTTGGGTAGAGATATTGGTGCGCGCTAGCGCGTCGGCCCAAAGCTCCCGCCCGTTCTCATAACGATAGGCAGAAAGCTCGCCACTTGAGTATCCCGCGACGATTGTACCCTGTCCGGCCGCCGGAGCTGCCACGCCGAACACGCCGGATTGCGCGGTTGAGCCGCTGCGGTTCCATAGCAATTCACCGGTTTCAGCGTTGAGTGCGATGATCTGGTTGTCTTGCGTCATCACATAGACCTGACCAAAGGCGATCGTTGGTGACCCGCGCAATGGGCCTGCGGGCTTAACCTTCCAGATCCGTTCTCCGGTCTGAGCGTTCTTCGCTTTGACCTCGCCCGCACCGTTTGTCGCATAGACAACGCCGTTATCGTAACTCACACCACCGCCAAAGGCGGAGGGGCGCATATCGTCGCTCATCTCGTCTTCACTGCGCTCCCAAAGACTTGTCCCGGTCCTTTTGTCAAAGGCATGGATGACACCATCTGTGCCTTCGACATACAGCTTGTCGCTGCCAACCACCGGCGCTGCAGCAAGACGCTCGCGGTTGCTTGAACCGGCAATTTGCGCGGTCCAGACTTTGGTCGGCTCTTGGGCAAGCTGGAGATGACCGTACGACTTGTCGGCTGCGCCTCCCACTTGCGACCATTCGGTGTTGGCCTGAGCGGGCGGCAAGACCACAGAAACGCTGGCCAACGCCGGGTCCACCGCGGTTCCGCTCTCAATCCGCGATAGGATCGGCGTGCGCGCGCCAACGGTTGGAGTGGTCTTTGTGCGTCCCCCGGCGCACGAAACCAACGCGGTAGCGCACGCTCCGATCAGCAAACTGCCACGGGCGGCTCGAGTGAGCCCGAAAAACGTTATTGTCATCCTATTTGCTTTCCGTCCGTCTTTTTCTGTCTGTCGCGCCGATCCGGCGGCGTGTGCCGCACCAACCCTAACGCTTTAGGGTCCAGCGCCTTCCGGAGCGCTCCCCTGCTCCTCCAGAAACTCTTCAACATCCTCCACCGCATCGACGCCCAGTTGCCCGGTCATCTGCAAAGCCCGATCCCTGAGGCTCTCTGGCAGTGTATCATCCTTGGCTATCGCGGCGAAGAGCGCGCCCGCCTGATCGCGGTCGCCCGCTTCGAGATGCGCGATCGCGCTCAACTCCGCCGCGTTGCCGAAGAACGGATTTCCCGGCTGAGTCAGACCTTCAAGCTTGGCGATCACATCCGCCGGTTCGCGCTCATCAAAATTGCTCGACACTTCCCGCAGCCGGGCTAAGTCGCGCAGGCTTTGAGGCAGATCTTCATCCGCGGCGATCTGCGCGTAGAGCTCCACCGCACGCGTCGTCTCACCCGTTTCAAGCGCGGCCGAAGCCTGCAGCAAGCGGGCTGAGGTGCGCACTCCTGGAGTGGGCGCGTCCAGCAAAGGGGCTGTGCGCTCTTTCACCGAGGGAAAGTCTTGGGCCTGCGCATAGTCGATAACGCCAACAATCTGCTCGGACTGTTCTTCAAGCCCGGCTTCGACCTGCGAATCCCAAAACAGATACCCGCCAAGCGCCGCGAGCACGAGCGTGACAACGGAACCGATCATCACACCGTATTTTTGCACGAACTCGGCCGCATCGTCCTTGCGTACGGCCTCGTCGATCTCGCGCATCGCGATCTCGTCTTCGGCGGAAAGATTCCCCGAGTTGTCCTTAGAAGTGTTGGTCGATTGCGGAGTAAGGGCCACGAAATCCCATCTTTCTCATACTGTTCAAGCTTCGCTGCGAAAGGCGCCTTAAAGCGTGGACTTCCCGCGCGCAATGCCAGCGATTTTGCGCGTCCCATAGCGGCGCGCGTTCGCCTCATGCCGCTGGGCTGCAACAGCGCGGTTGAACGCCCGCTTAAGCAACCAGCTTGGGTTAACGAAAAGGCCTAAAACTCGCAGCCTAGAACGCCTGCATAAAGAGTGCGGTAGCGATCAATCATGGTCGCGACATCATAACGCTCTCGCGCCCTTGCCTGGTTCGCTGTTCCGATCTGTGCGCGGCCCTCATCATCATCGGCAAGCTCTTCGAGCGCTCCCGCCAACGCCGCGACGTCCCCGGCAGGAGTGATATGGTCGGCGTTTTCCGGTGCAACGATCCGCGCGATATCTCCCACTTTTGGCGCCGCAATGGGAAGACCTGCCGCCATCGCTTCAACGACGGATAGCGGAAACTGCTCGCTACGCGAAGCCAAGGCAAATATATCGAACAGTCCGATCACGCTCGCGGGGTCCGCAACAGCGCCAGGCAAGTGGACGCGGTGGTCGACCTCAAATCGCGTGGCAGCCTCGCGAATGGCGCTCATTTCGGGCCCTTCGCCCACAATCACCAGGTGCCAGTTCTCGGGCAGGTCTTTAAACGCTTCGACAAGCCGGGGCAGTTGTTTGACCGGGCGCAAACCGGCGAGTGTGCCGACCCAGCGCTCACCGTCCCGTTTCACAGCGCGCAGACCTGCGGGCTGGGGCCTTTTGGCAAACGCAGCGGTGTCGATACCGTTGGCGATCCGCGCAATGCGTCCGTGCGGCTGCTTCCACTTGGTCAGCGCGATCGCCTCCAATGTTGCGCTCGGGACAACCAGACGTTCTGTGCGCCACAAGGCGGCGCGGCGATACCAGTTGCGGCTGGCCTTCAACTGGTCGGCTTCGTCCTCATTGAACCCATCCTCGTGATGGATAAGCGGCGCAAGCCCGAACGGCTGCGCGAACATTGTGTGCGCCATAACAACATCCATCGCACCCCAATTGTAGGAGAGGATGAGGTCATACCCTTCCAGAGCGCGCGCGATGGTAACCAGCCGTCCGGGCGTTGGGCTGCCGGATAGACTGGGGAAATCGTCTGGAAAAATCACCCGTACCCGACGATCAATAAGCGCCTTGGCGTCCATTTGATCTGGCATGCCGGACACAATTGTGTGCTCAACCGAAGGCCCGAACGCGTTCATCAGCGTCACCGCACGACGTTCTTTGCCGCCCGCGCTGAAGGTCGAATGACAATGCAGTATGCGCACCGGACCAGCTTTTCTGAACGCGCTCATCTCTTTGGCGTCACGCTACGGTGGTAAGCAACGCATCGATGGCTGCGCGCGCCTCCGGCTCGTCAAGTGTCGGAGCGTGACCCACGCGCGGGACGGTCACCAGGCTCATCTTGGGGTTACGCACGCCCATTTGCTTGACTGTATCCGACGACAACAGATCGGATAGCTCGCCGCGCACGAGCACCATGGGCACCCCCGCGAGCGCCTCATAGGCAAGCCAAAAATTGGCTGGGGCGGCGTTGCCCGGTTCGGCAAATGGCTCCGCGATTGCCATGTCATAATCGTAGCTGATACGCCCGTTCTGGCTGATAACCAACGTGCGCTTGGCCATTTCCAGCCATTGATCAAGGTCCCAGTCGGGAAAGGCTTCGCCATGGACCAGCTGGAGCGACTTGGCCGCGTGCATCCAGGTCGGATAACTGCGCCCCTGACCGACATAGCCGCCGATCCGCGCAAGCCCTGAGCTATCCACTTCCGGGCCGATATCGTTCATCACAAGCCCTTCGATCCGCCCGGGCTTCGCTGCCGCCAGCATCATGGTCATCAGCCCGCCCATTGACGTGCCAATAGAGATGAACCTCTCAAGCCCGAGCTCGCCCAGCAAAATCTCGACATCGGCGACGTATTGCACAGGGTTGTAAGTGCTGGAATCGGGCGCGTAGTCGCTCATCCCACGCCCGCGCATCTCAGGCACGATCACCCTCCGTCCTTGGACGGCAATGTGTTGACCAAGATCGGCAAAATCGCGCGAATTTCGGGTCAGGCCATGCAAACACATGACCGGCACTTTCCCATCCGCGCCTTCTCCCCCCGGGTAATCGCGAAAGAACAGCTCCAGTCCATCCGCGCTGGTCCAGCGCTTTTCTTCATAGCTGTGAGCCATTGGCGGCGTTGTCCCCTCGTTTGGCGGCGCTCAGGCTCTTGCGCGGCAATCTCGCACCTTGCAAGCGACATCTTGCGCACCCACTATTGCGGCATGAGCGACGAACCGCAACCGGCGAACTATTGCCCCGATCCCGCAATCAGCGCCTTGGCCAGTTGGCTTGGCTCCCCTGTCGAACCGGCGGATTTTCCCGAAGCGCGTATCCGCTTTCGCAACGACCGCGCGGCGGCGAGCGTTGGGCTTGCGGGCTTGAGCGATGCGGACTGGGCGCGACACTTCGGGCGGTTCGATCCACTGAACGGCAATCTACCCCAACCACTTGCGCTGAAATATCACGGCCATCAGTTTCGCAATTACAACCCCGATATTGGCGATGGACGCGGGTTTCTATTTGCTCAATTGCACAGTTGCGATGGGCGGCTGATGGACCTTGGCACGAAGGGTTCGGGCCAGACACCCTACAGCCGTAGCGGCGATGGCCGCCTCACGCTTAAAGGCGCCGTGCGAGAGATACTGGCAACCGAATTTCTGGAAGCTCTGGGCGTCAACACTTCGAAGACCTTTTCCGTGATCGAAACCGGCGAAGAATTGTGGCGCAATGATGAGCCCAGTCCGACGCGCTCTGCTGTTATGGTGCGGCTGTCGCACTCGCATATCCGGATTGGCACCTTCCAGCGGCTCGCAGCCCTCGAAGAAGCTGAGAATATGCAAGCGCTGATCGACTATTGCCTGAAAGAGTTTCCCGGTGCTCCGCCGCCCGATGATGCGCCGGCGCGTGATGAACCAGCGGTGCAACTGATGCACCAAGTGGTCGAGCGTATGGCCGACCTTGCGGCAAGCTACATGGTGGCAGGATTTGTCCACGGCGTGCTCAACACCGACAATATGAATGTGACCGGTGAGAGCTTTGACTATGGCCCTTGGCGCTGGTTGCCGACATGGGATCCGAGCTTCACCGCAGCCTACTTCGACCATGGCGGCCTTTATGCCTTTGGTCGACAGCCTGAAGCCTTGCACTGGAATTGCGGGCAATTGGCGATCGCATTGCGCGCGCTCGCCGACAGCGACCCGCTGGTTGTAGCGCTTGAGCGCTTTGGCCCGCTTTATATGGAGGCGATTGCACGACGCTGGTGCTGGCGTCTGGGCGTGGAGCCAAAGGGCGTAGAGGCAGACACAAAGCTTGTATCGCTTTGCGAAGAGGCGATGCGCGACAGCGAGGAAGGCCCCGACGCTTTCTTCTTCGCCTGTCGCTCAAGCCACACCCGAAAGCATGCCCCAATGGAACTGACCAACACACTGGAAAGCTACACGCCGGTCGAGAGCGCCCATGCCTACTGGTCCGACGCAGCGCCGCAATCGATGCTTATCGAAGAGGTCGAGGCAATCTGGGCCGCAATTGACGAGCGCGACGATTGGTCGCCGCTCGAAGATAAGGTCACAGGCTTGCGCCGGCTGGGGGAGGCGCATGGGCCAGCGCCAACACCAGCCGGTCACGCTTAGCGCGGCCTACTAACGCGCCGGCGGTTGAACGGCGACCATTTCGGCGGGCTGAACATCGATCCCAGCCAGCTTCCAGCGGCCTTGCTCCCACTGAAAGAACATGTCGAAAGTGATTGAGATCGGGCGTAGCTGGAACAGGCCCTTCACTCGGAACAGGTCCTCGCGAACCATTTGCGGCGCTTCGTAGTAGGTCGGCGGCACCAAGAGCGCGGTGGATAGGTCAATGTTCGAATTGCGCAGGCCGGCAAAGATCTCGGTCAGGCGCGCCGGGTTGTAGTTTATCTGAAAGGCCTGCGCTGAAATGTCGCGCAACACTGAATAGTTGCCCGATCGGTTGGCGTGATCGACCGCCGCCACGGTCGACCAGATCATCCGCGAGAGATCAAGCTGGCTTGGCGTCGGGCGCAGCGAAGGTGGGGGCTGGACGCTGGGGTTCTGCAGCCGCTGGCCCGGCTGAACCTGTTGCGCGCTGGCAGGCGAGGTCCACGAGCCAAGCGCCAACGCGAACGCGATCAATGCGGCAAGCGCGCTGGGCGAAAAACACGCCGAGGCGCTGGGCCTCGGCATGCTCGATTGTATCAAGACCGTTCTCATGGCCGGTTGTCTATCGACTTACCAAGCCACTTGGAAGCCACCGCGCGCGCCCACTTCGCCGCTGTCGAGGCCGACGCCAAGCCCCGCCGAGAAGCCCGCGTTGTCGCTGCCACGCGCGCTCACCGCACGGGAGCCGGCTCCCTGCGATTGGAAGCCCCCCACGCCGCCCGAAAGCGCGAAGGTCGCGTCCGGCGCAAGCGCCGGGCTTTCCATCGCAAGCGCCATGGCCACACCCTCGTTGGCGCGGTCAATCAAATCGCGGTTCTCTGCGGTCGCGTCGAAGAGAATGTTGATCTGGCCTTGCTGGCTGTTGGTAAGGTTTTGCAAAGCCGTGATGCTGGCTGCGTTGTTGGTAATCGCTGCCGTGTTGTTCGCTACATCGGCGGCAACACCGTTCATACCGCCGCCCAAAGCAGCGATATCGGCCGCGTTGACTCCAATCGCCGTGGTGTTGGCTGCGATGTTGGTCGCGTTGGTACCGATAGCCGTGGTGTTTGCGGCGATATCGGTGGTGTTGGTGGCAATTGCGGCGGTGTTGGTAGCGATGTCGGTCGCGTTGGTACCGATCGAGCTTTCATTGGAGGTGACTCGGCCATCAAGACCGGTGATCGCCATCGCGTTCGCACCAATATCGCCTGCATTCGTGGCGACGCCAGCGGTGTTCGCGGCAATCGCCGTTGCGTTGGTTGCGATGCCGGCTGTGTTGGTTGCAATGACGCCCTCGTTGGCGGTGACACGCCCATCGAGCGATGTAATTGCCATAGCGTTCGCGCCAATAGCAGTGGTGTTAGCGCCAATCGCCGTCACATTGGAAGCGATGCCGGTCGTGTTGGTCGCAATGTCCGTCTCGTTGGTGGTTACGCGCGTATCAAGCGCCGTCACATCCGTGCTCACCGTAGCAATCGCGGCCGTGTTGGCGGCGATGTCGGTCTCGTTGGTACCGACGCGCGTGTCGAGCGCGGTAATGTCGCTCGCGTTGGTGCTGATCGCGGTTGTGTTGGCCGCGATGTCCGTCTCGTTGGTTGTGACACGACCGTCCAACGCATTGATGTCGCTCGCATTGGCGGCGATCGCCGCCACGTTGGTAGCGATACCCGCCGTGTTGGTTGCGATGCCGGTTTCATTGGTCGTGACCCGTCCATCAAGCGCCGTAATGCCCGTCGCGTTCGTCGCGATGGCCGAGACGTTAGCCGCGATCCCCGCGGTATTAGCGGCGATGTCGGTTTCATTGGTCGTCACGCGACCGTCAAGCGCCGTGATATCGGTCGCGTTGGCCGCGATATCGGTAGCGTTCGTCCCAATCGCTGTCGTGTTCGCGGTGATATCGGTCTCATTGGTCGTCACACGACCATCAAGCGCCGTGATGTCTGTCGCGTTTGTACCAATTGCAGTCGTGTTGGCCGCGATATCGGTGGCGTTCGTCCCAATCGCCGTGGTGTTCGCGGTAATCAGAGCGGTGTTGGCCGCCACGTCCGTCGTCGTCGCGAGGGTTGAGGCGTCGATGCCTTGACCAAGAGTGCCATCGGAATCGACCGTGGCAAGGAAGGTTGAACCCGATTGCGCTGCTGTGCTCGATGCGATGTCACCCACGGTGACCGAGGTTCCCGCTCCGCCCAGAATAACCTGATTGGCGCGGGTCGTCGTAGCGCCCGGACCGATGGCGACCGATCCGTCAAAGGCCGCGCTGGCCGCATCGCCCAGCGCCACAGACTGTTCCCCCGAAGCGCCAGCCAAGTTGCCGACCGCGACCGACGCGGTGCCACTGGCCGCAGCGGCTTCACCGATCGCCAGCGAGCGAACGCCCGTCGCGGCGGCGAGGTGACCAAAGGCCTGCGCGCGCTCAGCGCTGGCGACCGCCTGCCAACCAAACGCTGAGGCCCCGGGGCCTTGCGCAAAGCTCTCACCTCCGATCGCCGTGGTCGAATCGCCATCCGCCGTGGCGCCTGAGCCATCGTTGTCGCCGCCAATGGCGACAGAGTCGACGCCGGTCGCGCTGGAATCGTTACCAATCGCAATCGAAGCGGCGCCGATCGCGCTCGCCGACTCGCCCATGGCGATCGTGTCTACGGCCGCGGCGGTCGCGTTCAGGCCAACCGCAACCGAACGGGTGCCGGACGCTTCCGAGCGCGAGCCAACCGCGGTCGAATTCGATCCCGTGCCCAGCGCGTTGCGGCCCAGCGCGGTGCTGTTATTGCCCAAGGCGCGCGAGCCCTGACCCACAGCGGTCGCGTTGCTGGCTTCGGCGCGCGATGAATCGCCGATTGCAGTCGTGTTAAGCTCGGTCGCCGAAGCTTCGCGACCCAGCGCGGTGGAAGCTTCGCCGCTGGCCACCGCTTCGTTGCCGATCACGGTCGCGTCCGCCGCACTTGCAGTGGCAGCGTATCCGATTGCAATCGTGTTGGAACCGCTCGCGTCCGAGGTGTAACCGATAGCGTTCGAACGTTCGCCCGTGGCGCGTGCCTGGAAGCCGTTAGCCACCGACCGATCACCGTCAGCGCGGCTCAAACGGCCCGTCGCGGTCGAGAAATCACCCGAGGCGCGCGAGTTGACGCCAACCGCTGTTGCCGAATCGCCACTGGCGACCGCGCTCGTACCGATCGCGGCGGAATCCTCCGCCGTAGCCGCTGCATCCTCACCGACGGCAATAGCATCCTCCTCCGTGGCCTGCGAGTTCGAGCCAAGCGCTGTGGCGTTTGTGGCAGACGCGTCCGCGAGCAAGCCAAGCGCTGTTGCGCCAGCGCCAGACGCGTCTGCGGACCGGCCAAGCGCTGTTGCGCCATCGCCAGACGCGTCTGCGAGCTGGCCAAGCGCTGTTGCGTTTTCGCCAGACGCGTCTGCGGACTGGCCAAGCGCTGTGGCGTTTGTGGCAGTCGCGTCTGCGGACTCGCCAACCGCTGTTGCGTTATTGGCAGTCGCTTCCGCCTCCGTGCCAACCGCTGTTGCGTTCAGGCCATCCGCGTCCGCGGCCCCGCCAAGCGCCGTTGCGCCATCGCCAAACGCGAACGCGTCCACGCCAACCGCCGTTGCGCTATCGCCAAACGCGAACGTGTCCGCGCCAAGCGCTGTTGTGTTTTCGCCATTCGCGGCTGCGCCTCCGCCAAGCGCTGTTGAGTCATTGCCAAACGCGTTCGTGTCCGCCCCGAGCGCTGTTGCGTTTTGGCCATTCGTGCCCGCGTCCGCGCCAAGCGCTGTTGAGTCATTGCCAAGCGCTACTGCATCCGCGCCAAGCGCTGTTGCGCCAGCGCCAGACGCGTCCGCGTCCGCGCCAAGCGCTGTTGCGTCAGCGCCATCCGCGTCTGCGCCCGCGCCAAGCGCTGTTGCGTCAACGCCAAGCGCTACTGCATTCGCGCCAACCGCTGTTGCTTCATTGCCATTCGCGGACGCGGACGCGCCAAGCACTGTTGCGCTAGTGCCATCCACGAACGCGCCCGCGCCAACCGCTGTTGTGTTGTTGCCATCCGCTTGCGCATCCGCGCCAAGCGCTGTTGCGTTTGTGCCAAGCGCGTCCGCGCTCGCGCCAAGCGCTGTTGTGTTATCGCCATCCGCGAACGCGAACGTGCCAAACGCTGTTCCGCGATCGCCATCCGCGCTCGCGTTCTCCCCGCAAGCAAGAGCATCGGTGCCGGTCGCGGTTGCCCCATCGGTGATGCCCGGATCGAGTTCGCAGACATCCTGCGCACTGGCCGACGATGTTGGGATCGTAAGCGCCGCAAAGGAGGTCGCTGTTGCAATCACGAAGGCGGATGCGCCCCGCTTCAACTCAAGATCAGTCTTGGTAGCCATTGTATTTTTCCCCCTGATGGGCCGCGTGATTCGGGCCAAAGATGACGGAAACTGTAGTGTTTCCATAATTTAATCAGGAAGATAGATGCGCTTCGCCCCCCTATGACGAACGCTGCCCCCCTGTTATGGCCGTTAGTCTTAAGCGCTAAAAAATCGAAGCGCCACCGGCCTGAGCGGTTACGGAATTTCCTTTGCAAGGCCTTTGGCGCGAATTAGGGCTTTGTTCCTAGGAGAAAAGAGGGATCATGGCGCGTAGAACCCGATAAGGTCGGCCAATCACGGCGTGTAACCTTCTGTTGAGCGGTCATTGGCGAGGGAAAAACATGAGTTTCCAGGGTGTTGGCTGACGGTACACTCACTTCTTTTGAGCCCTCGACGGGCAAGGTGCTCTGGCGTGGGCAACACACGGATGTGGACGCAGCGATCAGCCGCGCGCGCAAGGCCTGGCCGTCCTGGGCTGCGCGGCCGTTGGCCAATCGGATCGAAATCACGCGCCGGTTCGCGAACGAAGTGCGCAAGCGCTACGACAATCTGGCTGAGTTGATCGCGCGCGAGGCTGGCAAACCCCTGTGGGAAGCGCGGACCGAAGTGGATGCGGTGATCAACAAGGTCGAGATTTCCGTTGGCGCCTACGCGGAGCGCACCGGCAAGAAAAAGCTCGACAGCGCCCTGCAGGGGTCCGCAGCGGTCCGCCATAAGCCGCATGGAGTGATGGCGGTGCTGGGCCCGTACAACTTTCCCGCGCACCTTCCCAACGGGCATATAATCCCGGCCTTGGTTGCCGGAAACGCGGTGCTTTTCAAACCCTCGGAAAAGACGCCCGCTACCGGTGAGATTTTGGTGCAGTGTTTCCAAGCTGCCGGGCTGCCTGATAATGTGGTGCAACTTGTGATCGGCGGTCCCGATGAGGGCAAAGCTCTGGTCGCGCATCCCGGTGTTGACGGCGTCCTGTTTACTGGATCGGCCCAGACCGGCATCGCTATCAACCGTAAACTGGCCGCCAACCCTGGCAAGATTGTCGCGCTAGAGATGGGTGGGAACAATCCCATGCTGGTGCTCGACACACCTAAACTAGCCGACGCCGCGGCTTTGATAGTCCAAAGCGCCTTTACCACCGCCGGCCAGCGTTGCACCGCGGCACGGCGCCTGATCGTGAAGGACAGCGTGTACGATGATCTCATGAGCGAGCTTGTGCCGCTGACGCGCAAATTGCTGGTCGGCGACCCGCTCGCCGATCCCCAGCCGTTCATGGGTCCGGTGATTGATGTGGAGACCGCCGAAAGGCTCAACGACAGCTTTGTCGCGCTTGTCACCGCTGGCGGCCGAGCGCTCGCACCACTGCGCCAGCCCAATCCCGACACGCCGTTCCTCACGCCAGGCATCATCGACACAACGGATATCCCCGAACGTCCCGATTTCGAGCTCTTTGGCCCTATCCTTCAGGTCATTCGTGTGCCCGATCTTGACGCTGGAATTGCGGAGGCGAACAACACACGGTTCGGCCTGTCCGCATCGCTTGTAGGCGGATCACCCGATGACTATGGTCGCTTTTGGGCCAATATTCGAGCCGGGATCATCAATTGGAACCGACCGACGAATGGGGCATCCTCCTCTGCGCCTTTTGGTGGAATTGGGCTTTCTGGAAACCACCGGCCAGCTGCCTATTACTCAGCGGATTACTGCGCCTATCCGGTTGCGAGCACTGAGATGGACCAACCCCGCGCTAATATCGGCGTGGGCCTAAGAGAAGAGACGCCGAATCCAGTAAAGCCTAGCTGATCGTCCAGACCACGGCATCCACGGCTGTCAGGTCACCTGATGCCGTGCGCGCCGATATATGGAGATGAGTGCCTCGTCGATCGGCAATAAGGCTAGGCTCGGGTGTCGAGAATCGGACAGGATCGAAACCGCTGCGCGCCATCAGGGTGTAGTGGTGCTGCAAGACGTCTTCAATCGAGGCTGGCGTGACATACCGCACCAAACGCAACGTGCATTGAGGTTGATCCGCTCGCCCGGCTACGCGCACCATGCCGTGGGGCATAACGCTCGCGCTCAATGGCATCGTGGCCGCTAACGCAAAATCGGTGGTAATGTCCGCGCGGCAGGGCGCTGGCGCGTTCAGCTGCGCAAGCACGGCGCCGAGCTCATACTGCTCATCCAACGCAGAAGGGCCGGGCCCGGTTTGAGCCGGTGGCAGATCGGGGATAGGTCCCCCTTCTAGCAAGGCGAGCCTGGCCGTCTCTCTGGCTCGGCTTGCCGCTTCTGCGCTGCCTTTGAACGAGGGTAGAGCGTGGCCAACACCCACCGTAATTGCCGCGTTCGCTTCGCTACGATGGGCCAAATCCGGGTCGACCATCAAAGGATCACTCAAGGCCCGCGCCAGATAGGGATCGACTGCATTCACAACCGAAGGCTCGTTCGGAGTGTCGTCAGGCGCGCAAGCCGAAAGGCACACAACGCTGCCTAAGCCGAGCAGAAGAGGGACAGAGCGCATGCGAAACGCTTGCCACAGTCTGGTTAAGAAACCCGATGTCGTGCGCTTGCACATCAAAGCGAAAACGCCCCCATGCCCAATGGACATGAAGGCGCTTTCCGCGGCTGGTGGGAGCCGCGCCCGGACCATTGGTGGGAATGGTCCAAGTTGGAAACCGATCTAAAGTGGGAGTCCCATCTTGTATTCTGTTAATGTATAGAGCGGTAAAGCTGAATGGGTTGAGAGCGGGGCCGACAGCCTGGGTTAAGCAAGGGCGTCGGTGTTTAAGTCCATCCGGCGCGCTTGCGCCGCTGTCCTGGCAAGCCTAGGGCGCGGGCACGATGACCCTTGATCCGGACTCCGACCAAGGCCAGCCCTCCGGCCTACCGCACGCTCTTGGCGCCTATATTTTGTGGGGCTTTCTGCCCCTCTACCTTTTGCTGGTCACAAATGTGCCGCCGTTCGAATTTGTGGGCTGGCGGATAATCTGGACCTTGCCCTTGTGTCTGGTGATCATCGCCTTGCGAAAGCAGTTTCCCGAAATTCGCAGGGCCGTCACGCACCCGCGCGTGCTGTTGATGCTGCTTGTCAGTTCGGTGCTGATCGCGATCAACTGGTTCGTCTACATTTGGGCGATTATGCAAGGGAACGTCTACGCAGCCTCGCTCGGCTATTACCTCAACCCTTTGATCAATGTGCTCTTGGGCACGATGCTGCTGGGCGAGCGGTTGTCGAAGTGGCAATGGGTGGCGGTGGGTGTGGCGGCGCTTGCGGTCGCCCTTCTGGCGGCGGGCGCGCTCACGACCTTGTGGATCAGCCTCAGCCTCGCCTTCAGCTTTGGGCTCTACGGCATGGTGCGCAAGCAAGTGGTGGTGGGTGCGCTGCCTGGCCTCACTATTGAAAGCGCAATACTCCTCCTGCCCGCGGCGGGCATCGCGTATGTCTACGCGGTGAGTGCAGCCGGACCTTCCTTTGGCCGTGATGTGACGATGAGCCTGCTGATCGTCCTTTCTGGCGTGGTGACCGCAGTCCCGCTGCTGCTCTTCGCGATCGCCGCGCGGCGGATGGAATATTCGACGCTTGGCTTCATCCAGTATCTTGCGCCAACTATCGTTTTCTTCCTCGGCCTGTTTGTGTTTGGCGAGGAGCTGAAACCGGTCCAGTTGATGAGCTTCGTGCTAATTTGGACGGCGGTCGCCATCTTCCTAGGTGATCTGTGGGTCCGCTCACGCCGCGCAAAGCGAGAGGCGTTGGCGGCCTGAAACTCCCCAGCGGATCGGTTAGCCTACGAATTTCCAGTTCAGGACTTGGCCCGCATGCCAGGGGACGATAGTCTCTCCGACAAGCGGAAGCTCTTCGGGAACCGGTGCCTCGATACGCTCCAGCGTTACGGTCTCTTGGTTCACCGGCATTTTGTAAAAAGCCGGGCCGTTCAACGAGGCAAAGGCTTCAAAACGGTCGATCGCGCCCTCTTCCTCAAAGACCGTGAGGTAGCTTTCCAACGCGACCGGCGCGCCAAAAATGCCGGCGCAGCCACACGCGCTTTCTTTGTCTCCGCGCATATGGGGGGCGCTGTCCGTACCAAGGAAAAACTTGCGGGCAATGGCCGGATCACTCGAGGTTGCGGCCGCGCGCAGGGCCAGGCGGTGTGTCTCCCGTTTGGCGACCGGCAAGCAGTAATTGTGCGGCTGGATTCCGCCAACCAGCATCGCGTTTCGGTTGATGTGCAAGTGCTGCGGCGTGATCGTTGCGCCAACCTTGTCGCTTGCCGCTTTGACAAACTCGACCGCATCCGAAGTGGTGATATGCTCGAACACGACGCGCAGATTTGGAAAAGTTGCGACGATG
This sequence comes from uncultured Erythrobacter sp., assembly GCA_937899785.1. Taxonomy (GTDB): domain Bacteria; phylum Pseudomonadota; class Alphaproteobacteria; order Sphingomonadales; family Sphingomonadaceae; genus Erythrobacter. The sequence goes on along the minus strand of CALCCG010000178.1, from coordinate 19,223 downwards.
GCGTTCAAGTGCCGATCGATGAATTCCGCCTCGCGGTCAAACACATCTATGTCGTGATCGGTGACCTCGCCATGGATGCAAAGCACGATATCATCCTGCTCCATGCGCTCAAGCACTGGATAGATTAGTTCGACATTGGTGACCCCGCTCGACGAATTGGTCGTTGCGTAGGCCGGATAGAGCTTGGCTGCGGTGAAAACACCCGCGCCTGCCCCACGCGCCAGATCGTCTGGATCCGTCGTATCGGTCAGGTAGCAGGTCATGAGCGGTTCAAAACGCATGTCCTGAGGCACGGCCGCTCGGATACGGTCACGATACTCCGCAGCTAAAGCGGTTGTTGTAACCGGCGGTGTAAGGTTCGGCATAACAATCGCGCGGGCGAATTGGCGCGCCGTGTAGGGAACCACGCCCCGCATAATGTCGCCATCACGAAAATGGAGGTGCCAATCATCGGGGCGGCGGATTGTGAGCGACTCAATCATGCGACCGGCCTTAGGCCTGTACGAGGGGGCTTTCCAGTCCGTTGCCTCGCGCCTAGACGCCTATCACCATGACAAAGATTGCATTCCTCGCTTGTTCTTCGACCGTATCCGGCGCAGGTAAACGACGCGGCGACTTGTTTGAACACGATCTGATGATCGCCGCCCTGGAGCCCGCCTTGGCGAAGCGCGGCCTGGATTTGCTCGTTGCCGATTGGGCGTCCCCGCTTGAAACCTTCGAGGGCGTTGACCTCGCCTTGTTGGGCACTTCGTGGAACTACCAAGACCAGACCAAGGCGTTTTTGGCCAAGATAGACGCGCTTGCGGATCGCGGAATTGCGATCTGCAACCCGCCCGATCTGGTGCGCTGGAACATGACCAAGACCTATCTCCGCGCCCTGGAAGAAGCGGGCGTTCGCGTGATCCCCACGCTGTGGCGCGAGATTGTGACAGAGAAGGGCGTGCTCGAAGCGCTCGACGTGTTTGAATGCGACCGGGTGGTGGTCAAACGCCAGGTTGGCGCGGGGGCGGAAGGCCAGGAACTCGTCGCACGCCGTGGCCTGCCGGGTCCCGATTGGGTGTTTGACCAGCCTGCTATGCTGCAACCCTACCTTTCAGCCATTGCGACCGAGGGTGAACTGAGCTTCGTTTTCATCGACGGTGTGTTCAGCCACGCGCTTGTGAAGCGCGCCGCCGACGGCGATTACCGCATCCAGTCTCTCTATGGCGGGCGCGAGGAAGTCTACGAACCCAGCGCGGATGACCTCGCTTCCGCGCAAAAGGTGTGCGACGCTGTCCCCTTCTCAACACCGCTTTACGCGCGCATCGACATGTTGCGAATGGATGATGGCGCGCTCGCGGTCATGGAAGCAGAGCTGATCGAACCCTATCTGTACCCCGTCCAAGGGCCGCAGCTCGGCGAGCTTCTGGCCGAGGCTATTGTGAAGAGGGTTTGAATGAGCGCCACACGTCTGAACGCCCGCGCTCTGGTGCGCGTCGCTCCGCGAGATGGCGCGGATGAGAACGTGCGCGATTTCTTGCAAGGGCTCGTCACCAACGATGTCTCGGGCGACTTGCCGATTTACGCCGCGCTGCTGAGCGCACAGGGCAAGGCGATGTTCGACTTTCTGGTGTGGGATGGCGGGGACGGCGCGCTGCTGCTCGATTGCGAGGCCGCGATTGCACCCGATCTGGTCAAGCGCCTCACGCTCTATCGTCTGCGCCGCAAGATCGACATTGATATCTATACCGCCTTTGGAGTGCATTGGTCGGCGGATCCGGTTGAGGGGGCTTCGAAAGACCCTCGTCTCGACGAATTGGGATACCGCTGGCTGGACAGTCCCGATGGTGAATCCGCGGACGCTGCGTGGACTGCGCACCGCCTGTCGCTTGGGGTCACCGAAGGCGTGGCCGAGCTGGGTGATATCCTGTGGTTGGAGACCAATGCGGTCGAACTGAACGGCGTGAGCTTTGAAAAGGGCTGCTATGTTGGGCAGGAGAACACCGCGCGCATGAACTGGCGGCAAAAGGTCAACCGACGGTTGGTTGTGGTGGCGTTGGCTCAATCGGACGAAAAGCGCCAAAAGATCGCCTACCCCGACGCAGGCGTCGCTGTGGACCATTTGCGCGTCGCCGACCTTGATCCGGCCACTCTGCCTGACTGGCAGCGTTCTGGCTTGTTGGGATAGCTAAAAAGATCCCCGCTCAGTTCGCGGTTTGGTAGCGCTCCATTGACGCTTCGAGAGCCTGGTGCGCGCGTTCACGCGCAGCGTCGCGCGGGAGGCCCAACGATTTCGCCAGAGCGGCCCCAATCAGCGCATCACCCAGCGCAAGAAGGACAAGGTTCAGGGTGCTGCGATGAACCTGCTGGTCCTCGGCGTCTTCGCTCGCCTCGTCCGTCGCGATTTCATCCACCAGTTCGTGAATCGTGGTGATGATCGGCGCCAACGCGTCTTCGTTGCCCGTCAGCAGCATCCAGCTGGTGAGCGCGCCTGCCCCTTCGCGGTCAAACGCGTCGAACGTAAGGTCCACAACCTCACGGGCCGAACCAAGCCCGGCGCGGCTCGCGTGAACCGCTTCCTTGATTGTGTCGCACACCGCTCGCGCGAGATGCCCGGCCAACGCCTTTTGCAGGCCTGAGGCTGAACCAAAGTGATGCAACAGATTGGCATGTGTACGCCCTATACGCGTCGCCACAGCCTTGAGCGTCACCGATTGCGGCCCGGTTTCAATCAACAGCCCACGGGCCGCCTCAAGAGCGGAGGCGCGGGACTCTTCTGGCGACAGCCGTTTGCGTGCACTCATCGTGGCGATTCATTAGTCCAACTTGTCCAAACGAACAAGTGAGCGGCGCTTTAATGGTCCTAGGCCGCGCGCGACCATTGGGAGAATTCCAGCGCAAACTCGCGCGCAAGAGCCTTTTCTCCACGCCCGCAGGAATGCCGCAACGACGTGCCACCCGTCGGCGCGAAACCCAATTTCTCCAGCACACGGCCCGATGCAGGATTGTCGAGAAAATGCATCGCCATCACTCGGTTGTATCCAAGCGTGCGCGCCATCGAAAGCACAGCCAAGCCCGCTTCGGTCGCGTAGCCTTGTCCCCAATGCGCTCTTGCAATCCAGTAGCCCAGTTCCGCTCCGTCGACAGAAGCGCCGCAGCGATCGATCCCGATACAGCCGACCACCTGCGCGTCATGCGCCTGTGTGATTAGAAAGCGCGGAAACTGCGGCTCAATCGGCAAAGCGGTGAACGCGCGCGCGTCGCTCTCTTGGTAGGGCCACGGCGCACTGGCAAGGTTGCGCACCACGTCTTCATCCGCGATACCTTCCAAAACGCCTTGCCAATCCTCTGGCCACACCGGGCGCAGTAACAGTCTTTGGCTCCTGTGGAACACGAGCTATTCCTCTCTCGCCCCGCATTCGGCACATAAGCCAAACGCATGACACTATCATGGCCGCAGCATAGATTTGCGCGACGAAACGAGGGAGAAACGCGAAGAGGGAGAACGCTCCCCCGACTTTGCCGGGGTGGCCCTTCTCCCTCATCAACACCGATACTTACGCTCGGCTAGGACCGCCCCAGTGGACGATCCTGTTCGTGAACCGTCCGATTATTCTGCCGCTTCCGCAATCATGTCTACCGACACGTATTTGCGACCAAGCTTACCTTTATGGAATCGGACTACGCCGTCTTCGAGCGCGAAGAGAGTGTGGTCTTTACCTAGGCCGACATTGGTGCCCGGATAGAATTTGGTGCCGCGCTGGCGCACGAGGATGTTGCCGCCGACCACAACTTGGCCGCCAAACTTCTTCACGCCGAGACGCTTTGCGTTTGAATCGCGACCGTTGCGCGATGAACCACCTGCTTTTTTATGTGCCATGGATCCTGATCCTTACTTGGTCTCGCCAGAGTCATCGGTCGCCTTAGGCGCAGCCTTCTTGGCCGGCGCCTTCTTAGCAGCCGGTTTCTTGTCAGCAGCCGATGCCTTGGGAGCCGCCTTCTTGGCCGGTGCTTTCTTGGCGGGTGCCGCTTTGGTTTCGGCTTCGCCCGCCTTTGGGGCCGCAGCTTTCTTGGCCGGCGCCTTCTTCGCAGCCGCGCCCACGTCTGTGATGCGCAGCAGCGTCATCTGCTGGCGGTGGCCGGCTTTGCGGCGGTAGTTGTGGCGGCGACGCTTCTTGAAAACGACGACCTTTTCACTCTTGGCCTGAGCGATAATCTCAGCCGAAACGGTGACCTTGGCCGCGTCGGCGATCGTGTCGCCCTCTCCAGCTAGCAGAACATCGTCCAGCGTAATCGTCTCACCGGCTTCGCCAGCGAGCTTCTCAACGGCAATCTTATCTCCGGCGGCAACCCGATATTGCTTGCCGCCTGTGCGCACTATCGCGAACATGGCTTTTCAAACTCTCAATCTTGCGTGTGTGTCCGACCTAACGAGGATGGACCCCGGACCGAACGCTGTTGCGGAGCCGCTTTATGAGCCGCTCCCGAAAGATGGGTGCCGTTAAGGGAAAGGGGGTGGCAAGTCAACGCCTATTGACCGAGAAAGGCGACCGGCGTGCGCGCGTGGCGGGCTCCTCTGGCTTAATTTGAGCGGGCAGCGATGGCTAAGACACGCCTATCGCCCCTTGCGCTTGCGTGGTAGGATACCGCGAAACAAAGATCATAGAAGGATCGCGGCAATCTTTAAGCGAGTTTTCAGCAGTTTGTGCGCTTGCTTGGCGTTGAGCGCCTGCAACGGTTCCTCGGTCAACTACCCGACCTTCGCTATTCCGCCGCAAGCAGACGACACTGGCCGAGTATCCGTTCGATTTCCCGGCGTATCAGTGCCCCAGGCTGAGGCTTTGCAAGCGCCGCCCGAGGAGATGCCAGCCCAAGTCGACGCCCGCCTAGCCGCTATCAGCGCGCGCGCGTCCAAGGCGAACGCGGCGTTTGCGGATAAACTTGATCCAACCCGAAAATTGGTGAGCGCGGCTGCGTCCTCGGACATCGAGACGACGATCTGGGCCGAAGCGCAAGTCGGTCTCGCTGATCTTACTGCGCATCACAGCGAGGCGCGCTTTGCGCTTGCGGATCTTGATGCGCTAGCCGCCACCGTGCGCATTGCGCAGGGGACTGCGGATGACATCGCCGAGATGTCCGAACTTCAAAACCGCCTCGCGCTGACGCTGGACAAACAGGCAGAGCGCCTGGCTGGAATGAACGCCCAGCTCAACAGGTGAGGCCCGTAGTGAGCAAGAGACACGAGTGACATGGCCCACACACAACTCGCCTGCGAAGACTGCCCGGTCAGAGAAACCGCCGCTTGCGCGGTTCTGACCCCTCAAGAACGCCAGGCCATGGCCGCAGCCGGGCGGACACGAACGCTTGCGCGGGGCGAGATGCTGTTCGCGGCTGGGGACAAGGACGCGGCCTGCGCGACGCTTATCAGCGGCGCCCTCAAGGTTTCAGCGATCGACCAAAATGGCAACGAACAGATCCTCGCTCTGGTCCATCCGGCCGGCTTTATCGGCGAACTCTTCGCGCCTTTTGCCCATCACGATGTGGTCGCGCTGACCGATAGCCGACTGTGCACCTTTGCTCGCGGCGCCATCGAAGCGGCCGTCGAGAACTATCCCGCCTTGGCCCGCGCGCTGCTGCGCCGTAGCCAGGACGATCTGCTCGCCACCAGGGCGCTGCTCGAACTCACGGGCCACGCCTCGGCGGAAACGCGCCTTGCCGCTCTGCTGGACGAGTTCTCGCGCTCAGCCAGCCAATCCTCGTGCCACGCCACACCGCACTTTGATCTGCCACTCACACGCGGTGAAATTGGCAATATGCTGGGTCTTACGATCGAGACAGTAAGCCGAAAACTGGGAGAGATAGAGGCAAGCGGCGCGATCAGGCGCACCGGAAAACGCGGGATCGATGTACTCGACCCCGCGCTCCTCTCCGCTCTGTCGGGGCGCTGACGGAGCCCTGTTCAGGTAACCACGGCGGCGATGATCGCCACTGCACATCCCCAAAGGACGATGAGAACCGGCAAGATCAGCATCTGGATAACCGTGTCTTGCGCCGAGCAGCGGCCCGTGTGGGTCATGATGCCAGCTTTGCGGAATTCGCCATAGGACATCGGACGGGTCGTATTCCCCGCAAGCCGGGTCCAGATTGCAGGGACACCAAAGCCAGCCACAATGAAGCCCACGAAGATCACCATCGGAATCGCTAGACCAGGCGTGGTGAAACCGATCAGCATCACCGCCAGGAAGCCCAGATAAAGCGCGACGGTCGCGCCAAAGAGAACGGTCGGAAGTTCAAAATTGCGATCAACGTCCACTTGATGGCGCGGCGGGCGGAGCGTTGTGGGCGCCTCAACAATCCGAGCTTCACCCGATGCAATTTTTTCGAGGACTTGCTTGCTCATCGTTCTTCTCCTGTTGAGAAGAGTCCTAAGCCCACAGAGCCGCGTGTTCCTTGATCTTGATCAAACGCGCGCGAGTTTCTCCTTAGAGCTTGGTCCAACGCGCCAGGTCGCTGTGGTCTTCGGCCCGCGGTTCAATCCAACGCCATTGCCCGGCGCGCCGCTCGCGCTTCCAGAACCACGAGGCGCTTTTGAGATGGTCCATGCAAAAATCGACCGCGTCGATCGCGCCGCGGCGATGGCGCGCAGCCGCACTGACGCACACGATCGGTTCGCCCGGGTGCATCTCACCCACCCGGTGGACCATCAGCAATCCCATCAGATCAAACCGCGCCAGCGCCACGTCGGCGAGTTCATCCATCCCAGCCAGCGTCAGCGGCTCGTAATGCAAAAGCTCCAGCCGTTCGACCTCTCCCGCCTCGCCCGCCTCATTGCCGCGCACTTCGCCAACGAAGGTGCATACGCCGCCAAGCCCTGGATGGGCGTTGGTGAACGGGCCGATCAGCGCGCCGGGAATGAAAGGCTGATGCAGCAGGCGGACGTCTTTCATCGCTTAGCGCGTCCAGCAATCAGCCGCCCGAAACCGGCGGGAGCAGCGCAACCTCGTCGCCATCTTGCGCGCTGAGACTGGTCTTTTCGCCCAGCACCTTTCCCGCGCATGCGACATTGACGCGCGCTTCTCCCAGCTGGGCCGCCACTTCAGGCCCGACCGCGGCAAGCAGCCCCACCCAATCAAGCGGCGCCGCAACCTCACGCGTCGGCTCACCGGCCAGATCGCGCAATGGGCCCAGGAAGAGGATCGTAACGGCCACTCGATCAGCCTCCGGTCATCGACATGTGACGCGGGAGATGGGGTGCAGCGCCGCGCTCATCCATCCGGAAATGGTGCTTTTCAGGCTTGATCATCAGCGCACGACTGAGCGCATCAGCCACCCGCGCGTCGGGCTCTTCGGAACGCAGAGCCGCGCGCAGATCCACTCGCTCAGAGCCGCCCAGACACGGATAAAGCTGGCCCGTCGCGGTGACGCGGAGCCGGTTGCAGCCCTCGCAGAAATTACCAGTGTGCGGGGTGATCAGGCCAAGGCGACCGCCCGTTTCCACGATATCCCACTAGCGCGCTGGACCGCCTGTGTTCGCGCTTGTGGGGGTCAGCGTCCAGCGCTGCTCAAGTCGCTCGCGGACCGTGTCTAGCCGCAGATACTGGTCAAGCCGTTCCTCCTCGACATCGCCCAACGGCATGACTTCGATCAGCGTCACATCATGGCCGTCGGCGTGTGCCCAGGAAATCAGATCCTCAATCTCGTCCTCGTTCACACCCTTTAAGGCAACAGCGTTGAGCTTCACTCTAAGGCCCGCATCTTTGGCTGCGGCAATCCCTTCGAGCACCTGCGGCAAAGCATCACGGCGGGTCAGCGTCTCGAACTTTACCGAGTCCAGCGTATCAAGCGAAATGTTCACCCGTTCCACTCCCGCCCGCGCAAGATCGTGAGCGTAACGATCAAGCTGGGTGGCGTTGGTCGTAAGGGTAAGTTCCTCCAATCCCTTACCGCCGCGCGATACCAAATGACGGCCCAGCGCGCGGAACAGGTCTATGATGTCGCGCCGCACGAGCGGTTCGCCGCCCGTGATGCGGATTTTTGTAACCCCGCGCGCGATAAAGCCGGTGGAGAGGTCATAAAGCTCCTCAAGGCTGAGCACTTCCTTGCGCGGCAAAAAGGTCATGCGTTCAGGCATGCAATAGGTGCAGCGCAAGTCGCAGCGATCGGTCACCGAAAGGCGCAGATATGTGATCCGGCGCTGAAAGGCGTCAACCATGCCGGTGGGTGTCGGCGCCTCCAGATCGATTCGATCAGGGGTTCGAGACGTGTTCAGACTAGTCATGCGCCTGAACATAGTGGCCAGTAACGCCGGGCGCATCCCTCAAAAAAGCAAGGAGGTTGTCAAGCACCTCGCCCGTTCGCCCAGCTGCCACGTTCACCCGCTTTGGCGTGTACGCCCGCGCAAGGTCCCCTGCGATCGCGCGCCGCCAAGAATCGTGATCCGAAGAGGCCGGAGAAAGGACAATGGTGAGCGAGGTAACAGCGTCGCGCTCAATTGTGTCCTGTACGAATGCAAGGTCATGCGCGACGAAGGCGGCGTGCGCATCAAGCGGGCTGCGCGTTTTGCCAAGCTCGCGCCCAACCACTTCGACATGCGAGCCCAACGCCATCAATCCACCGGGCGTTCGCGGTGGAGGGTGATGCCGATCTTCTCGTTGCTCTCTGCAATAGCGAGCTTGATGATCTTTACCGTCACGCCTTGCACGCGCGCGTCCTGCGCAAACAGCGTTTCGCAAATGTGATCGGCCACCGCTTCGATCAGCTTGAAATGGACACCCGGCGGCAGGCCTTCGGAAGCGGCGTGCTTTAGGTCCATATAGTTCTTGCTCGCATCAAGCGGCGTGTCGGGGTCGTAGCGCTCGGCAATATCGTAGCGCGCCTGCACGGTGATGCGCAGCGGCTGAGGCTTACCCGTTTCCTCGGAATAAATGCCGGTGAGGACATCGACTTCCAGATCGGCGACTTCAAGCGTGAGCGAATCGGTCAAGTTCATGGTGATTGGCCGCCTAGCGCGGATTGCTCCAGCGCGCGAAAATCGCTGTGGGCAACAGACGCCCCGCTTCGCCGTCTTCGCGCACGGTAAGGTCACCGTGCTCGATGATACCGGGCAATTCCCGCAAGGCCTCATGAAGCAAGCCAGCGATCGCGATGCTGCTCATCCGCACGGCGTAAACAGTTAGGAAAAGAAACCGGCTCCCAGCGTCAAGAAGCCGCGCGCAATCACCAATGAGAGCGGGAAGCCCTTCTTCCAGTCGCCAGGTTTCGTTTTTGGGCCCGCGTCCAAACTTGGGCGGATCAAGGATGATGCCATCATAGCGCTTCTCACGGCGCACTTCGCGAGCGGTGAACTTCGCCGCGTCATCGACAAGCCAGCGGATCGCGCGATCCTCCATCCCCGAAAGCACCGCGTTTGCACGCGCCTGGGCGACCGATTTTTTTGACGCGTCGACATGGGTGACCGGTCCGAACTCACTCAGCGAAAGCGAACCGAGCCCCGTATAGCCGAACAGGTTCATCGTCTGCGCATCGGTGCGCCCGACAAGCTGCTCCCCCATCCAGTCCCACACGGGAGCCATGTCGGGGAAGAACTGCAGGTGGCGAAAGGGCGTTGGCTGGGCGGAAAAGCGCACCGCCTTCCACCCCAGCTCCCAGCCCATCTCTGGCAGTTCTTGCTTGAGGACCCAGCGCCCACCGCCATCTTCGTCAGAGCCCGGAATGAACTCTCCCGCTGCAGGCCATTGCGGCAAACGCGGTTGCCACAGGGCTTGGGGCTCGGGCCGGATAAAGGCGTACGGGCCGAACGTCTCGTACTTGCGCCCGGCGCCGCTGTCGAGCAAGCGATAGGCGTCCCAGCCTGCGCATTCCATCAGGATGGGCTCGCGCCGAAGCTCAACCATCAGGCGGCAGCGGTGTCCAACCGGCCAACTGCGTTTTCAAGCACAAAGTCGCGCGCGGCTTCGTAGTCGCCCGAGATATGAGTGCAGCGCTCCTCACGCCCAAAGAGGTCTCCCACGCGTGTCGGCAGGCCCGAACGAACCCCAACCGCGCGTTCAACGGCGTCTCGAAACTTGGCCGGATGGGCCGTCGCAAGCGTCACGATCGGGACACCACGCGCAATCTCTTGACGCTCGGCCAGAGACAGGCTCGCATGCAGGCCCACGCCCGTGTGGGGATCAATCACTTGCCCCGTATTGCGATGCGCCCATTGAACAGCGCGAGCTGTCGCCTCCGGAGTGGCGCTCGCGCTCGTAAAGAGCGCGGCCGCGTTCTTGCGTTGGCTGTTGGTCAGCTGCATGGCGCGCGTCGTTTCAAAGCCTGTCATTTGCGCTGACATCGCCGCGCCATCGCGCCCTCCGCAATCAAACAGAAGGCGTTCAAAGTTGGAGCTGACCTGGATATCCATTGAGGGCGTGTGCGTGGGCGTCACCTCTCCCGCTGAGTAGTCGCCGTCTTTCAGCGCGCGATGGAGGATATCGTTGATATTGGTCGCCACGATCAAGCGCTCGACCGGCAGGCCCATCTTAGCGGCGACATAGCCTGCAAAGACATCGCCGAAATTGCCGGTCGGCACGCTATAGGCTGCCGCTCGCTCGGGCGCGCCCAGTTGCAGCCCGGCGTAGAAGTAATAGACCACCTGCGCCATCAGTCGCGCCCAGTTGATCGAATTGACCGCGCCAAGGTTCACAACCATGTTGACATCGGGGTCGCCAAACATGCGCTTCACATGGCGCTGCGCGTCGTCAAAACTGCCCTCGATCGCGAGATTGTGGACGTTGGGCGCGCGCACCGTGGTCATCTGCCGGCGCTGAACCTCGCTCACCCGACCTTCGGGGTGGAGCATGAAAATCTCGACCCGGTCGCGTCCGGCGACCGCGTTGATGGCCGCTGAACCGGTGTCGCCGCTGGTCGCACCGACAATCGTAAGGCGCTCGTCGCGACGTTTTAGAAAAGTCTCAAACAGATGGCCGAGCAATTGCAGCGCCACATCTTTAAACGCGAGCGTGGGGCCGTGGAAAAGTTCGAGCAGCCAATGCGTCTGGTCCATCTGCACCAAGGGCGTCACCGCCTTGTGCCCGAAATCGCCATAGACCGTGTGGCACAGCCGCTCGAGCTCTTCGCGGGTCAGGCTGCCTTCGACGAAGGGCGCCATCACGCGCGCGGCGAGCTCGTGATACGGAAGCCCGCGCATTTCAGCGATCTCGTCGCGGGTGAAATGTGGCCAGGACTCGGGCACGTAGAGCCCGCCATCGCTGGCGAGACCGGCTAACGTAGCGCCTTCAAAATCCAGCGCGGGCGCTGATCCTCGGGTGGAGATATATTGCATATGCGAACTGGGGTTAGACGCGCGGAGGCTGGCGGGCAAGATCGGCGCTGGGTCAGACCTTTGGAGCGCCGCGCCGACGGGTGCGTGACCGCAGCGCGAGAAAGTAGATGACAAGCGCGGTGAGTGCGAAAAAGAACCACTGGCCAGCGTAAGCGATGTGGTTGTTGGGCAGATCGTTGGGATCGGGCCGGGCGAGCGGATCAAGCCCCGCAACCGGCTCAGCCGGGATCAGCCGCACCGTATCGCCATAGGGCGCGACGCGGCCGATCACTTCGCCGCCTTCCCAGGCCGGAGGTTCGGTCGACAGGGACCAGCCCATGGTGACATCGGCAGCGCCCATGCCGGGGTGATCGCAGCGCGCGATGTGGACCCAACCGGTCCGGCCTCGGGCGGATTTGCCGCCGATGGAGTCAAACCCGCGCACCTTTTCGCAATCAACCAACGCGTTGCGATAGAGCGCATCAGCGTAGCCCTCAGGCTTGGGCCACGCGATAGGTGTCTCCTTGGCCAAGGCGTTCTGATAAGCGGCGATCAACGCCCCCTTCTCCTCCGCCCGGCCGATCTGCCAGATGCCCAGCGCGACCATGGTCGCCGCCGCCGCGACTACCAGGATCGTCGGGATGATAGGGAGGTCTCTCAAAGTCATCGCGGCTCGCTTTGCACATAGGCGGTCCGGCGCTTTTCGTAGGCGATGTACACGCCTCGCGTCTTGTAGACGCGCAGGGCGAACAGCTCCAATCCGATGGTCAGCGGGGCCCACACCACTACGTGCACCCACATAGGCGGTCGTACCTCGAGTTCGAGAAACATAGCGGCGCAGATCAGGATCGCGATCACCCACACGGTGAGCAGCAGCGGAACCGCGCGGCCTGTTGGCTCAAGCTCTCCCAGCTTCAACCCGCATTCGCCGCATTGGTCGGCGACCATGGCCGGAGCCTCAAACAGCGTGCGCGCTCCGCATTTAGGGCACGAACCGAAAAGGGCAGCGCGGTAGAGACCGAGCTGCCCTTTCATTGTGTAAGGAGCGGGGCTCCCGCTCATCAGTGAACCGGCGCGCCCCAACCGCCCCAGACGTAAACGGCAACGAACAGGAACAGCCACACCACGTCTACAAAGTGCCAGTACCAAGCCGCCGCTTCAAAACCAAAGTGCTGGCGCGGGGTGAAGTGGCCGATATAGGCGCGATAGAGGCACACGGCGAGGAAGATGGTTCCGACCAGAACGTGGAAGCCGTGGAAGCCCGTCGCCATGTAGAAAGCCGAGCTGTAGGTGTTTCCGCCAAACGCAAATGGGGCCACGCTGTATTCATACGCTTGGATGAAGCTGAACAGCACGCCCAAGGCAACCGTCGCCCACAGGCCCTGCTTCAGGCCTTCGCGATCGCCGTGGATCAGAGCGTGGTGCGCCCAAGTCACGGTCGTACCCGAGCACAGCAGGATCAGCGTGTTGAGCAGCGGCAGGGCGAACGGATCGAGCACTTCCATACCGTTGGGCACACGATCGCCGAGCTCGGTATTGCCTTCGGAAAGGAAAAGGTTGGTCGTTTCATCCCCGTTAGCTCCGTGAAGGAATTCGAGCGGCGCCGGGAACAGCGAAAAGTCGAAGAACGCCCAGAACCAGCCCACAAAGAACATCACCTCCGAGGCAATGAACAGGATCATGCCATAGCGCATATGCAGTTGGACAATCGGCGTATGGTCGCCGCGCTGGGCCTCGATCACAATGTTGCGGAACCACATGAAAAAGGTCGCGATAAGGCCCGCAAGGCCGGCCCACATGATCACTGGACCCGCAAGGCCGAACTGTTCGGGGTGGAAGTTCAACACCATCCCGCTGGTGAAGCCGAGCGCCGACAACGAACCGACAAGCGGCCAGGGATCGGGGTCCAGAATATGATAGTCGTGGTTTACTTGTCCGCCCATGATGCGTTTCCCGTCGCTGGTGAGTGTTAGTCGCCGCCGCGATTTAAGCCCAAGGATACGGGCTCTTTCGCGCGGTGAAAAGTGTAACTGAGCGTGATCTGCTCTACGTCGGCCATAAATTCGTCTTCGAGGATCGCCGGATCAACATAATAGACCACCGGCATCTGCACTTCTTCGCCCGGCTCCAGCGTCTGCTCGGTGAAGCAGAAGCACTGGACCTTGTGGAAGTAGAGTCCGGCTTGCGCGGGCTCGACGTTGAACGTTGCGGTGCCGGTAATCGTGTCCGGACCGTCGTTTCGAGCCGTGTAGCTGGCCATATCGCGCTGACCGATTGTGATCGTGTCGGTGGGTTGCATGGGCCGAAATTCCCATGGGACATCGACGGCGGTCGACCCATCAAAGCGGATCGAGATCGTCTGACCCGTCGCACCCGCGGCGGCGAGCGCGGCATCGCTCTCGCTTGCGACTTGGGTGGTACCACCAAATCCGGTGACCTGGCAGAACAACCGGTAAAGCGGGACCGAAGCAAAGCCCAGACCGACCATGGCCGCTGCTAGCACGAGGGCCATGAAGCCGGTCCGCGCGTTACGACGTTGAGTCTGAATGTCTACAGCGACACTAGCCATCACTGCGACCCGAGCCTTGCCACGGTGATCATGTAGAAAAGCGCAACGAAAAAGAGGAGTGTGCCCGCAACGACAAGGTTGCGCGCTTTCTGGCGACGTTTGAACTCGGCTTCTTCTTCAGGCGTCATCCCGCGATGCCTCCCGCAAGAAGGCCTGGACCGATAAGGCCCAGCGCCTCAAGCAAACGGTCCGCGACCAGAGCGGCAAAGAGCACAAACAGATAGATTACGCTGAATTTGAACAGGCGAATTTCCTCGGCCATCGGATCGCGCTCACCCATCACCGCGTTGCGGCGCGCAACAGGCAGGGCCAGCGCGATAAAGAGTAGCGACAGCACCAAAGCCGTTGTGCCGTAGACCCAGCTTGTTTCGCCGATCAACCAAGGCGCCATCGCTATCGGCGCAAGCACTAGCGTATAAATCCAGATGTGGTTGCGCGTGGTGCGCTCTCCGGCGACCACGGGCAGCATCGGGATGCCAACCTTGGCGTAATCGGTCTTCACAAACAGCGCGAGCGCCCAGAAGTGCGGCGGCGTCCAGAAGAAGATGATCGCAAACAACAGGATCGGCATGGCGGTCACTTCGCCGGTCACCGCGACCCAGCCGATCAGCGGTGGAAACGCGCCCGCGCCGCCACCAATCACGATGTTCTGCGGGGTGCGAGGCTTGAGCCAAATCGTGTAGATGACGGCATAATAGACAATCGCCATGAGCAGCAGCGCGGAGGCGAGCCAGCCGACGGCCAGGCCCATCAGAACCAGCGACATGCCCGACAGGAGCATGCCGAAGTCGCGTGCGTCATCGCGGCGAATGCGCCCCCCCGGCAGCGGACGGTTAGCGGTGCGCTTCATCCCAGCGTCAAGATCGGCTTCCCACCACTGGTTCAGCACCGCAGCCCCACCCGCGCCCATCGCAATGGCGAGGACAGCGGTGAGGCCCAGGTCCGGGTGGATGGTGCCCGGCGCCGCCAGCAGGCCGCAGATCGCGGTAAAGATAACGAGCGTCATAACACGCGGCTTGGTCAGCGCGAAAAAGTCGCGCCATTCCGCCGGGAGGGCTTGCACCCTGCTCTGCGTTTTCTGAAGGCTTGCGCTCATATCTTGTCCAAAATTGCTTTCGAAAAGGAGCGCACCCTTCCAGGCGCGCTCCCCAAAATCCTGATCCAACGAGCCCGGCTTCCCCATTCGCGCGGGCCGATCGGCTTACTCGGCGGGCTGCGGCGCAGCGCCCGAGTGATCGTGGTAATCATGGTGGTCTTCGATCACCGGAAGGGTCTCAAATTGGTGGAACGGCGGGGGGCTCGTCAGAGTCCACTCGAGCGTGGTCGCGCCTTCGCCCCACGGATTGTTCGCCGCTTTGCGGCCCGCAAGGAACGCGTAGCCAATGTTGATGAAGAACAGCACCGTCGAAAACGCCATGATGACATAGCCATAGGAACTGATTTCATTCCAGTACGCGAACGCTTCGGGATAGTCGGGGTAGCGACGCGGCATACCCTGCATGCCCAGGAAGTGCTGCGGGAAGAAGATGATGTTCACACCGATAAAGAACAGCCAGAAGTGAATATGGCTCAAGAGCTCGGAGTGCATCTTGCCGCTCATCTTCGGGAACCAATAGTAGAAACCGGCAAACATCGAGAAGACAGCGCCCATCGAGAGCACGTAGTGGAAGTGTGCGACGACGTAATAGGTGTCATGCAGGTTGTCATCGATGCCGCCATTGGCCAGCACAACGCCCGTCACACCACCAACGGTGAACAGGAAGATGAAGCCGAGCGACCAGACCATCGGCGATTTGAACTCGAGGCTGCCGCCCCACATCGTCGCAATCCAGCTGAAGATCTTCACGCCCGTTGGAACCGCGATAACCATCGTCGCTGCGGTGAAGTACATCTTCGTGTTCACGTCGAGGCCGACCGTGTACATGTGGTGCGCCCACACGATGAAGCCGACAACACCGATCGCAACCATGGCGTAGGCCATGCCGAGATAGCCAAAGACCGGCTTGCGGCTGAAGGTCGCGACAATCTGCGAGATCATGCCGAAGCCCGGCAGGATCATGATGTACACTTCGGGGTGGCCAAAGAACCAGAACAGGTGCTGGTAGAGGACCGGATCACCACCACCGGCAGGATCAAAGAAGGTGGTGCCAAAGTTGCGGTCGGTCAGCAGCATGGTGATCGCCGCGGCCAGAACCGGCAGAGCGAGCAGCAGCAGGAAGGCCGTGACCAGCACCGACCACACGAACAGCGGCATTTTGTGCAGGGTCATGCCCGGCGCGCGCATGTTGAAGATGGTGGTGATGAAGTTGGTCGCACCGAGGATCGAGCCCGCGCCCGCCAAGTGGAGCGAGAAGATCGCGAAGTCGACCGCTGGACCGACAGAACCGGTCGTGGAAAGCGGTGCATAAACCGTCCAGCCAACCCCAGCGCCAAGGCCGCCGCCACCCGGAACAAACATCGAGAACAGCAGGCTGAAGAAACCAGCGACGGTCAGCCAGAACGACACATTGTTCATGCGCGGAAAGGCCATGTCCGGCGCGCCGATCATCAGCGGCACGAACCAGTTGCCAAAGCCGCCGATCATGGCCGGCATGACCATGAAGAACACCATGATCAGCCCGTGTGCCGTGATAAAGACGTTCCACATATGGCCGATGGCCGCGAGATCCTCAGGTGAGGAATCGGCAAACCAGTGCAGATATTGGATATCAGGCGCAGCCAACTCTGCGCGCATAACGCCCGAAATTGCGCCCCCCACGATCCCCGCGACGATCGCAAAGATCAGGTACAGCGTCCCGATATCTTTGTGGTTCGTCGACATAAACCAGCGGGCGAAAAAGCCCGGCTTGTGATCTGCGTGGCTCTCCGCATGATCATCGTGGTGCGCCTCGAAACCTTCTGCAGTGGTGGCCATGGTTCAGATAATCCCAGTCTCGGTTCTAACGGTTCAAATTCGTGTTCGCTCAGTCGGCCAGAGCGACTTCGGTAGGCTCTTCTTCCTCAGCCTCGGATTCGGGAGCTTCGACCTCCGCGACTTCGGCACCCGGCACTTCTCCTCCCTGCTCGAGGATCCAGGCTTCAAACTCGTCCATCGGCAGCGCTTCTACCGCGATCGGCATATAGCCATGCTTCGAACCGCAAAGCTCCGAGCACTGGCCGTAATAAACGCCCTCAGGAATACCCTCGATCAGCTTTTCGTTGAGGCGGCCGGGAACCGCATCCTGCTTAAACCACAGCGAAGGAACCGCAAAGGCGTGGATCACATCGGCTGCGGTCGTCTGGATGCGCAGTGGCGTATCAGCGGGCACAACCATGCGGTTGTCGACCGCAAGCTGGTACGGCTCACCGTCAGCCAGCGCGTCCACTTTCTTCTTCATGTTCGAGACGACCTCAAAGCCGCCATGGTCGGGATATTCGTAACCCCAATACCATTGGTAACCTATCGCCTTGATCGTGATCGCATCCTCGGGCGGTGTTTCATACTGGCGCGCAAGCAGCGTCATCGACGGGATCGCGATCAGCACCAGAATAGCAGCGGGTGCGATCGTCCAGATCACTTCAATCGCGGTGTTGTGCGTCGTTTTGGATGGCGTCGGGTTGGCCCGTTGGTTGAAGCGCACGACCGTAAAGATCAGCAGACCAAGCACAAAAAGACTGATCAGCGTGATCGTCGGCATCAGCACGTAATCATGCATGCCAAGCGCGTAGGCGCCGGTTTCGGTGTATTGGTCCTGAAAGGTCATGCTCTTGAGCGCATCGTCTTGGAACGCTGTCGGCATGCCCTTGCCTTCAGTTGGCGCCATCGGCGTGTATGCGGCCGCGGCAGGCGTTTCCGGAACGCTTTCAGCCATAACCGAAGCTTGCAAATTCTCCGTTTCCGCAGGCGCTTCGTCTTGCGCGAACGCCGCCGGCGCGAAAAGCGCAGCCAGCGCTGCCGACAGAGTGAGGAGAGTGACCTTCATTTGGCCGATCTTATGACCCATGCTCATGTGCCCAAAAAGTGTAGTTTCTGATCCCATACCGCTTAGCGCTCCGCTGCCCGTAACAGCTTCGAACGCAAGCGGCTTTGCATCGACACGTCGGTCAACGCTGTTGTTCCATTAGCCGCGCTTGCCGATACCCTCAAGCGCTTCTAGGGAGAAAAATATGCAAGGCGCCATGTTGAGCGCGCAAGCCAATGCGGCCTCCCCACCGCTTCATCGGATACTTTGTGTACATGACCCAAATCTCAACTGCCCTGCCTTCCTATGAAGAGGTACTCGCGGAATTCCGCGCCAGTGGGGCTCTATTGGAGGGGCATTTCAAGCTTTCTTCCGGTCGGCATAGCGGACACTACCTGCAGTCCGCGCGAGATCTTATGACCCCGGCGCGCGCTGCGCGGCTGGCCGAAGCGGCGGTGGCGAATATACCCAGCGACGTTTTGGCGCGTGTGGACACCGTCGTAAGCCCGGCGATGGGTGGTCTTATAATTGGGCACGAAGTCGCGCGCGCGTTGAATAAGGACGCAATGTTCCTTGAACGGCCCGAAGGCGCGTTTCATCTGCGCCGTGGCTTCGCTCTGGAGCCGGGCGCAAAGGTCTTAATGGTGGAAGACGTAGTCACCACTGGCCTTTCCAGCCGCGAAGCCATTGCGGCCGTCGCGAACGAAGGCGGCGAAGTGATTGCGGAATGCGCGCTGATCGATCGATCGCTTGGGTCGGTCGATCTGGGTGTACCCTTCTATCCGCTCGCCGCCTTTAACTTCCCGACCTACCACGAAGACGACATCCCGGCAGAGCTCGCTGCCGTAGCTGTTACCAAGCCTGGCAGCCGCAACGAGTAGTTTTGATCATGCACCTTCCTCGCGCTGCTCTTTTGATCGCTTTGACGTTGGCCGGCGCCGGTGGGATAGCCGTGGCGCAGGACACAGCCCCAGTGGACCTGGAGGTCAAAGGCGCCTCCGGCCTTGATGGGGTGATATCCACCCCGCCTGACGCAGAACGGATTTCGCAGCGCGTGGCCGCGGCGCGCTCGATCATCGACGCCGCTTTTGCCGCTGATTTCTCGGGCGAGATCATGGTCGATATGGGCGTGACAGATATTGACATGGTTGGCGTCGCCAAGGGCATTGATCGCGATGCCGGTAAGGAAGAGTTCTACCGTACGGGTCAACGCCCCTTTGCGTTGAAGCATAACGACCCGGTGCTTTATTTCGTCCAGCGTCTGCGGGACGAAGCGCACCGGTTCGCCATTGGTACCCACCGTGCCAACCGCGCCAAGGCCATCGGGGCGACGCCGCTGGATGATGTTCCCGGCGTCGGTGCTACGCGCAAGCGGGCGCTGCTTGCGCATTTTGGATCTGCCAAGGCGGTGGGGCGTGCAAATCTGGCTGATCTC